>NZ_WVIE01000045.1 GCF_010091945.1 Myxacorys almedinensis A
ACCTGACATTGCTGTTTTTCTCCACACGGCAGAACCCATTCTCTCATTTGTCTCTCCCTTTTTTCAATTTGGTATTAGTCTCCAATGTTGAGATTGTGACGCCGCAATTTTGATGACCTGCGATCGCGCCTGTGGTTTAGCCGATAGCAGACTTTGGGGATGTCCCCAATCGGCGAATTTATGGGTCAGACGTTGGCACAGAGCTACTTCTTGGGCACTGCCTGAGCCGTCAATTGTTTCTGTTTCATAGAATTGCATCGAGTAATTGCTTGGATTATTCTTTTCATAGAAAAACCGCTGCACAACAATTCTCAATCTTGTTCTTATTTTTTTCAAATTGAGATAACAGAATAGTAGACTTTACATAAATTGAACCATTGTAAAATCTGAATTTTTAGTGTACTCGGAGGAATGTCTTGCTGAAAATATTGTCATTTAGATGAGATGTTCTTAACGTTATCACTAGCGGATATGTAAATTTGTAATCTTCTGCCCAGACCGCATGTGCTAAAAGCGATCGCCATCGTCTTTTTCTCATACCGGGGAATGCTATGAACAGCTTATTTTCCCAGATTCATGACTGCCTCTACTGCCTCATCCCTTGCCCAGACGCGATCGCTCCTACAACACCTTTGGGGCTACCCTGACTTTCGCCCTCCTCAAGGCGACGTCATTCAAACCTTGCTCACCGGGCAAGATGCCCTAATTATCTTGCCCACCGGCGGCGGAAAATCGCTTTGTTTTCAATTGCCAGCACTGATGCAAACCGGACTCACGCTAGTGATTTCGCCGCTCGTCGCCTTGATGGAAAACCAGGTTCAAGACTTGCAACAGCGGCGATTACCTGCCGCGCTTCTGCATAGCGAAATGGCTAGTGTCGATCGTAAAAAAGTGTTGTGGGCGCTAGAAACGCAGCAACTACGCCTCCTATATCTCTCGCCTGAAACACTACTCAGCGCACCGGTGTGGCAGCGCCTGTGTGTGCCCAACCTCAAAATCAACGGACTGATCGTTGATGAAGCTCATTGTGTGGCGCAGTGGGGAGAGACGTTTCGACCTGCATACTATCGGCTAGGAGCAGTTCGCCCGGCTCTATTGCAGCACAAACCGCCTACAACACGCCTGGCGATCGCCGCCTTCACCGCCACCGCCGATCCCACCACTCAAGACACCATCGAGCGCATTCTAGGTCTCGATCATCCTCATCGCGTTCGTCTGAGTCCCTATCGCTCTAATCTGTTTCTCACTGTCCAATCGATCTCAACGCCCAGAGGTCGCCGCCAGCGCCTAATTCAGTTCATCGGCTCCCAGTTCAGGCAGTCTGGGTTGGTCTACGTTCGCACACGGCACGACAGCGAAGCGTTAGCCATTGAGTTAAAGCAACAAGGGCATGCCACGGCTGCCTATCATGCAGGACTTGCAGCAAACGATCGCCGCCAGATCGAGCAAGATTGGCTGAAGGGCACCCTGCAATTTGTAATTTGTACAAATGCGTTTGGCATGGGCATTAGCAAACCTAACGTGCGATGGATTGTGCATTATCACGCGCCGTTTTTACTGAGTGAATATGTGCAAGAAATAGGGCGGGCTGGGCGAGATGGAAAGCCTGCGATCGCACTGATGCTAATTAGCAGTTGGCTCGACCCAGACGACAAAACGCGCTGGAATTTTTTTCAGCAGCAGATGCGATCGCAGATCCAATCTGCTCAAAAATTGGCGCAGGCTATTCCACCCCACGGATCAGTAGCAAGCGTATCTAAACAGTTCAAAGAAGGTGCAAAATCCCTGTCTCTGCTCTACAAGACGGGAACTCTGAGTTGGCTCGATCCCTTCCACTATGAAATTAATAGACATAAAAACAATGGGAACCGAAACAATACCCACAACGCAGCAGTAAATTCTGTGCAACCAATGCAGACCTATCTCAGCACCAAGAATTGTCGGTGGCAATCTCTACTTTCTGCCTTCGGGTGTGACGAAGAAGCAAAATCTTTTTGCTGTGGTCATTGCGATCTGTGTCGAAAACGCTAGTGCTCACCGCCCACCACTGTACTTAAGTCAGAGGCTGATCAGCCCTGCATCGGTTAGCCTTCAGGCACTACCATTATGCAAACCTTACCCAAAAGAGACTCAAGATGACAGACACTAGCGCTAAGAAAGTAGACGCTCAATCTTCGCCCAGAGGGGATATGGGGCAGAAATATCTTGCTTCGGGCGAGAGCCTCGCAATGCGGCTTTGGGAACAGGAAGAACCTGCCGATGAGGTCAAACCCTCTACAAAACGAGAGTATGAAACTGTCGGTTATGCCATTAGCGGCAGGGCAGAACTGCACCTCGACGGTCAAGTCATAGTGCTAGAATCCGGTGATTCTTGGGTTGTGCCAAAAGGTGTATCTCATACCTACAAAATTTTAGAGACGTTTACTGCTGTAGAAGCGACCAGCCCGCCTGCCCAAGCCCACCGACAGGATCGCTAGCATGACCGCATCTTGGGTAACGGATAAAACAGATTAATGAATGCGGTTGAAACACAATTTCTTTGTCTAAAACGTTGCCCAAAGCATCTGTTACGTCTGCTGTCCAAGCTGTTGCCAACGCCCCAGTTTTGAAGTTGCTTTTGCTCCCTTCATAACCTTCGTTTACTAATCTAAGCACAGTCATAGGACGATAACAGATGGCGCAACCTGTGCTAAAGCGCGAACTAGGGGTTTGGGGCGCAACAGTTATGGGCTTAGGTTCGATCGTGGGAACCGGAGTATTTGTTAGTATCGGCATTGCAGCAGACATTGCTGGAGCAAACCTTATCCTTGCGATCGTAGCGTTGTGCAATGGGCTAAGTGCTGCTCAACTTGCGGCTCGCCATCCCATGAGCGGTGGCAGTTACGAATATGGCTATCGCTATCTCAATCCGTGGCTTGGCTTTAGTGCAGGCTGGCTCTTTTTGCTAGCAAAGTCAGCATCAGCCGCTTGAGGATTCTCAGGATATTTGCTCAGTGCGTTGGGAAGGGTAAACTTGGAGCTTATTGATCCTATTGCATTTCTTGCCGTTGTTGTATTGAGTTTGGTTGTCTTAGACGGTGTTCAACGTTCTAATCGAGCGAACATTTTTATTGTATCGATCACGTTGCTAACTCTATTGTTTTTTATATTAGCTGGAATTCCTCATATCAATGTATCCAACTTCGCAAACAACAAAGCAGAACTCTTTACCAAACCATCTATTACCTCGATTAATAGCGCCTTTCACGCGACTGCATTGATGTTTGTGTCTTATACTGACTATGGACGAATTGCAACCATGAGCGAGGAAGTAAGACGACTTGGTATGAGAATTCGATTCTGCTAACTTTTCAACAATAGATTGAATAAATTTAGATTGAATAAATTTATAACAACGGTTTTACACCAACAAATTTAGCAGAGGCAAGCTACTTCTGCTTTTGCCCTTTCGCAAAACTCTGTCTTTAGGACAAGGCAAGCTCATTCTTAGGGAGATGAATTTGGAAACTGTATCAACGATTATGAGATCGCAAATCATCACAGCAGCAGATACATGCAAGGCAGTTTAGTTACGCCTTTGAAAACGCAGGAACTACTCCCAGCTACAACACAGGCGCAAATCAAGACCAATCCCTATTACGAAGCAGAAAAAAGCTTTGGTGAATTAATTGAGATAGAAGATCTCGATCAGCAACTTAACTGCTGTGTTGCTCAAATCAATGATTTTGAAGCGGCGCTAGAGCGGGCATTAGCACACGCTTACAAAACAACGCATCATTTAGCAGATCACAATTCAGACGATGCCCACTGGTTTATTCAGCGCGTTTTATACCGCATCAATCGTCTAAATTTATTTTGGTATGATGATCTTCATCACTATACCAACGAGCGATCGCTGTATCTGCAAAAAATCCGGAACCAGATCGAAGCGGTGTGGCAACAGTGGGAACTTGCTCAGGTCGATGTTGAGTCTTATACATCTTTAGATTTTAAGCAAGCTCTCAGCGATCGCTACGAAGCAGATCTGACTCCGGCTCTCTCTGCCGACGCCCTGTATCTACAGAACGAATTGTCGTTAGAAGGCTACCGCTACTTGATTGCGATCGCATCGTTCGATGGCTTAATTGAGTCGAGCCGACTCACGCGCATTTTGGGTGGTGCGGCAAACGAAGTTCAGGCAACTCTCACCAAAGTGCTGATTGAGGAATACGGTAACGGTCGTCTATCGCGCAAACATTCCACGTTTTTCGCACTGATGATGACCGAACTCGGCTTAGATACGCAGCCCGAAGCCTACATCGATCTCGTCCCGTGGCAAATTCTTGCTAGCACAAATCATAACTTTCTACTCACCGAGTGCAAACGCCACTTTTTGCGCTACAACGGCGGTCTAGCTTATTTTGAAGTTGCTGGGCCTTCTGCCTATCGCAATTATCTGGCGGCGGCTCAGCGTTTGGGTTTGTCTGATGATGCGATGGGATATTGGGAACTCCACATCCGCGAAGACGAGCGACATGGGCGGTGGATGATCGAAAACGTTACGCTACCCCTGATTGATATGTATCCCAACGAAGCGTGGCAACTGGTGTTGGGCTACGACCAAGAAAAGCAAATGGGCGATCGCGCTAGTGCTGCTGTAGTTGAGCGCCTGCGTCAATGGGAGACCAAACCGCTACCTATGGTTTCTCCCTGACCCAGCTTGTGCCTCAGACTCCACAGTTTCGCTTTACGCCCGAATGGAATAATGCAACGCAAATCATTTTTGGACTGACTCTATGACACTCGCTGAATCTCGCTCACAATTGGCGCTGCTAAACTCTGAAGGATCGATGCAGAGCGCAGCTTCGCAAGTACTTTGCGACCCAGTTCCTGTTTACTCTAAGCAAGACGTTTTTTTCTGCCCCGAAGAATCGCATTTCTATTCCTATTGTCTAGAACGGCTAGTATTTAATCGCTACAGTGATGCCGATAGCATTATTGAATTTGGTTGTGGAGATGGTAGCCCTGTTATTAACGCATTAATGCGAAGCTGCTTTGGTGGAACGATTCAAGGCTATGAATTAAACCCTGATGCTTATCAGGTCGCTTGTTCTAGAATTGCTCACCTAGAGCTAGATGAGACTTATAGCGTTCACAATCGATCCTTTTTTGAGGCAGATATTCCCAACGCCCAGTGTCTGATTGCAAATCCGCCTTACTTACCTGCGCCAGATAACAATATTTGTATGCCTCTGTTACATGGTGGCAGTGATGGCGCAACCATCACAAATCGGCTCCTCACTTTAGATTGTCCTAATGTGATGTTGCTGGTGTCTAGCTACTCAAATCCGGTGGAAACGATTGAGCATGGGTTGGATCAGGGCTATGCGATCGCAGATTTTATGCTGACACCGCTCCCGTTTGGGTATTACAGTTCTGAGCCAAAAGTTAGAAACAGCATTGCAAAACTACGTCAAAACCAGCAGGCATTTTATTCCCAAAACATCTACTTTTTAGCTGGAGTTTTGTTTACAAAGCAGGAACTGTGCACCACGGATCTTTCTAATGAGTTGATCAAGGTAATGACGGCTCTGTAATGCTCTAATATCTCAATAAAATAAAGGCGGCTTTCACTGAACTGATAAGCCGCCTTTGTCATGAGTGATGGAATGTCATGAGTGATGGAATTTATGGATGGAGCTAGATTTCTTGTTTCCTCTCCCTGCGGAGAAGGCTAGGGAGAGGACAAATTAGAATCTTAGAATCCAGCGAAGTTGTAACCAACGCCAACCCGAATTCCGACAGCCGCCTTTCCAATAACCGAGGCGTTAACCGCCGCCGTTGCTGTAAATTGCTCGGAAAGCGGCACATCCACACCACCAGTCAGCAATAGGGCAACGTCTCCGCCATCTCCGGTGGAAATTGCCGCCCCAATGCCAACATAAGGTGCGGCTGTAAACCCTAGCGCTTCTGTAGGACCTGCACCAAAGCTAAAGTCGTAGGTAACGGGCAGCAAAATTGTCACATCATCTGAAAACTGAATCGATGGGCGGGCTGAAAAGGTAGGAGTCAAGCCAATTTTACTGAAGACCTCGAAGTTAGTACTACCTAGCGCCGTATCGCCATCTCCAACGCCAATATTAACACCCGCCCCTACATAGCTAGACCCTGACCTCGTTGCCCGACCCGGCGAGATCGGAGGAATCAGATTGTTGCTAGGAGTGGTGGTATCTGGGGATGTGCCAGGGGTAAATTGCGGCGTTGTAGGAGTGGTATCTGGGGATGTAACGCCGGGTGTGGTGGTATCTGGAACCGTGGTATCTGGCGTGGTACTAGGGAACACGGGCGTTGTCGTGGGTGGAGGCGTAGTACTCGGTTGAGTGCTACCCGGAGTAATGATCGTTCCTGGAGTAGTGCCACCCGGGTTGGGAGTGGGAACCGTATCGGGAATAGTCGATGGGTTGCGCGTTCCGGGAGTGGTTGGCGTGGTGTCTTGGGTTCCTGGAGCCGTGTTGAATGGGCTAGGAGTGGTACTGGGTGTGGTGGTTTCTGGAGTGGTAGTTCCTGGAGTGGGAACCGTATCGGGAATGGTCGATGGGTTGCGCGTTCCGGGAGTAGTCGGCGTGGTGTCACTAGCTTGAGCCAATAGCCCTGATGCTTTCGTGACCGACTTGCCAGGAATAGGAGCGGCAAGAGACGCCGAAGGAACCGTAGCCAAAGCTTGGAGAACACTTGTCTCTGGAGTTGAAAATTGAGTTGGAGATGCGATCGTTACCGTAGGAGCAGTAGAATAACGAGCGTCGTTAAAATCTGGTCGTATAACTTGATTAGTCAATACAGAAGTCGCATCAACGGCATCTGGTTCTTCCGCGTGCGCTTTGAGGGTTCCTGCAAACACTGTGAGCACAGCAATGCTCAACGGCAGGAACATTTTCCTATTAATAATTGGGTTCAAGTTCGTCATAGAATCCTGTTAACGTGCGAAGCGTTATTCGCGTGTGGGCAAGAGGACTGGGCAATCAAGCCCAACCTTTAGCCATGAGCGTAAATCCCTCCGTTTCTCAGAACGTCTCTCTAAAGAAGGAAAATACCTCTGTGGCTCCACAAAGAATGATAGAAATTTGATAAAGCGCTTCTCAGGAACGGTGTTAACCTCTGAGCCGAGTTGCAAAGTTTTGCGATCGCGTGGGCGATAAACTCCGAGCTTTCAAGATTGCCGCCGCCAAACATGCATAAGACAAGATTCCCACCAATGCCAAAATCACGGGGCTAACGATGCCCATGGCATTCCAGAGGGCATGCAGACAGGCGGCGGCAAGGTAGCCAATTGTTAAAATCACCGGACTTTGTTTCGGTTTCAACACACTTAGTCCTATGAAATAACCGAAATAGCCGCTATATGCCATATGTCCTGAGATAGATCCCAACAAGCGAGGAATCAAAAGTTGCAGCCCCACCAACTGATTTAGCCCTTCTCCCGCTTGTAGCGTTGTGTTTTGAATCGCATCCGGCACATATTGCCCCAAGGTTTCTAGCAGGGTAAACCCAACCGCAGACGCCACACCTAGCAAAATGCCGTCCAACGGCTCCCAAATTCCGACCCAACGACTCCACGGCAGGGGCAAAAATCGCCCAAGTAGAAAAAATCCCAGAAGCGGCAGCGCTTTCAGCAATTCTTCCATCAAACCTGCCCCAAAGAACATCCGAATCAGCAGTACCAGGAAATTGATCGATTCTCCAGAGTCGGGGACTTGCCCAGGCAAGATTTGCCGAAACAGCACAATTGACAACGGCAAGATCGGGCTTCGCAGCAGTGCGATCGTGGCGAATGCCGCCCCCCCTGCAACCCACCAGGGTTTGTGTTTGCCGCAAAGCTGGTAGACAAAATAGTACGCGGCGATCGCCAGATACCCCGCAATCAGCAAATTAAACATGACGGCATGCCCGACCGCCAAAAACATCGCCACCACAAATCCGATGGTAATCATGCTGGGCGCAAGGAAGGCTTTTCGCGTGAGATCGCGCCCGGTAGACAGGATGGGAAAGAGTTGGGTGAAGGTGACCCCCTCTTCTGTCGCCGAAGCGATCGACGGTTCTGGGGGCGGCGCGGTCAAGCCGTTTGGGGGATGAGCCGAGGGCGCTTGAGCGCTGTACTCAAATATATATTCTGGGCCATTTCGTCCGAGGGTGATGCGATCGCAGCTTTGCAAAATCTCACATCCCCGCAGTCGTTTCCCGTTTAAGTAGGTGCCATTAGAGCTATTCAGGTCGCAGATCCACCACATTGGTGCAGTTCCCGGCTGGGCAGTAGGGCGCACCTCCACATGCCGCCGAGACACAGAAGCATACAAAACCGGGTCGACCACAATCTGACAGCGCGGATCGCGCCCGATCGCCAAAATGCGATCAGCCGGAAGGGGGTAGTAATGCTGTTTGAGGGCAGGCTTACCCCTGGTCGGCAGTTGCCGCAAGCTTGCGATCGCAGACGATTCACCTGTCATTACACGATGTCCAGCAGTTGCCATTCACCAAAAATCTATCACCAGTAATTGGGTCAAAGCGGCAAAGTTTTAGGAACAATAGGCAATATTTTATACTCCACATCGTGCCCTTTAAGCAAGCCTCAGGACTCCTTATCAACACTTTATCAACCCGCAAGCGTAACTTGTAACTCGTAAGTTCTAATTTGTCACTAGCGGTTACCCAGGGCATCCCCCGAAACCCCTAGAGCAACGGTTTAGGCACACGTTGCTCAGGTCGTTCCAGAAATAGTCAGACTCCGAAACTTAGAGGGGGCAGTCAGTGCTGAAGCTATGGCTGCGATCGCTAAAGCCAGCATAACAACGACTTCTCCTGGTGCAGCGCTGGCTTAACAGAGGGTAGCGCTCGTTGAAACCGGAGGTGCGATCGCTTCAACCCCCATCGCCTAGGAACAAACCGGAGTTGCTCGCGTTTGAATAAGAGCTAGGCTAGCTTGAACGCTAATAACAACTATTACTTCATTTATAAGCATCGCTTAAGTCATGGCAGCAATCGTTTAAGAATGCTTAATTTTAAGAGAATCGGGATCAGAAAGTTGGGTTTGGATCTATCGACATAGCAGTTAAGACTGTCTAGCTAAATCAGGCGCAAAGAGAATGGAAACTGACAAGACGCTGAGCAACATAACTTTGCAGGGTAAAAAGTTGCATCATAAAAACTGAAGTTGCTTAGGTAAAAATCACTAACTTTTTTTAGGTGCGATCGCACCTACCCCAACGATTGCCCAATTTTGCTCAGGTCAGGCGAGCAGCGCCCTGGATAAAGTGCAAGAGTAAACCTACCCACAAAGGTGTATCATGGCACGTCGAAAAAGAAACTCCAGCCCCCTAGAACGAGCCGAACGGCGCATCGAAAGTTTGCGCTCTATTAGTGCAAGGCTCGACCTTGGCGGCGGGCTGACTATGGATGCTTATGCCGCCACCATCACCGATCTGCGTTCTAAGCTTGCCCTCTACAATACTGCTTTATCGTCAATCGATAAACTTGCCAATGACGTAGAAGATGCAGAACGGCTTGTTCTGGAACTATCGGAAAAAATGCTGCTAGGAGTTGGCAGCCGCTATGGCAAAACCAGCTACGAATACGAAATGGCAGGTGGCTCACGGCGAAAAAATGCTCGCCGCACCACTCCCGACCCTGCCCCAACTACCGCTCCCACCTTCTTAGCAGAAGCATCGACGCCCTCAGCAGAAGCATCAACAAACGGTGCCTCGGCTGCCGTAGGAGGCTAAGTGAGACACCCCACGTCTAGGGTTGCTACGATTTATGCCAAAAAATAGAAGCCAGATCTAAATCTGGCTTCTCGTCAACAGCCGATTGTCAGGCTAAATTACGAATTATGCTTTCTCGCATCCGACACCGCAGAGAGAAAACAAATGACGCCAATCGGAGCGCTCAACGCCAAAATGATGCCAGTCGTTGGCACACCTAGATCGGGCGTGCCAGAGGAAAGCTCGAAAATGCAGCCTACTGCCGCGATCGCAGCAACACAAGACCCGGCAAGAAGAACGCCGCTTTTGGGAGTCATGATCATAAGTTACGCCACCGGCTTCACAGCTTGAGTTGAAAACCCACGCTTCTTAAGTTCCTGCGTGAGCGCGAGTTGATTGTTAACCCGGTCTACAAATAATACGCCATTCAGGTGATCGATTTCATGCTGAATCGCGCGCGCCAATAAGCCGGTCGCCTTGAGGGTTTTGGGGCGTCCTTGCTCATCTTTAAACGACACCTCGATCGCTTCAGGACGCTGCACATCTAAATAGACTCCCGGAATGCTAAGGCAGCCTTCCTGAGAGACATCAATCTCGCTACTCATCGACTTGATCACCGGATTGATCAGCACTAGCGGCTGATGCTCCGGGGTTTCAGGATCAGTATCAATCACAATAATTTGCTTGTTGATCGCCACCTGCGGCGCAGCTAAGCCAATGCCATCTTCGCAATACATGGTTTGCAGCATTTGGCGCACAATCTGACGAATGTCATCATCTACTTTTGCAACCCGTTTTGCCGGTTGACGCAAGACGCGATCGCCCAGGTGATGCACCTCTAGGGGTGGCTTCGCTAATTTTTTCTTCTCAACCAAAACTTCAGAAGGCATGGACAGTTCACCCGCATTGAATGCCAAAGGTCGGATCGAGTCCGCCTTGGTTCTATCTTATCTAATTTGAGGCAGGTCGGAAGCACAGTAAGGTTCTGGATTTGGGGTTCGGTTGAGAATAATGTGTGTTAAAAGGAATGCGCGACGGGAGAGATGACCCATCACGATCAGGGAGATCAATCTGTGGGAATGCTACGATTTTTAACAAAGCTGGAGTATTTGTGCCGAGAAACGGTTCTGGGCTTAAAGCGGGGCGGCTGGATGAACTGGGCGGCAATCAGTACAGTAACGGTGCTGCTGTTTTTGTTTGGCGTGAGTTTGCAGGCATCGTGGCAGCTAGAAGGCTTGCTCAATCAATTTGGCAGCCAGTTAGAGGTGTCAGTCTATTTAGAAACTGGGGTGTCGGCAGACACGCTCAAGCCTGTGATCGAGAGGTTGCCGTCTGTTGCATCGGTCGAAGGCACCTCGAAAGAAGAAGCGTGGAGCCAGTTGGTGAAAGAGTTGGGATTGTCGAGCCTCAAAGATGCGACTCAGCAATTAGAGGGAAACCCTTTGGTGGATGAGTTGAAAGTGAAAGCAACCTCATCGGCGCAAGTTCCTGCTCTTGCCCAAACGCTCAAGCAATTACAAGGCATCGAAACCGTACAGTATGTCGATGAAGCGGTGCAACGGATCGCCCAACTCAACCGGGGGTTTAACTGGATCAGCGTTATGGTGACTGGCTTGCTAACCGTCACGGCGATCGCCGTGATCAGCACCACGATCCGCCTGATTGTCTTAGCGCGGCGGCGCGAGATTGAGGTGATGCAGTTGGTTGGGGCAACGCGCGGCTGGATTTATCTGCCGTTTGTGCTTCAGGGCGTTACCTTTGGCGTGGTCGGAGCCGCGATCGCGGGGGGCATGGTTTATGGGGTGCACCGAGCGATCGCTCACGCTCTGTCCCAGCAAGCCGACTTTCTGCAATTTCTCGCCCAAAGCGTCCAGCTTAAGCCGTTTGATGTCATTCTTCTACCCATTATTTTGCTAACGTTCGGCGCTTCGGTAGGATTAATGGGCAGCCTGTTTGCGGTGCATCGTTTCGCTAAACTCTAATCGCCTATGAAGTCGCAGTGGGAATGCTTTTTGCAAAATGTTGGAGAATGGCACGGGTCGTTTACCGGGTTTTCGGTGCAAGGCAAAGAACTCGATACCACGCCTTCCGTCGTTCACATCGATCGACGCAGCGATCAACACGTCCACTTTAGCTTGCGGCGCAATTCTCCAACCCATCGAGACATAGAGTTTGACATGCACGGCACCCTCAGTCGCGACGTGCTATTTTTTGAAAATGGAGCGTTCTCGCAAGGATCGATGCAGCTTAGCCCGTTTGGCGCGTTTGGCGCTGAGTTTGGGTTAATGGACGGCAACCGCCGCTTAAGATTGGTTCAAATGTTTGAAAACCGAGCGTTGCAGAACCTCACCCTGATCCGCGAGCAACGGGCTGAAACCGATGCGCCCGAACGCCCACCCTTGACGATCGATGATGTGGTCGGCGAGTGGCAAGGTGAAGCGCTAACGCTGTATCCTGACTGGCGATCGCCTGATTCTTATCCAACGACGCTAACCATCGGACGGGACGGCGATCGGGTAAAGCAGGAGTTGAGATTTGGGCAAGGAGAGGCAGAGTGTAGGCTGGCATCAAACGCCAGGATTATTTCTCTGGAGAACGGCAACGCAACCAACAGCGCAGCGCTTTTTTTTGATCAAGGCGCGATGCCTATTCAGATTCTGCTGTTACCAGATGGCGCATCGTGTAACTGCCCGGTGCAGATTAAACCGGGTCAACCGTTTGTTCTAGAACTGGGGTGGTTGCTGCAAGCGGATCTGCGACAGCGCATCATTCGCAGTTATGACCATACAGGGGAATGGACGAGTTTAACCTTGGTGACCGAGCATAAAACAGTAAACGGCAGCGATCGCGGGTAGCACGAAACCCCTCACTCTAGAGACGGCAACTTGACAACAACGCCCAATTTTTCTGATAGTTTTCGAGCATGTTCGATAAAGTCACCCGCGCGATCGCTCTGTTTGATGATCGGCAGGGTTGTGCCTAAAACGGCTAGAAAGTAAGCCTTAATTCGTTGAGGTCTGCGTTTGTAAACAATCTTGATTTCGTCTTGCAGATCGCTAAGGTAAACGCTGACAATATCTCGGCGATCTTCTGGTAATTCTTCTACAATTCTCTGAAGTGCATCCAGGGAATTAATAATTTGCTCAACGTCTTGAAGCAGAATTTGTTGCGTTGCAGCTCGTCCACTTGTCGCAGGTTTAGAAGACCCATCAGCGTGCTCAACAGACGGCTCTTGCAAGGAAACTTTAGGAAGCAGGTCGGCTAATTTTTCTGAGCTTTTTAGCTGTTCCAAAATAGCTCTTCCTTTATCGGTCAAATAGGCTCGGACAATCTGAAATTCTCGTGTACTATTGTCATAAACTTTGGCTACTTTAAGATATTCATCTTCTGCCATGGTGTCTAAATAATAGCGGAGCATCTGCATCGATGAGCCTAATGCGTTGGCGATGCCTTCACCAGAGATAGTTCCGTTGCTGACGACTTGTAGAATTTTAATCTGCCGTTCGTTTAATGCCATTGAGGGGTGCAGTTCCTATAAACGCTTGCGAAGTCAGCACTTCGGGTTAGGTCTGCTATTTTATCTGGTTTTATTGAAAAAACGGTCAGATTTTGCAGGTGGAATGGCGCCAGCGTTACAATCTCGCAGCCACGTTTGAATGGCTTGCCCGATCACCCCTTGGCTGCTCTCCCGTGGCGGCGTTGGCGACTGTTTTGTGGGATAGGTTCCAATCTGGGTGAACAGGAGTGCCAAGCGCCACTCATCCTCTGTTCTGGTCAGAAACAGCCAATGAAAGCCTTGCAGATACACCACATTGCGCCCCGATGGGCGATCGCTCTCGGCAGCCATCTGCGGCGGGGCAACCCGTTCTCGCTCCAAGGTTGTGATGAAGACTTGACGTAAAGTTGAGTCAGGTTTGCCCACCGGCTTGCCGTGCCCCGAAGTTCCATCTCGGCTCAACCTGTCCGGACTCAATGGCAGCGGCTCAAACTCAGGTCTACCCACGGTAACGACATAACTTCGGGTTACATTTTCCCGGCTAGTCGATCGGGCGATCGCGCGATTGGTGTAGCCTGCCAAGCTACCAAGCATCAGCGTCACGAGCGGCTCAACCTCGGAGGGGCAGGCATAGCGTTTGGGCATTAGGGCAGCCTCGCTTGCCGACGGAACCAGAAGCAAGAGCGCGATCGCACCGATCTGGCTGCTCCAAAGGCGCAATTGTGAAAGAACCGCGCGGCTCCCTCCCCTAGGCATCTTCGATCTCCTGACAAATCCGCTCAAACGCTCTACCGGGCTGCTCTGCCGCCGTAATCGGACGCCCAATCACCACATAGGTTGACCCTGCCTCCAGTGCCTGCCGAGGCGTCATGATCCGCTTTTGGTCGCCTGCCTCTGCCCACGTCGGTCTGACACCGGGCGTTACCAAAACAAATTCATCGCCGCAGGTTTGTCTCAGTTGTTGCACTTCCTGCGGAGAACAGACGGCACCCGCCAAGCCGCTTGCTTGGGCTAAAAGCGCCATCTCCAGCGTATATTCCGGCAGTTCTAGCGGCACTTTTAATTCAAACGCCAGGGTGCGAGCAGAAATGCTAGTCAAAAGCGTTACTGCAATCAGTTTAGGAACGGGTACCCCCGCGTGTTCTGCGCTAGCTCGAAGGGCGGTTTGGGCGAGTTGAAGTCCGGCACTTCCTGTAGCGGCATGGATCGTGATCAAATCAACGCCATAGCTCGCTGCCGCCGCGCACGCCCCCGCGACCGTGTTGGGAATATCGTGAAACTTTAGATCGAGGAAGATGCGCTTTTGCCGCTGTTTGAGTCGGGTCAGAATGGGTGCCCCACTGCTGACGAAAAGTTCTAAGCCAACTTTCCAAAAGGTGACTTGGGGGAGTTGGTCAATCAGCGCGATCGCAGCTTCTTGACTCGCCACATCCAACGGCACAATAATCCGTTCAGATATGCTCATCTTCTGTTCAGACATAGGTTCAGATATGACACAGGTTCAGATATAAGTTCAGATATAAGTCCAGACATGGGTTCAGGTATGGTCATTCCCTACTCAACAAAGCGCACAAACTTATTTTTACCAAGCTGAAGCACTTTTCCTCTCAACGCTTCAGAAGACGTAAACGTTAGGTCAGCCTGCTCTACTTTCTGCCCATCTAACTTCACCGCACCGCCTTGAATCTGCCGTCGCGCCTCTGAACTGCTCTTGCACAGCCCTGTAGCACTGACCAGGTAAAAAATCTTAGACGGAAACTGCACAGATGAAAGCGAAAATTCGGGAACAGCATCGCTTTGACTGCCTGCACCCTGCACCAGAGCGATCGCCGCCGCTTGAGCGTTTAGGGCATTTTCTTTGCCGTGGTACTGAGACGCCACATCAAGCGCCAACAATTTTTGGCGATCGCGGGGGTTGTCTGGCAGGTGATCTAACGATCGATTTGTCAGCAACTCAAAATATTGCTCAATCAGCGTATCGGGAATCTTTTCCAACTTCGAGTACATACTCAGCGCATCTTCCGACAGCCCAATGTAATTATTCAGCGATTTCGACATCTTCTGAACGCCATCCGTTCCCAGCAAAATCGGCATCAGCAGACCAAACTGGGGCGTCTGCCCAAAATGGCGCTGCAAATCTCGACCCACCGCAAGGTTAAACTTCTGATCCGTGCCGCCCAACTCCACATCAGACTCAACCGCAACCGAATCATATCCCTGCATCAATGGATAGAGGAACTCGTGCAAATAGATCGGCGTCCCCTGCTTATAGCGCTCCGCAAACCCTTCTTTTGCTAGCATCTGCCCAACCGTCATCGTTGCCAGCAATTCTCGAATGTTTGACAGATCGAGCTTCGCCAACCACTCCGAGTTATGACGCACCTCCAACCGTCCCGGCGTTTCACAATCTAAAATCGGACGCACCTGCTTTAGATAGGTTTCTGCATTAGCAGCCACCTGCTGTGGCGTCAGTTGTTGTCGCACCTCCGATTTCCCGGTCGGATCGCCAATCTGCGCTGTAAAGTCCCCAATGATCAAAACAGCCGTATGCCCAGCATCCTGAAATGCTCGCAACTTGCGGAATAAGGTACTATGACCCAGATGAATGTCTGTGCCCGTTGGGTCAATCCCTAACTTGACTCGGAGAGGATGGTTCGCTTGCTCAATCCGTTTCACCAGGTTCTCGGTCGGGCTGTCAGCATCGGGCTGATCTGGAAAAATTTCACTAATGCCCCGGTAAAGCCAGGAAGAATTGGTTACCATACGTTGTCTGATGCAAATTGGTCTGATACAAATTGGTCTGATGCAAATTGGTGATACAAAATTGCCATAAACCTACTCTGATGTAGAAGATGATTTCCCTTGCTAAAATTCGAGGGTAATTCAGAAACACTACTACAATTGGGGCAACCTTTAACCCAATTGCCCATCCGCCGTTTCCGCACCGATGCCATACCCCTACTGCCACAACAGGATGTTTAGGATATTGCAAGCATGTTCACACTGTTGAAAAACTGGTTGTTCTTGCGCTTTCAACTAACTTTAAGAGAAACGTTGTTCCATTTTAGCCAGTCTCATCTATCCTACTAAAGTTATCTGTGATACCCGTACTAACCCCCGTTTTAACATCAGACCCTTTCTCGTTGCGCTAGTAGGCATGATCTAGCGCCTCCCATTGCCCCCTTAAGAATAGAGAGATCACCGTGTCGTCTAACACCATCAGACAAAAGCAACAGCGTCAACCCGAATCTACTGGTCAATTTATTCGATCGGTTGCCAAGGTTACAGGAGGCACCTTACTCGGATTAACGATGCTTTCTAGTGCGATCGTTGCCGGTGGGTTAGTGGGCTTAGCCGTCAGCTTCCGCAACTTGCCCGATGTGCGTGTGCTGCGAGGCTATACGCCGAGTGAGACTACCCATATTTATGATATTAAGGGGAAGCTCCTTGCCAGCATTCACGGAGAGGCAAATCGGGAAGTCGTGCCGCTTGATAAAATTTCTCCCCAGTTAAAACGAGCGGTCATTGCGATCGAAGACAGCTACTTCTATGCTCACAACGGCGTTAACGTAGGTGCAGTAGCACGGGCATCGGTAGCAAACTTTAGCACTGGGAGAACGGTCGAAGGCGGCTCTACCGTCACCATGCAGTTGGTGAAAAACCTATTTTTGTCTCCCAAGCGAGCCTTTAGCCGAAAAATTGCCGAATCTGTTTTGGCGCTTCGCATCGAGCAGATCTTTAAAAAAGATCAAATTTTAGAACTGTATCTCAATCAAGTCTACTGGGGGCACAACAATTACGGGGTGCAAACGGCGGCACAAAGCTACTTTGGCAAATCTGCGGCCAATTTAGATTTGGCTGAAGCATCGATGATGGCAGGCTTGATCCAGTCGCCCGAAGCGCTGAGTCCGTTTGTGGATCTCAAAAGCGCGAAAAAACGCCAGCGCGAGGTGCTGCATCGGATGGCTGAGTTGGGGTGGATCACTCCGCAAGAAGAAGAGGCAGCCCGAAAACAGTCGCTAAAGCTCGGCAAAATCACCTCTTTTCAAAAGAGCGATATGCCCTATGTCAGCAATGCCGTTGTTCAAGAACTGACGAAGAAGTTTGGGCGCGACGCCGTGCTTAAAGGTGGAATGCGAATCCAGACGACGATCGATTCTAAGCTGCAACGCCTCGCAGAAGATACGGCACGCAACTGGATTGGTCGGCTGAATAATATGGGGGTCTACGCCGATCAGATGGCGATCGTATCCGTTGATCCGCGTACTCATTTTGTGAAGGCAATGGTTGGCGGGGTGGACTCTAGCAAAAGCGAATATAACCGAGCCACTCAAGCCTTGCGGCAGCCCGGATCAGCCTTCAAGCCGTTTGTCTACTATGCCGCCTTAGCCTCTGGCAAATATGCTGCCGACTCTACTGTCTATGACAGCCCGGTGGGCTACCCAGATGGCTACGAAATGTATTATCCCCAAAACTACGATCGTACCTTTGGTGGAGCAATGCCGTTGCGCCGCGCGTTAGAAATGTCGCGCAATGTTCCTGCGGTCAAGTTGGGTCAAGAGATTGGCTTGAACAAAGTTGTTGAAATCGCCCGCAGCATCGGGGTTAAAAGCCCGATCGATCCAGTGATTTCGCTGCCCCTTGGCTCTGTTGATTTAACGCCAATGGAAATGGCAGGAGCCTATGCTACGTTTGCGAGCAACGGTTGGTATTCTGAGACGACGTTGATTGCTCAAGTGAGTGACAGCAGCGGCAACGTTTTGCTAGACAACACGCCAAAGCCTAGACTGGTTCTTGATCCGTGGGCAGCCGCATCCTTAAACGATGTCTTGCAAGGGGTCGTTTCGCGAGGCACCGGGACTGCCGCTCAGATTGGGCGTCCGACAGCCGGAAAGACAGGAACAACGTCCTCTGAGCGGGATATCTGGTTTGTCGGCTATGTGCCACAGTTGGCAACGGCAGTTTGGGTGGGCAATGACAACTACACGCAGCTAGGTCAAGGGGCAACAGGAGGAGGGTTTGTAGCTCCGATTTGGCGAGAGTTTATGTCGCAGGCATTGCAGGATGTGCCAGTTGAGAAGTTTAGACCTGCTTCTGACTTTGACCGACCGTAGTGAGCGAACAACACGAGGTTGAACGTATGGCGTGATTCGGATCTAGCGGCGTAGGCTGCGATCGCACTATCAACATTCAACCTTGGCGCTCAGCAGTCTAGTTTCAGATTACTGATCAATTACTGATCAATTTGCGATTTCATGCGTGCCAGAGTTTGGTTCATTTGATCAAACATCTGTTGAGGAGTAATGCCGAACTGATTAAGCTGGGTCTTCATCTGCTCTACAGTCATCTGAGCAGTAAAATCTTCCGATAGCTCAAAGCGTTTCATAAATATTTTATAGCGATCCATGATGGCTTCCATCTGCTCGATATAAAGCAGTTTGCCTTCGCGATCAAACTTGCCATAGCTGCCGCCCAAATTGACAAGCGACTGGTAATCGTCAAAAAGCTGTTTAGCTTCTTGTTGGACAATCTCGGAGTCAAAAAATCCCATTGCTCTAAACTGGCTTCGCTAGCTGAATAGGGGTGATTAACGTTGGTTAACGTTGGTTAACGCTGATCAATCTCGCCCTAATATTCATCTTAATCCAGCCGTTGCTTCCCGGTAAGTAGGGCTTTCACTACCTAACGCTAGCCCAAAATTGGTTGTTTTGGATGCGCGTTTTCTATCGCCGAAACAGCCTAAATAGCGAGCCTAATTTTGGCTCAGTGCCTGTAGAAATGGGGTGAGAGGGGGACTTTGCCTGCAAATTTAATCGGGGTGCAAACTCGGTTGCCAACGGTTCTGTCGGGTCGAGTTTGAGCGCTTGACGAAAGTGAACGATCGCCATGCCGCTCATGTCTTGGCGAAGATAGGCAAAGCCCAACAGAGCATGATATGCGGCTTGATGGGGAGCAATTTTCAGGGCGTCTCGAAGTTCTAGCACGGCTTGCCCCCACACTTCTTTTTTGATGTATTGCTGAGCGCGATCGTAGTGCCGTCGGGCATAGTCCACGGTGGATGACGATTGCTCAGATCGGGCAAAAATATACTGAGTCGCAGGTTTCACCTCTGAGGCGGCAACCAATCCGGTGCGTTTTTCTCGAACGAACAAATCTCCCATCTTGAGTTGAAGATAGATCAAATTGAGTTCGTCAAGCTGCTGAGAGACGAGGTGAAATCTTTCTAAATCTTGAAACTGAACCTCGGCAAGGGTCGCGATCGCATGTTCATAAAATATTTCCGCCTCATGCACGGGCTGACGCATCAACTCGCGTGCAATCTCGCTTTGGGGCACTAACTGTGAATCTCGCACCAGTCGTCGCACCTGAAGCCGCACCATCGCCATTACCTCAGATCGTCCCTTGTCGTGTTTAATTTTCTCGTACGCTGGATTCACCAGCCGCGCAAACACTTGATTTGCGAAGTCTTGATCGGCTGACTCGGCAAAGAGATAGCGATCGGGGTGAAGCACTTTCGCGATCGCATGATAGCGCTTGAGAACCCGGCGATCGTCGGCAGCGACCGAGACCCCCAAGACAGCATAGGGATCGGATAATAGTTTCAACCAGTCGGGCGAGAAGGTAGATGAGAGCATCGATGGTGCGATCCTCAAGTAAGTAAAAACTGGGTCAAGGGAGAAGCCAGTACAGAAAAATCCAGTACAAAAAATCCGGTATAGGGGGCAATCTACATCCAGAACGAAGTTCGCTATAGTAAAACCAGTCTGAGGGGGCTGTGGCTCACTCAACGAAACAGAGGCTAGGCAATTCATGATTGAGGGGAGGCAACCCTGCTTCAAATCAGCCAAGGGCGAGTGTCAGAGCATCGCAAAGATGAGGCTATACTTCTATGTACTCAACGTGGGTAGTGTAAACCGGAGAATCGGATAAATCGACAGCAATGTTAGCAAAACCAAGAAGTCGGAGAGTAGCGGCGCTTTTGGCATTAGCAGGAGCGATTCCCATGGTTGGCGGTTTTCATCTGGTAGGGTTGCACAAACTCTATCTAGGGCAGCGCTGGTGGTGTCTGATTTATGTTGCCTTTGCCCTCACCGGAAGCAAAGTCGCTTGGATTGCGGGTATATTTGATGCCATCTTCTATTTGGTTCAAAATCCCGACGAGTTTGATGCCAACTTTAACAATGGGGTAATGCCAGAAGCAGCGACCTCGGTAGGCATTTTTGCAACGTCGCCGACCTCTGTTAATCGCATTTCGGAAACCCTGCGAGATTTGGATCAGTTGCGGGAAGATGGCTTAATTTCTGAGTACGAATTTGAACAAAAGCGACGAAAATTGCTGGAAAAGATTGGGTAAGCATGGAGAGAAATGGGCGTTTTGGATTGGTTCATCTCTGGCTCAAAATTAGCGGGTCGATGGGCGTTGCCCAATCCTATGCGATCGCTAAAGTTTCAGATTCAAAATGATCCTTACTATCGGTTTCAGTCGCTAGAAGACATCAAAATTGCCGCCTCGCTGGGGATTCAAATCGATGTCAATCAAGCCACGATCGACGACTGGCTGAGGCTCCCCGGTCTTTCAATTCATCAAGCCAGGCTGTTAACTGGGTTGAGCCGCTCAGGGATTCAGTTTGTGTGTGCAGACGATGTGGCGGCTGCCTTAGGCATATCTGCCCAGCGCGTGAAGCCACTGGAACCGATTATGCAATTTTGTTATTACGACATAGAGAGTTTGCATCAGATTCGGCGCGTCAACCTAAACACCGCTTCAGCAGAGGAGTTGACCCAAATTCCAGCAATCAAGCCTGTGTTGGCACATGCGATCGCCCGAAATCGCACAACCAACGGCAACTACAAACACCTTGTCGATTTGCAGGAACGCTTATCATTGCCCAGTCAGATCACGGCAGATCTGATGCACTATCTGACGTTTTGAGCGGGTTCACACCCCGCCAATTCGGTTAAACGGGAAAAACCGAAACAATGCCCGTCCAACAATATACTCCTTTGGCAAAAATCCCCACACATGGGAATCGTTGCTGTTGTTTCGGTTGTCACCCATCACAAAGAAACTATTTTCAGGAACCTGAACTGGCGGCATTCTATACTTTGGTGGCTGAGCAATATACGGTTCTTCGAGGCTTCTATTATTAACCAGAACCTCACCATCCTTCACTTCAACCGTTTGCCCTGGTCTGCCAATCACCCGCTTGATAAACGCCTGATCTTTAGAATATCCCTGGTCTTGAAGCTGAGGGGGGGGATCAAACACAATAATTTCACCCAGTTCAGGATTGCGAAACCGATACGACAGTTTTTCGACCACTAAGCGATCGCCGATCCTCAAGGTTGGAATCATCGAGTCAGAGGGAATAAACCGAGGCTCTGCCACATAAGCCCGGACGATCAGCGCTAAAATCAGCGCCGCGACGAGAATCTGGATATTTTCCCACCACAGTTTCCAGTTGGGAGATGGCGAAGTCGAGGGTTTTGTTGCCGGTTCGGGGGTCATAAGTAGAGCCGCATTAAGCGTAACACGTAGGATTGAAGGTCTGTCGCCATTTTACCTGTAACAGTTCTTCAAATTGCCGCCAACTCGTTAACTCAAAGAGTTTGGCTCGTTTTGTTCGGTTAACCTGAGTTCGGGATAAGAATTGGACAAGAAAGGGGCAAACCCAATAGGCTGAAAATGCTAAAATCTCATGCCC
>NZ_WVIE01000046.1 GCF_010091945.1 Myxacorys almedinensis A
ATCCACGGCTAATCTTCTGCTGATGCGATGATTTAGCTCTGCCCTCCCCATCCGGGAGGGCTTTTTGCGCTTGGATGAGGATCGTCCCAATCACCCCCGCTTTAATACTTTCATGCAGATGATATGAACAAGTGCTGACGGTTCCTCTGGTCTCTTGGAGGAGGTAGCCTCTTGATAATTGGTTCGTTTTGGTCTGACAGTTTTAGGTTTAGGGTTGGTTAAGGGGATAGATATTCTGAGAAGTCTGCTTCTTCCCTGTTACTTCCTGCTCAACCGAAGTTTTAATAAAGTTGACTCTGCAAACTCAGAAACGTTAAGCCCTCAACTATTCCCCTTTTTCCAAACTGTGGAATGTAGAAAAACAGATGAGGGCTTTGATGAGGAGCCGATGCTTGCGAAGAATTTAGAGATCTTTCTCGCCTAACTCGCGCGACATGTAATCAAACGGCTGCTCTAAGAAACTACTGCTCATTACCCCTGCCGCCGCAACTTGATCTTTCACAATCTCTTTCATAATTTGAATCCCGCGTACCGTTGGTCCGATCGGCACTGCCAGAGAATTGTAGGTTTCACGTAACCCTTCTAGAACGCGCTCATCTAGGACATCCATATCGCCTGCGACCAGGGCATAGCTAGCATAGCGGAGGTAGTAGTCCATATCCCGCAGACAGGCAGCATAGCGGCGAGTCGTGTATGCGTTTCCACCAGGGCGAATCAGTTCAGGAAGTTCGTCAAATAGTTGTGTTCCAGCTTGCCGAACGATCGCTGCTGCATTCGAGTTGATCACCGCGGCCGCTTGAACCCGCGCCATGCCTGTATCAAAGTAAGATTTCAAATTATCGATAGCGTTGCGATCGAGGTAGCGACCTGTCACGTCGTAGTTTCTAATCAGGCTTGTTACTGCGTCCCGCATGTAGTTATTCTCCCAGCAATCCCTATAAACAAATGTGTTTGACTAACGCGAAGGCTCCGACCCACAGCATCTGTCGAAGCCCAATAAAATTCGGATTTAGGCTCAAGTTTACCATGGCGAATTGAGCCTATTTTGAAGGTATCGTTTGCGGTAGCTTCCCATTCTCAAATCGTTACATTTCTTCTAACTCAAAGCCGAGGAGCCTCCCTGCAAATTTACTGATCAACCTTTGTAGCCGATGCAATTCCTAAACTGTGATTCCTAAATATAGGTTTAATTCTTTAATTCTAAAGAGTACAAAGCATTTTGTAACAAGCGATACAAAATCGCTGTGAGCCTCTCTCTACCATAGTTCAGGGAAACTTAGGGGCGAACGCAAAAGCATGAGAGTTACGGTGGGGAGACCTTCCGTGAATTGTCGCTGTTCTTCAGCTATTCGATTTCTAAGTTTTGGGCAAAGAAAAGCTATTTAGGTCAATCTCTTCCTAGGATTGCAGGTTTAGGGTAGCGATCTGGTGTGCAGACCGACTCAACCTACGTGCTTTTTTAACGTTCCAGACCTATTTTGACTGACCACGCGCTCAGAGTTGAGCCAGTTGCGAACCGAGTAAGGAGTATTTCATGGCGACCCCGCAAGATATCCTGGCATGGATTAATAACGAGAATATTGAACTGATTGATCTCAAGTTCATTGATACCCCAGGAATTTGGCAGCACCTGACGTTACACAAAAGCCAAATCGACGAAAGTAGCTTCACCGAGGGTGTTGCCTTTGATGGTTCTAGTATTCGCGGTTGGAAGTCCATTAATGAATCTGATATGGCGATGGTTCCTGACCCGGATACGGCATGGATCGATCCGTTTATGGAACACAAGACTCTGAGCATGGTCTGCTCAATTATTGAGCCTCGGACAGGGCAGCCCTACAGCCGAGATCCTCGGTCAATTGCCCAAAAAGCGATCGCTTTTCTCCAGACTACCGGGCTGGGCGATACGGCTTTCTTTGGTCCTGAAGCAGAGTTCTTTATTTTCGATGATGTCCGCTATGACCAAAACCAGCACGAAGGCTATTATCACGTTGATAGTAACGAAGGAACGTGGAATTCTGGTCGGGTTGAGCCAGGGGGCAACTTAGGGTATAAGCCACGCAATAAAGAAGGCTACTTTCCGGTAGCGCCTACCGACACCTCGCAAGATATGCGCTCTGAGATGCTGCTGACGATGGCGAAATGTGGCGTTCCGATCGAAAAGCATCACCATGAAGTAGCAACGGGCGGGCAGTGTGAACTAGGCATTAAGTTTGGCACGCTAGTTCAAGCGGCAGACTGGTTAATGACTTATAAGTACGTCATCAAAAATGTGGCGCGGAAGTATGGCAAAAGCATTACGTTTATGCCAAAGCCGGTGTTTGGTGACAATGGCTCTGGCATGCACTGCCACCAGTCGATTTGGAATAATGGTCAGCCGACGTTTGCCGGAGATATGTATGCTGGGTTGAGCCAGACAGCGCTGTGGTATATTGGCGGCATTTTGAAGCACGCACCGTCTTTGCTGGCGTTCACGAATCCAACAACCAACTCCTACAAGCGCTTGGTGCCTGGGTTTGAAGCTCCGGTAAACTTGGCTTATTCTCAGGGTAATCGTTCTGCTTCTGTGCGAATTCCGCTTTCTGGCACTAATCCTAAGGCAAAGCGGCTTGAGTTTCGCTGTCCTGATGCGACGTCTAACCCGTATCTGGCGTTTGCGGCGATGTTATGTGCGGGGATTGATGGCATCAAGAATCAAATCGATCCGGGTTCTCCGCTAGATGTGGACATTTATGAACTTAGCCCCGAAGAGTTAGCGAAGGTGCCGTCTACTCCGGGTTCGTTAGCTGAAGCGCTGAAGAACCTGGAAACGGATCATGCGTATCTGACGTTGGGCGGCGTATTTACAGAAGACTTTATCGAAAGCTGGATTAGCTACAAGCTTGATCGTGAGGTGATTCCAATGAGCATTCGTCCTCATCCTTACGAGTTTATGCTGTACTACGACTGCTAATGTTTGACTGCTAATGTTTGAGTCGGTCTCATGAGTTGGTAAGGCGCGATCGCACCCCAAAAAGTTCCGCAAGGAGTGAGAAGAGGTGCGATCGCGCCTTCATTTTCTGAAAAATCAATCCTCCAACCCCGATTCCTCTTTGGCTGAATTCGTTACAATTATTTATGTAAATAGGTTTTAACGTTATAAATTCAACCATGCCCGACACGTTAACAAAACTAGCGTATCAGACCTTCCAGCAAGGCAAGAGCGTTTTTGGTTTGGCACACAAAGCTTTGGGTGTCCAACTCACCAATCTTGTCGCTCCTCTTGAAGAAAGCAAGTCTGTTCCGATTTCACCAGAGATTCTTAGTAAGATTCAGCAGCGCTATAGCAGCATCTTGGAAGCAGATTGGCAAGATGCAGAACAGGGCGTTTACCCGGAAACCCTCCTGTTTGATAACCCTTGGGAAGATTTCTTCCGCTTCTACCCAGTTGTGTGGCTTGACATGCCATCCATGTGGCAGCGCGTGCAAACCAAGCGGCATCAGGAATTTGATGCTGACATTGAAACGCGGGGCTACCCCAACTACTATTTGCAAAACTTCCACCATCAGACAAACGGCTATCTCAGCGATTTGTCAGCAAATTTGTATGATTTGCAAGTTGAGCTTTTGTTTAATGGAGCCGCCGATCCGATGCGGCGTCGGGTGTTAGCTCCCTTAAAAGAAGGATTGAAAACGTTTAGTAACGTTGCGCCAAATCAGATCAAAGTGCTAGATGTGGCTTGCGGCACCGGTCGAACGTTGAAGAATCTTCGAGGTATGCTGCCAAAAGCAGCGCTCTATGGAACCGATCTATCTCCTGCTTATCTGCGGAAAGCCAACCAACTTTTGTCGCAAAACGCCGGAGAATTGCCTCAACTCGTTCAGGCAAACGCGGAAGAGTTGCCTTTTCTGGACAATTATTTTCATGGCGTGACTTGTGTATTCTTGTTCCATGAATTACCTGCCCAAGCGCGGCAGAACGTGATTAACAATTGCTTCCGCGTGGTCAAACCCGGTGGAACGTTTGTGATTTGTGATTCGATTCAGGTGAGTGATTCACCCGACTTGGCTCCCCTGATGGAGAACTTTCCGGAGATGTTCCATGAGCCTTACTATCGCCACTACAGCGCGGACAATTTGGAAGCGCGATTGCAGGAAGCGGGCTTTACGGATATCTCGACGCAGGTGCATTTTATGAGCAAGTATTGGATTGCTCACAAACCTGCGGAAGGGCAGCCTGAAGCATCGCAGCAGGTTAATCAGACCGTTTTCGTTGAAGCATAGAGGGTGGATTTGTGGCAATGAAAAAGGGCGCACCGTAAAGATGTGCCCTTTTTGAGGTTATGCGGATGGCGAGACTCGAACTCGCAAGGCAATGCCACACGCACCTCAAGCGTGCGCGTATACCAATTCCGCCACACCCGCTTAAGCCTTACCTAGAATAACAGAAAAATAGCGCGATCGCGTCAATTCATCTTTCCAATCCTCTCGCTTCTAATCGCGAAAACGCTCAGTCAGATAACCAGCCGAACAGTTCTCCTACGGTAAGTCGAAACTTGTTGGCAAAATCAGGAACCGGAATCTGCTGTGCTGCCTCATCAAAAAATTGAGTCGGTCGATCAGGGTAGGAAACAAACACGATTTCTTCTTCAGGATCGATCAGCCAGCCCATTTGGGTTCCTTGGTTAAGGCAGTGCAGAATAGTCTTAATCACTCTGGTTGGGCGCTGATCAGGAGATAGAATTTCAATCGTCTAATCAGGTGCAATTTGAAACACGTTAGCAATCTTGCCGTTTTCATCACGTGGAAGCCTATCCCAGACAAATACGCAGATATCGGGAACAGTTGAGCGCCCACCGAACGTACATCTCAACTCAGGGTAGGCTCGTGCGGTGCAGTTTGGCTTTAACCGTGTCTCGATCGCCAGTGTAAGACGCGTTGAACGGTGCTATGTTTTCCTTGCGGCATTGGTTTCTGACTGATTTGCCCATTGAAGTATTCGCTGGCGGGTTTCGTTTCCGGCAGTTTCAAAAATTCCTCTAATGTGAGAGATTGGGCGGGTGTCTGAACCATATCTAGCGCCTCTCAAATGTCTCTAGAATTCTACGTTATCATTTTCATCTGATCCGCCAATCACAGAGAGTGGAAAACGCTCTTTTAAGGCAGGTATCACCGGGCACGGCTTTCGCGCATCGATATTTTCTGGTTTGTTCCAGCTAAACGGGGCTTGGTTTGCGGCAGACATCCACAACAAGCGTTTGGCACGGGTCATGGCGACGTAGAGCAAGCGAAACTCTTCTGCGGTTTTGAGATAGCCTGCCCGCTCCCAGGCTTCTTCGGTATCCGGAAGAGCATAGTCATGCACGATCGCTCGGATCTGCGATCGCGCCACCTCTGAAAGCGTAAAGTCTCCCAAAAATTGCATGAGCGGCGGTACATAGAGCGATCCTGGAATCATGTTTTCATGCAAAAAAGGAAGGAATACGTAATCCCAATCCAACCCTTTCGCTTTATGCATTGTAATGACTGTGATCTGGGCAGGTCGGCTATAGCGATCGTCATCTTCTGCTTCTACCGGTTCAAACCGTTCAGAGTTAACAATTTCAGTTAACACCTCTAGCATTGCTCCTAGCGAACTCTGCTGCGTTTGCTGCATGATTCGCTCAGATAGCTTGTCTGCTGTTGCTAATTCTGTTTGATCATAATCTAACGTGTAGGCGAGAAAGGGAATCAATTGATAGAGCGGAAGCTCTAGTCTGGCTCTGAGGAGGTTGGTGCAATAACGGCTAGATTGCTGAACCGTCGCTGCCTGAGGCGGATCAAGCGGAGATGGATATAAAAACTGCTCAGGGAACAGCACTAGCGCGTTGAGATCTTGGTTGGGAATCAACCGTCGCCCGACTAACACTGACAGGGCAGCTTTAAGATAATCAGGAGAATGAGGGCGATCGAGAAACTGCAAGAGAGACAGAATTTCGCCAGGAATATGAGACTGGCGATCGCGCTGTCCAACTTCAAACACATTTACTTTCTCGTCGTACCATCGGCTCAGTTCTCGTGCGACAAATCGCCCTTGCTCATTGGTTCTCACCAAAACTGCCGCTGTTGTGTTGGGATCGTGATGAAAGAGTGCGATCGCCCGTTGCCCGATCATCTCCACAGTTTGGTACACGTCGTCGGGGGTGTGCAGTTCAAGTCCCAATCCTTCGGGGGCAGGGTTAGCGTTTTTTTGCGGATCATTTGTGGCGACAGGATGGATCGCTTGAGGGCGAAAAGGCGCTTCTGTGGGGGTAGTAGAATCAGAAGGCTTACCGTAGTTGCGATTGATCCATGTGAGGACAAAATTTGCTGCATTGATGATAGCGGTGCTGCTGCGACCCGCTTGATTCATCTCGGCAAGCCGATCTTCAGCCGCGCATGTTTGGCAAAAATTGCGGAAGAAAACCGGGTCGGCAGGCGTAAAGGTTGAGTTAATGGCTTGGTTTGGATCGCCGACGCGCACTAAGTTTTGGGCAGAAGCATCGGTCGGATCGGCGGAGAGAATTTCTAGCAATTTTGTCTGAAGCGGACTCGAATCTTGAGCCTCATCTTCAAACACAGCGAAGACTTGAGCTTGCCAGCGATTCTTCGGAGTTTCGTGAAGCGAATCGCGGTCATTTGCGTACTCCAACACCCGCAATGCCCCCAAAATCATCTCATCATAATCGATCAGATTTCTTGCTTTGAGTTGCCCTTGGTATTGCTCATAAAGCCCTGCTGCGATCGCTAAAATCGAATATTCATCATTCGCAGTATGCTTTCGCAAATCTTGCGGCATCAACCCAGAACTTTTAGCTTCGCGAATCACGGTTGCGGCTAAATCTGGCAGCACTTCCGTCCGCAAAACTGATTGCCGTCGCAATCGCTCGGTTTCTTCTCCATCAAACTGTTTGCCTTCTAGCAACCGTTGATACATTGTTGGATTTGTGCCCAACCATTGCTCAACGCTAGTCCGAATTAATCGATGTCCTTGGTTGGGTGTAACCAATACGGCGTCTGGGTTCAAGCCCGACAGTTCTGGATAGCTGCGAGCGATCGCCCAGGCTAACCCGTGCAGCGTGTGAACGACAAACCCCCCTTGAGGCAAGGCTAATTCTTTTAAGTGGTTGCGAATCTTCGCTTTAATATTGGCAGCGGCAGAGCGGGTAAAGGTAACAACGATCAACTGATGGCGGGAATGCAGTTGGTGTCGTGCGATCGCAAGGGCAGCCGCAACTGCCATTCCGGTAGATTTTCCGGCTCCCGGTACGGCAGAGACGGCTAAGCGCCCCCCTTGCCAGTCGGCAATTTCTTGTTGCCCCGGACGTAAGCTACTTCGCAGCGATCGCAGCCGATCGTTACGCTGAATAGACCCGGCGGGTTGAGCGTCTGAGGTTAGCCCCGTATCAGTAAACATCGGCAAAGCAACTATTGCTAAATAGATCAGTTGCACTAATCCTACTGTAGATTATTTGGAACTGAGCACGCGATCGCGGCATCAGAGGGCAGCGATGCGATTTGCAACGACATCTGCCTGTTTACGTAAACATGTTTAAAGAAATGTGGAAAACTTCAGTCTGATCCTCAATAATAATCAGAGTTAAGGATGATTAATCTTCGTTTGAATCGCCTAAGTGCACTTTAGAAGAAGATTAATATTTTTGCAGCGTTTACAGAAGGAGAACACCTTGAATTCGCGTTCACAGCAGTTGCCTAATCCCGCCTATCGGGAAGATTTTAGCGAGTATGTCGCCCAACTTCAGCTTCATATGGCGTTGCAAACTCGCAACCTTATTCCCAAATTGATGAACACCTCTGATAGCCGAGAGCAGTTGTTGCACCAAACGCAGGCAGACGTTGAGAAACTGATCTCACGGCAAAGCTTTTTCTAACTGCTAGACGAACTGATTTCAATGCTTCACTATGCTCTAGAGCCGCAAGGCTCTTTTTTTGTTGGGCATCTCTTTTTTGTGAGATAGGTTTGTGAGGTATGGACAGGCTTGCCTCGATTCCCAGTCTGCTACAACCCAAGCGATCGCAGCAGCAATAGCTAAAACGGGGCTAAAACAGTGGGGTTAAAACAGTGGGGCTAAAACAGTATCGACCCTACTTGATCGTAATTGCCTTGAGCATGTGATAGACAATCAACAACTGCGTCAGCGCCAGTGGGTAACTTTGGATCGTTTCACCCGTTGTTCCAGCTACTTTTCCGAGTTCCATGGTGCTATCATCCGCTGCACACACATTCAACAGATCGGGGATCTCATTGCAAATAAATTTTTCTAATTCGCGAACCTGTTCGCGGGTGGTGTGCCCATCAATTTCTAAAACATCGACCGGCTTTCCCATATCGCGATCGAGACCCAGGCGAATTGCAGACTTGATCGGGGTCGTCACATCCGAGGCGACCACTTGGGTTAACTCTGGGTGAGGAATCGTTGGACGCAGAACCAATCGAGCATCCAAATGCCCATTGATTGCCTCTACTAGCTTAGGCGGACAGAAACTCACAATCATATCTGCCCACGATCGCTGAGGGCGGATATATTGCTCAGAATCAGGCTCCCGCTTCAGCATTTCTGCCCGTACTTGCGCTTCGGTATAGCCGCGCTTTTGGGTGTCTCGCTTGACTTTCCATTCTGCCCGTAACGGCTCAGGGGGAGCTAAATACACTTTGACGTCGTAGCATTGTCGTACCGGGCGAGTCGAGTAGCCAAGCAAGCCTTCCACAATAACGAACTTATTGGGCTTAACGTAAACCGGGGCCTCAAACATGCCGGTTTTGTGGCTATAGACAGGCTTGAGGATCGGTTGCCCCGATCGCAGCAGCGCCAAATGCTGCTCCATAATATCTAGATGATTGCAGTCGGGATGGAGAGCGGTAATTCCTAAATCTGCTCGCTGAGCGCGATCGTATTTGTGATAGTCGTCGGTGCAAATAATGGTGACGTCATCTTCCCCTAACACCTGTGCAATGCCTTTAGTGAGGGTGGTTTTTCCAGCAGCACTGTCACCAACGATGCCAAGAATAATGGGGCGATTTAACATGGTTCCTCCAAGACAAGACTGACGACCCAGCGTTTCAACCGATCTGCTTCAACTCGTTTGCTCACCCTATCTTAAGCTGGTCTGATCGCCAGATACCGCCTAACCGGGAAGCGAGGGGGATTGATTTCAAAATCATGGCGAATCGAGATTAGGTTAGCTATGCAAATTCATTAAGTTTTGGGAAAACACGAGGTCTTAATTTGAGATTATAGACTATGCTCTATGATTTCAAATTGAGAATGATTACGTTGGTAGACAAAGCATCCAGTATTCTAAAACTGTAATAATCCCCGTTTTTCTGCTCCACTTTGCCCTTGCTCCGCAGCCTCTTTTGACACTATTTTGACACTATGAAACTTTACGTTTTTCATACTCCTGAACTGACACCTGATGACAATGTTGCAGATTGCGCGATCGCAATTGATGTTTTGAGAGCAACCAGCACGATCGCTACAGCCTTAGCATCTGGAGCCGAAGCCATTCAGGTCTTCAGCGATATAGACAAGTTGATGTATGAAAGCGAAGGGTGGCTGCCAGAAAAGCGGTTGCGGGCAGGAGAGCGCGGCGGTAGCAAGGTAGCAGGCTGTGACTTAGGAAATTCTCCCCTCGACTGCACTGCCGATGTGATGGGCGGCAAACGCCTGTTTATCAGCACGACGAATGGAACGCGGGCACTTCAGAAAATTCAAGCCTCTCCTCAGGTGTTGGCGGCGGCGCTGATTAATCGTCGAGCGATCGTCGAGCATGTGGTGCAGCAGTGCCCAGAAACGGTGTGGATTGTGAATGCTGGGTGGGAAGGGTCGTTTGCGCTAGAAGATACAGTGTGTGCAGGCGCGATCGCACAAGGGTTGATCGACGCTCTCGGTTGTTCGTTAGCTGATATTACGGGCAACGACGAATTAGTGGGTGCTGTTGCGCTCTATCAGCAGTGGAAAGACAACCTACTGGGGCTTTTCCACTATGCAAGCCACGGCAAACGCCTGCTGAGACTAAATTGCCAGAGCGATCTGAAATATTGTGCTGGTTTAGATGTGCTAGATGTTGTGCCGATTCAACGAGAGATGGGTGTGTTGATCCAGCATCGCTAACGCAGTTATTTAAGACGACGGTAGAAATAATCTGCACCCGTCTTATCAAAACCTTACTATTTTTGTTGAAGTGTAGAAAAAACTCAGATCAAAAATCATTGGTTTGAGTCAAATTGTTTTGAGTTAATAGGATGTTCTGCAAACTTAGGAAAATCTTCAATTTACTAGCTATTTCTATGACAAAGCCATAAAGAACCCGTAATTTCACAGAGTTTTTGTTGCATCACCCACTATTAAGATCACCTCTAAGTATGGTATGTGTCTTAAGGCATGGTTTGTTAGGAAGAATTGCGATGAAACAATCCCTTTCTATTAGTACGCTGCTCGGTCTACTTACAATCACCCCATTAGGAAACTACAAAGCCACCGCAGGAGGTCTTCATCAAGCACCCGATCGCATCGCCATCCCGGCGGTCAAAATCGCCCAACTTAGCCCGCCCCCGCCCCCGCCTAACTCGATCTTGAGAGGTCCAACCCCAAAGTCGATCGAACAGACGGTGTTTCAACAGATTAATGAGTATCGCGCCAAAAAGGGCCTCTCAACCCTCACCTGGGATGCTCAGTTAGCGACGAAGGCAAGAACCCACAGCAAAGGAATGGCAGATAAAGTTGTTCCGATCGGTCATGACGGGTTTGAAAACCGGGTTAAACGGGGGGAGAAAGCCATTTACACAGGAGTTGGTAAACCTTTAAAGAAACCCTTGGAGGTGCGAGTCAAAAACGCTTCAAAGCGAATTTCTCATCGAGCCGCCGAAAATGTTGCGTACAACATGGGCTACCCTAATCCGGCGGCAAAAGCAGTTCAGGGATGGTTAACGAGTAATGGGCATCGCCAGAATATTGAAGGTCAATATACAGTCACGGGTGTAGGCGTCAGCAGAAATCCAAGAGGAGAATATTACTTCACTCAAATTTTTATTCAAAAATAGCTCAAGTGGGGGAGATGAGGTCTTAATCGCTTGAGATTGCAGTATTCTGAAGCAGCAAGCCTTCTCTACCCCTACCCCTTGCTCATGGAGCCAAAAGAATTTCACCGCTACGATCGCGACTTACCCACCGAACTGCTCAATACGTATTTAAAGGAATCTGCGATCGCGGTTGATACCGAAACGATGGGACTGCTGCCTCAGCGCGATCGCTTGTGTCTGGTTCAACTGTGTGATTCTGTCGATCGCGTTTCGGTGATTCGCATTCTGCGCCACCAAACCGACGCCCCCAACCTCAAACAACTGCTCGAAACTCCAACGATCGCCAAGGTGTTTCACTTTGCTCGATTTGATATTGCGACACTCCAGTATCATCTAGGCATTCGAGTTAACCTAATTTTTTGTACCAAACTTGCCAGCAAGTTAGCGCGTACCTACGCCCCGCGCCACGGGTTAAAAGATTTAATTCAAGAGTTGGAGGGCGTTGAGTTGGATAAACGCTCTCAGAGTTCCGACTGGGGAAACGCGGCTGAGCTATCCGATGCTCAATTAAGCTATGCCGCCAATGATGTACGGTACCTCCTCAGTGCTCGTGAGACGTTAATTAAGATGTTAGAGCGCGAAGAACGGTGGGAACTAGCGCAAGAGTGTTTTCGGTGTTTGCCGACGTTTGCACAGTTGGATTTGTTGCGGTATGAAGGAATTTTTGAGCATTAAACCTGGGCAATCTTCCATTTATTAATTCGATTTATTGATTCCTCGGCTTATTAATTCCTCGGCAGTCTTTGAGATTGTAGTCACCCTCATTGCTAATTAATCAGGCACATTGTTGTTGTGTTTTTAATAGCAAACTACCTATTTTATGCCTATGTCATCCTTGTAGTAGAGGAACAAGAAAAATAGATTGATAGGATCGAGGTGAAAACAATTTTTAGAGGTGAATAACATGCCCCTTCTCAAAATTGCAGATTTTTATCCAAATTATCAGCAAGATTCAGACTTGGACAATCTCAAGAACTTTGATGTCTATGCCCAAGATGACAAGGTTGGCTCAGTTTATGACATTCTAGTTGACAGCAACAGTGGGCGCGTCCGATATTTTGTGGTAGACACCGGCTTTTGGATTTTTGGAAAAAAAGTATTGTTGCCAGTTGGTCGTGCCTACACGGATCGGGGCGATAACCGTATCTATGTGGATGGCATGACAAGAGAACAAGTTGAAAGCTTGCCCGACTACGATGAGTTAGAAAAAGTGGATTACGACTATGAAGAGCAAGTTCGGGGAGTTTACCGTCCGGCAACAAAAGCTGGTACAGCAGCCACCGCAACGCCTTCTTACGATCGCAACTCCTACAACTATGACTACGATGCGGATCTGTACAATTACAACAAGCCAAACCAGGACTCGTTAAAGCTCTATGAGGAGAGATTGATTGCGAACAAGCGCCGTGAAAAAACCGGTGAAGTCAGCATTGGCAAGCATGTTGAAACGCAAACCTCGAAAGTTGACGTTCCGGTTGAGAAGGAACGGGTTGTGATTGAACGGTCATCTCCGACGAGCGCCTCTGCTGTTACTCCTGGCGATGCGGCTTTCCAGGAAGGACAAGTTGCTCACATGGATGTGTATGAAGAAACGCCTGATATTCATAAGGAAGCCTTTGTGCGTGAAGAGGTGAAGGTTAGGAAGGAGGTTGAACAAGATACCGTCACGGCGAAAGAATCTGTGCGACGTGAACAGCTAGATGTGGATAGACAAGGTCGCCCGGTAGATAAGAAGCGCTAACTGTTCATGCGCGATCGCGAGAAGTAGCCTTTGCACGATTAAGCAATTTAAAAAATTAGCTTGACCTGCGATCGCGAGAGGTCAGGGCACTATACAGGTCTTGACCTCTCACACACCTCTCACTATGTCGTGCTTCGCTCAATTCTCGTTTTTGCAGATAAAATTCTAATTGTTGTCAGTCCATTTACCAATCTGCTATTATTTTTGGTCAATCAATTTCATCAAATTTCATCAAAGTGTCACCAGCAACATAGAGGACAGTGTTGCGGTTAAGTACCAGTTTTCGCCGATCAATAGGCTTAATAGTTTGTCCTCAAAGGGTTGGTTCGAGGACATCATGATTTTGATGGCGATGATACGGTATCAATCCAGTGCACAGGATAACGATCGCCAGACTCTGCCAAAAATTGATCAAGCTGATCCAAACTAAGCGGTTCTGGCATGGGATAGCGCCCGTTGAACTTCTTTAGGTCAATGTAGTGGCGCACAAACGACGCCATGTCATTTGGATAGGTTTGCTCATTGACGCCTAGAAATTGACCCTGTTTTTGAGCACGAGTTAAAATCGTTCGCCATGCCTCGATCGAAGCAATTCCCAGCGATCTCATTCCATTTGAAAATAGCGTTAGGTAAATCTCATCGTAACGCTTGGTGCTGTCGAGATAGTTGCTCAGTTGATCGGCAGAGGTTTTGTCGTTAAACACAGTCCAAAACGGGACAAGCCCAAGCCGCAAGATCCACCAAGGTTGTAGGTAAACAAACGACTCGATAACCAAGCGATTCTCAGCAAGAGCGGCGTCGCCAATGCTTGGTAAGCGCCGTTGCTTATACCACCAACGGTAGAACTCTGCCACCAACGGACTCATATCCTGCGGGTTGCCCAGCACGATACGACAAACTCGAAATCCATGCTCATGAGCAAACGCCTCAACATCTTCGCGGAGCGCAGGTTCAAAGCCCCACTCCGATTCTGGCAACCAACCATCCGGAGTCGGTGGATTCCAGTACTGATGGGCAGAGCCATTGCGCTGCAAGAAGTCTCGAATCTTGGGACTATGTTCAAAATACTCTTCGGGCGTTAAGCCGCCCTTGCCACCAAATTGAAAGAAATGTCGATTGCTCACCTGTGTCGCCAGCCAAGTATTTTGGCTTTCCAACAAAAACAGCGTTGCACCAGGAGCCAAATTTTCTCGCAAAAACAGTTTATATGTCTCGCCCAACCGGGTGCGCTTCAGACGAAAATAGCCCACCCTCGGAACTTTGACGCGATCCTGATTTGGATCGTGCATTTGATAAACAGCCAAGTCTGGATTGTTGTTTAGCAAGCGCTCGACAAGTGGTTTTCCCCACTCTAGGGCTTGCTTTGGATCATCTGGATCCATTCTGTGCTTTAGGCACACAAGAAGCGTTTGCGGCAGCCACGGGATGCCCAAGGCAGCGCATAGATGCACTGCCGCTCCATTTGTGGAACCAATTAGCGCCGCCGAATATTGCTGTCGAGGATACTGGCTCACTACCCAACGCGACATTGTTTCTGAGCGCACATCATCAATAGCGTTGGGCGACGAGGCATTTGTCCAACCGCTGATCGTCGAAAGCGACTGAGAGAGATCATCCGGGAGATATCCCATCGCATCACCGCCCAGAGCTTTTAGGGAAGGAGCGATTCCACCCGACGCAAAGTCTTTGTCGTAAAGATAACAACCAAGCGATTGTAATGCGATCGTTGCCGAGTCAAGACCTGTAATGTACCTCGGCATCCTCCCGAATGATGCCAGAATGTCAGTAATGGTGAGGCGAGTCGAAGCAGACTGCATAAAACCATCCTCTTAAATGCTTGTTAAATGCTTGAGTGCCAGTTGTGATCTGCTTTGCTGACGATCATTTGCGTTGTGCACCCATTAAAAATATTCACTTTTTATTGAATTAAAACCTTTCTCTGGGCGGATCTTGCGCTGACTGATCGTTGCGAGTCATCCCTAAGTTAGACTTAGGTGCGACCCTAAGTTGAGCCTGTTAGAAGAAGCGCGATCGCGGCTCAGTCTCTAGCGTATAGAGGCGATTAAACGACTTATAGCTAAAAGCTTATGGGACTGCTGAAATACATCTCGCTCAGGGTGAGATTCTTAATCAAATCGCTGTTCTATTTGCAGTATATGCCGTCTGCGTTTTTCTATTCTCGCAAGCGCGATCGCTTTGAACACTACTATCTTCCTAAACCCTCATCAGAATCATTCACACTTCCCGGAAAATTGCTACAGGCAACTCACCACAAGCAGCGTGTTCATTTCGAGTTTGAGCAAGCTACCCTTGAGATTGATTTTTTAGCACCTGATCTAATCCGAATTAACTGGCTTCCCGGTCTTGTCCCAATTGCTTATGCCGTTGCCAATCACAACTGGGATGGTGCTGAAATCAAGATAGAACAAGCCGAGAATAACTGGACAATCTTTAGTGATGGTTTAAGTGTTGCTGTTGATATTGATGGCAGCATTACAGTTTCTGATCAAAACCAACAGGTTTTAAGAGAAGAGCTACCGCCACAGCGGCAAGACGAACGCTGGATTCATCAAGCCCAACTGCGATCAGACGAGCACATCTACGGTTTGGGAGAGCGCGCTTCCTCCCTCAATCTCCGCGCTAGCCATTCTAAAACCTATCATATGTGGAACTCTGATCCTGGAGGACGCTATACGCCCGGAACCGAGCCGCTCTACATTTGCATTCCAACTTACTTGGGATTGCACGGCTCAGGAAGTTACCTGGTGTTTTACGAAAACTCCTTTTGTGCCCGGTTTGCCTTTGATCAGCTTGCAACGGCTGAGTTTGAAGGCGGATCGTTGCGTTACTACATTACAGTCGGCAAACCTGCCCATCTGCTCGATCGATACACCCAACTCACCGGACGCGCGCCCCTGCCAGCCCGGTGGACGCTCGGCTATCACCAATCGCGCTGGGGCTACCGCACCGAAGCAGCAATCCGACAAGAAGTTCGAGCCTTTCAAACCCATGACTTGCCTTTGAGTGCGGTTCACCTTGATATTGATTGCCAAGTTGAGCATCGTCCCTTTACGATCGACCCCGATCGCTTCCCTAACCTCAACACCTTTACTCAAGAACTCGCCAATGCTGGCACAAAGCTCGTCGCGATTAACAATCCAGGCGTCAAATACAGCCGTCAAAGCAATCTCTTCCTCGAAGGGCAGATTCTTCATGCCTTTTGTACGTATCCAAATGGTGATCTGGTGGTTGCGCCCGTGTGGGCAGGTGGTAAAGCGTTTCCCGATTTTACCAACCCGATTGTTCGAGCTTGGTGGAGTCGTCAGTATGCTTACCTGCTAGATGTGGGTGTTGCCGGATTCTGGCACGACATGAACGAACCTGCCGCGTTTGTCTCTTGGGGCGATCCATCGTTGCCGAAAGTCGCGCACCATCACTTTGAAGGCAGAGGCGGTGATCATCGTGAGGCACACAATCTTTATGCATTGCTCGAAGCAAAAGCCGCTTACGAGAGTTTGCAGCAATATCGTCCTGAGCAGCGTCCGTTTATTGTGTCGCGATCGGGTTGGGCGAGCTTGCAACGCTATGCTTGGACGTGGACAGGAGACACGGCGAGTAGTTGGGAATCGCTGCGGCAAACAATGTCTACGATCGTAGGTTTAGGATTGTCTGGTATTCCCTATAGTGGTCCTGATATTGGCGGCTTTCAAGGCAATCCTACCGCAGAACTGTATCTCCGCTGGTTTCAGATGGCAACGTTTCTGCCGTTTTATCGCACGCATAGTTCAACAAGCGTTGTTCCGCGTGCGCCATGGTCGTATGGTGAACCGTATTTGAGCATCATGCGTCGGTTTCTTGAATTGCGCTATCAGTTGATGCCTTACTTCTATACACTGGCATGGGAAGCCTCGCAGACAGGTGCCCCGATCGTACGTCCCCTGTTTTGGCAAGATTCGACAGATGCGGCACTTTGGGAGATTGAAGACGCATTTTGCTTGGGAGATGCCCTGTGTGTCTGCCCGATTGTGCAGGCTGGTGCCTCAGTTCGCCAAATTTATGTGCCCAAAGGTTGCTGGTACAACTTTTGGGATGATGCGTTAATTGAAGGCGGAACAGCGATCGCACTAACTGCCTCGATCGAACAGATTCCTCTCTTAGTTAGAGCAGGCACAATTTTACCTATGGAAGTAGGATCGCAATTCATTCTGCATCTGTACCCACCTGAGTGTGGCAACAGTAAAGGCTACGTTTATAGCGATGCAGGCGATGGGTATGGTGCTGCACGGCTCGATCGCTTTTGCCTGACTCGACGCGAGGATGATTTAGAGGTGACATGGGAAACTGAAGGTGAGTATAACTTTCCGTATCAAACCCTGAAATTACAAGTACACGGTGCATTGGTCAGCCAAGCCTGGCTCGACGATCAAGACTGGAGCATGGATGGGCAAACCTTGCAATGTACTGCTTTTCAAACGGTGCGTTTTGCCTATAGTGCTGGGTATTGAACAGATTTGTACTAGACTCAGCAGCGTGCGATCGCGGGTGGATCGTGTTTCTTCTGCCAAAGAACACTAGGGTCGCTGTGTGACAACTCGAATTCGCATGCTTGGATGGCAGAAGCGGAACCGTGTCGGTTCTGGGAGTGTACACCGGGTTTGTAGACAAGATAGCAATGGGCGCTTTCATGAATAAAGGCTTGACAATGAAAACCGGGCAAACGCATGTGCATCGCTATTTGCGCCCGTTAGCTGAGCGGATTCAAAACGGTGAGATCGATCCCTCCCTATCGAAAAAGGAGTTGAACCCTGTAAAGAGCAAGCAAGTATGTATACCTCATCCCCTGGACAGACGAGCGTACAAGAGTCGAGTTCTAACATGCGGCTAGCAGTTGTCACTCAGGAATCTATATGAAGACTGCTAATTCTTTACGCTCCATTCTGCTTTTGATCTCTTTGCTAATTGTCGTTAGCTTTGTGGGGTATAGGCTTGAGCTTGCCTTGCCCACGAGAGCACCAAAACTCGCCAACACCTTCACACCCGTTACTCAACCGCCTCCACAAGAAGTTGGTTCCTATGATGTACTGGGGATTACGGTGAGCAAAGCAGAAGCTGAGCAATTGCTGCGAACCGAGGAAGGGCGAGTGCAATTAGCGCCGGAAAATGGAGCAGTTGCCATCACGGATGACCTGATTAACAAGGGTCGCGATGCGTTCTATCGCGAAACGTTTGGCAATGAATATTTCTTCACTGATGTGGTCGGCGCGATCGCGGGTCCGCTCAATTTGGTGACAATGGGCAAAGCGATCGCAGCGTTGGGCGGTCAGCCTACGTCTAATTTGCAAGTGCCGATCGACAACGATGTCGTGATCGGCGGACGCACCTTTACGGCAGGCACCCTTGTCGATACTGGCTTAGATGTGCCCGCAGGTGCCCTCCTTCCGCTGGGAATGCAAACGGTGAAATCGGGCGCGAAACTCCGAGTCGGGTTGACTTGTGCGCTGTGCCACGCCAGTGTCGATACCAAAACTGGGCGAATCTTGGAAGGTGCGCCCAATGTTGATTTAGATTCTGGGTTACTTCAAGCATTTGGCACCAACTCCGCCGCGATGTTTCGTGCAACCGGGGTGAAACCAGCCGAGATGCCTTTAGGCGAGCAGACTTACATCAATACTGCTGGGCAAAAAGCACGTCTACCGGATGCAAAAATGCTAGAAGATGCCGTTGATGCCCAACTCTTGGCTTGGGCACCTGGCAATTTTGACTCAACACCTGACAATGTGAACAATCCCTCGCAAATTCCGTCTTCCTACACGTTTGATACCCACCCCTATGGGTGGAGCGGATTTGCCTCTGTCGGGTGGTTTCAGGGGCTGACCACGCTCAACAACAACGTTCATGCTGCTAATTCTGATCCGACAAACGATACCTACAATGCGAAATATTTGTTGGGACTCGATCAGGAAACGTATTTGGGAGTGATTTTGCAGAATGCTGCCGATCGGCGCTTCCGATTACCAGATGGTGCAAAGCCGACAAAGTTCTTTGAAAAAGGCGATCCTACTCCGGGTGAGCCAGGGATCAATGAAGTGATTCGGATGCCGGGATATCCCAAGGGGTCGATTTTCATGTTAGATGGCTTTATTGCAGGTTCTCCCGGCTTACCCGTTGGGACAGAACTCAACGGCATGTCAGCGTACCAAAATACGTTGGCTCCGCC
>NZ_WVIE01000047.1 GCF_010091945.1 Myxacorys almedinensis A
CCTCGCTCGACTTGCAGCCAAAAGGCTTGCCTGCTCTCCCTCCTGCCATCTTTTAATCCGTCGAACTCACGTTAAAATGGCTCCTTTCCCCATCTAAATCGCTCCTGGCGAATAACATGAGCCAAAGTGCAGTTGCTGACTGGTTATGGCAAGGTCGATATTTAATTTATCTTGTGGTGATTGCCTGGATCGTCTCTGTCTTAAACTTTGGTTTTTTGGGCAAAACCCTCAACTTTTGGGGAGTGCGTCCTCGTACCCTACGCGGGCTTGTCGGCATCTTCATTGCCCCTTTTCTACATGGAGATTGGCGACATCTTGAAGGCAACTCAAAATATTTTCTGATTCTCGGTGGGCTGATTGTTCTCAAAGATCCCATTGATTTTGCTCCGGTAACGCTAGCCGTTACCCTGATCAATGGGTTTGGCATTTGGCTCGTGGGTGCAAGCCGCTCTGTGCATGTAGGTGCAAGCGGCGTAGTGTTTGGATATTTGGGGTTTTTGCTGCTGCGGGGCTTTGTCGATCGCAACCTCCCCTCGGCGTTGATCACCGTCCTAGTTGCATTTTTCTATGCTCAGTTTTTGTGGGGCGTATTGCCAACTCGCGATCGCAAGATTGGTCGCCGTCTCGTCCGCATTTCCTGGGAAGGTCATTTTTTTGGGCTACTCGGAGGGTTTGTTGCCGCTCGCTACCTGCCCAATGTCCAAGCCATCTTCGAGCAATTTATGAGCGTTCTTACTCAACTTGCGGCTTGGCTTAGATAAGCTCAGATCGCTCAGATAATCTGAGTTCACTGAAGACTCCCAGGCTGGATTTAACGTTACGGATGAAAGCCAAGGGAGTGCGATCGCATCTAGCTTAATCCTCAATCGCATCTGTACTTAACTCTGTATTTAGCAGTGGCAATAGGTTGGTTACATAAGACACGCTGTTGAGAAATACGGTTGAGAAATACGACTGTGCAACTCGGTGGACAGCAAACAGAAACGGGCGATCGCCAGACAACATTCAGCCCAAAATTACCCGTTCGGGTACTTCAATTTATCCGTAGAAGTACTCCCCACGGTTGATGCACTTTCTATGACCATTTACTGAGAGTCGTCACCATGCAGACAAAGCCTTCTTCTGCTATCACCCCCACAAAGAGTGTTTTTCAAAGTAAAACGTTTTGGGGAGCCATTCTCACTGCGATCGCAGCTATCTCCCCAGTCGTCGCCGAGAATATTGAAGAGTATCAAACCACAGGCAAAATAGACCCGAACAGTGTGTCTCAAGTCGTTGTAGTTTTGGCAACAACAGGGTTAACTATTCTGGGACGAATCGACGCCACAGAGCCTTTATACACGCCTAACGGAATGCCCGGCGCAAACAAGCCCAAAGCTGAATAATGTCAGAGATGGTTGATATTTTCCACCACTATCATGCTGGGTTAGTGCTCTTTCAAACGCAAGCAAAGTCCCCCACTCTCAAGATACGAGTAGTAGGGGACATTCAACGAAACCTTAAAACGTTTGATTGAAAGTCTAACGAGAATCTGCCCTCGCCTCTCTCAGTCTGGCATCGGGTGCCTGACGATTTTCAGAAAGGGGAGCCGCCAACCGTGAAACGTTCTCGACCAGCCAAGGCATCAGGCGGTTGCCCCACACCGCAAGATGACTTTGCCATCCCACTAGGATTTCTGGCGTTTCCTTTTCGAGTCCCACAACAAGCGTCTGAGCCACCTTTTCAGGTGTAGTCGGCATCACCCATCGAAACCACTGGAAATTTTGAACCATATCTGTGTCAGTCAAAGAGGGCAGTAGGGCGATAACTCGGATGTTGTGTGCTGCAAGTTCGCCCCGCAGCGCTTGAGTGAATCCCAAAATCGCAAACTTAGTTGCTGAATACGTTGCCATCGTTGGCGCGGCGATTTTTCCCATCAAACTCGACACATTCACGATCGTTCCCTGTCGCTGTACAGCCATACGACGGGCAATCAGCCGGGTGATGGTGTACATCCCCATCAAATTTAGAGCAATCTCTTCCTGCACCTTCGGCAGTTGGGATTGTAAAAAGGGTGCTTGGTGGGCAACACCTGCACAGTTAACAAGGAGATGAATCGGTCCATAATCTCGCCAAGCTTGAGCTACAGCGATGTTAACCTCTACAGAATTCGCTAAATTAAAAGCCAACGGGACAGCTTCAACGCCTAAAGCTGCGATTTCAGTTGCCACCTCCATTAACCGCTGATGCGTACGTGCAACCAAGATCAGTCGTTGTGCTCCTTGTCGAGCCAATTCCAGCGCGATCGCTCGCCCAATGCCACGAGAAGCACCCGTGACGAGAACGGTTTTTCCTTGAATATTCATGTTAAAGCCTCCAATTTTGAGGTTTTAGGGTGGTTTCAGCCTTTGCCAAACTGACAGAGGGTGCAAAGAACTGAGATCAGGTTTTGAGTGGGGCTTTAGGTTAAACGCCTGCTGCTAGCGTGCTCTATACCCCTCTGCGTTTCGCGCCCACAGGCAATTTTGGATTCAGGAAATGGGGTCGGAGCCGAGAGTAAGGTAAAGCATTGGACACGCCTTTTTAACAACAGAATCAACCCGTAATTGATTGACCTGCATACCTTAACAAGAGAATCAAGTAGTCGCAACACTTATTAATAGAATCCTAAAATTGTGACATTCCGATACAAAGCGTTCAGAAATGAACCTATGCAAAAAAGCTCGTTCATGCTTACCTTCGCTTCTCAGGTACACGATCCCCACAGGTTTTACAGAATGACTGCACCTGGATAGAAGATGAGGAAGCTTCAAATCTGAGAAGCTATCTGAGCGTCCTTAGGACACCTTATGGCTACAGTGACAATGTTCGTTACGGTAATGATGTTCATTGTTCAGTCAACTTGGGCTATGGCGCGATCGCAGGTTGCCCTCAGACTCAGACGCTTACTGTGGATTTAACTGTGGATTTAGAGGCAGCTTTGCCTGCTTCTGCTTAACCCGATCGAAATTTAAACAAAAAATTGCCTGACTCTTAAAAGCCCCCAGAGTCAGGCAGTCTACCTGTAAGGACGCCCTATGATCGGTAAAAACCAAACAAACTTAGTTGCCCCCTAGTTGCTTAGCCTTTATCCGAGTGCGTTCCTCAGATTTGAATCTAGTATGGAATATCTAAGGGTGACAACCCTCGAAGAAAGTACTCATTTTTACATCAAACTTAAAATTTATACGTAGAAGAATTCCGTAAATTCTCTCCCTGCACTTGCCAAAACTAGCTTGCCCGTGATTTAAAGGGATTCGATGGGAAGGGAGCAAACCAGATAAAATTAAGGTACTTCTCCTCTGTTCGCTTTGGATTCGTTTGCTGTATAAACGTCGCCCGCAACCCATGCTGATTCCCGTTAGTCGTAAGAAATTTGAAGATTTGATTCCGCTTGTGGCAACTGGCGCTCAATACAAATACTGCTGGGGAAGATTTCCAGATTTCCTCAGACGGATTCTCATCTCCATCTCAGCCCTCGCCTCTATTCTTTTGATCCGGGCGGTTTTTGGCTCCGGAGAATTTCAAGACAGCTTGCAAAGTGTCACCTTTTTTATGGGGCTGTTTGCCTTGGTTTACTGGCTGTGGAGTCCGGTTTTGCAGGCGAGCCTACGAAACTATGCCTACCGTCGCTTTAAATTTGCCGGTTTTCTCCAGGGCGAAGTGCTAGATGTCTACATAACTGAGGAATTGATCGGCACTCAAGAAAGCGCTAACAGCCGGGGTGAGTTGGTCGTAGTTGAAAACCGAGAGCGCCGAATCAATTTAGAAGTAGGAGACGAATCAGGTTTTACCACAGTGCTCCAGGTTCCGATTCGGCAGGAGCATCGGGGGATTTTGCCTGGAGATATTGCCGAACTGCTGGTTGTCTCTAGCCGTCCTGATCTGGGGCGCATTGCCAAAGTCTCAGATATCTTTATTCCGCACAGTGGCATTTGGGTGAGCGATTATCCGTATTTGCGGCGCGACGAGTTTGAAGCAGTAAGCCGTCAATTAGAATCTGCGGGCTATGTTGAGGCTGACGAAGAGTATGATGAGCCGCAGAGAAAACCGTCTAGACCCTCTTATAACGAAGCACCTAGAACCCGCTCTGTTCGATTGGCATCTGATCCAGATGATGGGGGGGATATCGTCCCTAGACGAAGCTCGTCTTATGAGCCATTCGAGCCATCTGATGACTTTGGTCGCTCAGCACCGCCGCGCCCCAGAAAACGGATTCCAAAAACGGGCGCGAATGGGAATCAGGTTTATCGCCGCGATCGCCGCGATGAGAAACACGGCAATTAGCCGCCATTGCCCTCACCGCCGTAAGCTTGCCAAGCGAGATCAACCAATCCGTTGACGATCGCAGCCGCAACGACCGCGCTTCCTTTGCGGCCTTCCGTCCGAATATGCGGAACGAGGGAATCGTCGAGTTGGGCTTTAGCGCGATCGACATCAATAAATCCGGCGGGGGTACCAATGACTAAGGCAGGCTTAATTTCTTCGGCATTAATCAATTCAACCAGGGCAGACAGCGCCGTTTGCGATTGTCCGACTACAAAAATCCCTTCGGGATAGCGGTGGGCAAGCGTTTGAATGCCCCATGCCGATTTAGTTCGTTCTTTTTGAGGGCGAGTAATTGCCTCCATGCTGCAATAAATTGGATTAGAGAACGTAGTTTGAAGGTGAGTGTTGATGCCAACCTGCACTGTTGGTGCATCTACGATGATGGTTGTCCGAGCCGCGAGGGCGGCTGCCCCAGACTGTAAGGCCAAATCTGAAAAATGAATCAGCGACTTGTACTCAAAGTCTGCTGTGGCATAAATGACTCGCCGGACAATTTCGTATTCGGCGGGTGAAAGAGCATGCTCCCCAATTTCCTGGTCGATAATTGCCAAACTCTGGGCGTCTGTTGCGTGCCACTCCATAGTCATGTTGAATAGTGCCTAACGGATGATGCGATCGCGGGAAAAGAGACGAATGTGCCAAAAATACTCAAAAATACTTTGGTCACAGATTTGTTTTCTCAGTTTACTCGTGATAGTGCAAGTTAATCAGAAAAACTTGATGAGTGCGGCTTGAGGGCACTAGTGGTCTGTCCAGGTTGAAGTGGGAGACTGGGAGGTGAGGGGGAGACTAGTAATTGGAACCATTCACCCCTCCACCCATCCACCCATTTACCTCTCCCCTCAACGTTGACAATCTACTAGCAGACCCGTGCAAAGCCCGCCGGAATTTTGAAATCTAGAAGCAAAATATCTCTGTAACGATCGCTTAAATTCCACGCCTCGTGTTCTGAGGTGTCATCAAACACCACACATTTGCCGTTGCTCCAGCGTTTTGTTTCAGCAGCGACTCGCATAGCGCAGTGTTCGGGAACAGATAAGCCTAAGTGGCAGCGAAATACGCTAGTTGGTTTGCCAGCATGAGGCACAATATGCGCCCCAGGAGCCAACCGAGAAAAGCCTGCGGTGATCATGCCAGGAATGGTTTTAACCAGTTTTGCGGTCTCTGGGCAGCGATCGCAGTTGCCATCGATTTTGACACCCAGAAAATAGATACCGAAAATTTCCCATCCGGTTCTTTTTTGCAGCAAATATTTTTCAGGATAGGGAACAAAATCGTCAGCGCCCAATTGGTCTAGTTCGGCTTTAATGATTTGCCAATTTTCTTCAAGGCGGAGTACAAAGTCAAACTGATAGGGGTCGTAGTACACCATAGCTCCATCAAACAGGCAGAAAGGACGTACTTGCAGTTAGGAATCGCGATCGGCGTTGCCACGCTCTGAAGTATCGTCGGGTAAAAACGGTTTCCAAAAGATCAGCCCGACGACAAATCGAAACCGATTCCACCCCCCTCGAATGCGGCTGGAGATGCGCCAAACAAACCGCACAAATTCTACCCCTTGAGCCACATCGTCGCGCCATGTTGTGGGCATCGGTTCGACTTTAGGAGGAACCAGTTCTACATCAGAGGAGCATTTATCAAGCGCATCGTGCATGACCGTCATATTCACTAGTTAAGACAAAATTGATTGTTCACTGCGACAGATCCTCGACCCCCCTGCCTACGGCATCCCCCTTTGGTCAGGAGCGACTTTCCGGCTCCCCTCCTGACTAGGGGGGGTTGGGGGAGGTCGCAGGTCTGTAGCATTTACAGATTAATTTGGTATGGGGCAAAAGTTAAGACAAAGCTGGTGAAACAAAATGAGTGGATTACTAACCTATCATCTCTTTTACCCAAATCGCGTCCTACACTCGGTTTCTCACACCCCAATTTTCTGACACATGGATTCTACAGGGCAGGTCGCACAGTGGGGCTGTTTGCCCGTGCAGATGTGTTTCCCAAACGGGACGAGTAACTGGTTGATCTCGATCCAATACGGCAGCGGTAACGTTGCTTCTAGCGCCAGGGTCGTCTTTTCTGGAGTTTTGGTTTGGACGTAGCCCCAACGGTTTGTGACTCGGTGAACATGAATATCGACGCTGATAAACGGTAGATTGCAGGCGACGCCTAGCGCCAAGTGAGCGCATTTAGAACCGACGCCTTTGAACGTCAGCAAGGTGGTAAGGTCTGCTGGCAATTCACCGTTGTGGTGAGCCATGATCTGCTCAGCGATCGCATGGATCTGTCGGGCTTTTTGCTCAGGGTAGGTGCTTTCACCAATCAACGATTCGATCTGCTTGGGCGTTAGCTGCGCGATCGCAGCGGGAGTGTTTGCCTGCTGCAACAGCCGCCGCGCAACGGGCAAACTCACTTCATCGTAGGTGCGAATTGAGATCAAGCAGGCGATCAGTTGCTCAAACAAGGAGTTGTATCCTTCTTGGGCGATCGCAAACATAGCGGCTTTTGGGTAAGGGTTGACCGCCTCACGAATCTGGGCGATCGCCCAATCAATATCAAACGTTGGCATAAGCTTCAGCCGATCTCTGCCCCAAGAGAGACGCGAGGGTAGGTTGGCGTGTGTCATCAGAAGGGATGAGCGACTCTATCATGACAAACGCGCTCTATGGTTAACGTCTAACTCACGAAATACTCTAGCCAAAATGGACGGATGAGGCTATTCTCAATCTCGGTTCAGACCTGTTCTGTACCCTAAACTTAGTACACTTGCACGCCTTGGCTTTGTACACTACAATTTCAAGGATTTTGACAAGAGGAGATTCTGATGAACAAAGGTGAACTCATAGACGCGATCGCAGACAAGGCAAATGTCACTAAAAAAGAGGCAGATGCCGTGCTCTCCGCGATTATCGATACCATTCTCGATACGGTCTCGACGGGCGACAAAGTTTCGTTAGTTGGGTTTGGCACCTTTGAAGTGCGCGATCGCCAAGCCCGTGAAGGACGCAACCCTCAAACCGGAGACGCCATTCAGATTCCGGCAACCCGCGTTCCTGCCTTTTCGGCTGGCAAACTTTTCAAGGAGCGCGTTGCTCCCTAATCCAGGGTTAGCTCCAAGCAAGTCATCCTAAAACGTTTCAATTAAACCGGCATAGCCATCTTGCAGGTGTCCAACGAGATGAGTTGCAAGATGGCTGTCTTAGCGGTCTCTCTTAAAGAGTGACGGATTTTCGCTTCGCTTCTACCTCGACCCATGCCGTCAAACTTCCGACGATCGCCACGCTTGCGGCAGTTGAAATGAGTACACATCTTGAATAACTTGTACCCAACCTGTCGCCAGCGCCTCAAGGATGCGATCGCCCTTTTCTGTTGAAGCCGTGGTAGGGTCGCCCACCACACCACTTTGGCTGAGATCGCGTGTCATCCAAGCAAACGGCAGTGCCCCCTCTATGCTAAAAACATCCTCACGAGGTTCGCCCAAGGGATACTCGGCGGCGGCACGCTCCATCTTGACGTGCTCTGGGAGAATCGACAGCAACAGACTCGTTTCTGCATCGCCTGCATGGATGCCCAATTTCAGTTCTTTTGGGGAGAAAAGCTCTTGAGTGAGGGTGCTTAAGGGTGGCACGTTCCAGGTAAACAGGGGGAATACCGCAAAATCGTCGTGTTGTTGATGCAAATCTCGTGCGGCGATCTCTAAAACTTGAGGCTGCCCGCCGTGAGAATTCATCAACACGAGTTTGCGAAACCCTGCTCTGTAGAGGCTTTCTGCAACTTCCATCACCACGGCAAGCAGAGTTTGAGCGCTGAGGGTGATGGTGCCTGGAAAGTGCCAGTGCTCGTTTGACTTGCCGTAGTACAAGATGGGCAGAGCATAGGCAGGAATCGCGCGATCGAGTTGGGTCAGGGCTTTTCCCAGGACGGCAGCGCTGATCGCAGCATCTACGACGAGAGGTAAATGGGGACCATGTTGCTCGATCGCGCCGATGGGCTGAACGATGACCGTGTTCTCTTTGTTGGGCATTGCCTGAAGGTCAGTCCAGGTGAGATAGGGAAAATAGCGATCGCGGGGAATAAAACCGTGCAGCATAGGGTATGAAGAAACAGGGTACTCTTCGATATCCTGAGAGATAACACAGGATATCGATGATTTGAACGAAGACTGACGCTCTAGAAAATCGCCCGGCTCGTGAGGCGGGTCGAAAGCCTCCTTTTGCCAGGAGAAGCGATAGAGTGAAGACTGTTCAAGTTTGCCTTCCCCAACCCCTACCCTGTCTTGAAACAGCGCCTCGATACGTTATTAGTCGATCTCAACCTTTGTGATTCTCGACAGCAGGCACAACGGCTCATCCAAGCTGGAGCCGTGACCGTCAACCAGCATGTGGTGGACAAAGCGGGCACCGAGGTTGATGTGTTAGCTCAGATTGCGGTAAAGCAGCGATCGCAGTATGTTTCCCGTGGAGGCGAGAAGTTAGCCAAAGCGCTCCAGGCGTTTCCCCTTGAGGTGCGCGATCGCGTTTGTTTAGATGGCGGTATTTCCACCGGAGGCTTTACAGATTGCTTGCTGCAAGCGGGTGCAAAACTCGTTTACGGTATTGATGTCGGATATGGTCAGGTAGCCTGGACTCTGCGGCAAGATCCGCGTGTAATTTTGCGAGAACGAACAAATATTCGCCACCTGACCCCAGAGCAACTGTATTCATCAGCCGCGCCGATTCCTGATTTAGGCGTTGTTGATGTGTCGTTTATCTCGTTGACAAAAGTATTGCCTGCACTGCGGGCTTTGTTACACGATCCATGCGAGGTGGTGTTGCTGGTAAAGCCCCAGTTTGAGGTGGGGCGCGATCGCATTGGCAAAAAAGGTGTAGTGCGCGATCCAACCGATCATGCCGCCGCGATCGTGCAGGTTCTGCAAGCGGCTCAATCTCTGGGTTGGCATTATAAAGGACTCACATGGTCGCCACTTTTAGGACCGGCTGGCAATATTGAATACTTGCTCTGGCTCGATGCCTCAACGATTTTGGCACCCTCGGCAATTCTAGAAGGCTTGGCAATGGCGTTTCCGGCGGAGTTGCGCTCTACGCTATATCCTTCAGAACTTGCGCCTTTGGCGCTAGAGGCACCTGATCTGAGGCACATTCAACAATTCACAACCCTGGCACACACCACTCTGACTCGCCGCACCACGCCCTAGCTCAGGCAGCGGGAAAAACCCCACTGAGCAATTTTTAGCCCCCTGCTGAACGAGAATTTAGCACCTGTAGGAGCGTCCATCTCGCTCAGCACTGCTCTTGCGCGTCAGTGAAATTGAGCCAAATCGAACTTTAGTTAAACTGCTAATTCTTCCTCCAACGCGCCGCCAGAGCTTTGCCCTGCACCAACCGCATCAGCATTCACCAGGTCGTGATGGGGAGTAAGGTCAAACTCATGCCACTGACCGCGCCACTGAAGCCGAAACTTTAGACGAGTCCAATGAGAGGGTAGATTTGGGCAAGCGATCGGTCCAAACTCAGTCAGCCGAATGCCCCCAAACCCAAAGATGACAGATTGCCAAACCCCTCCGGCTGATGCGGCATGAATTCCTTCTGCTGCATTGAGCCGCACATCTTCTAAATCCACCAGTGCCGCCCGTCGGAAATGGCGGTATGCCTCTTCGGGCAGATCCAGATCGCACGCCAAAATCGCTTGCACTGACGGGCCCAATGATGAACCGTAGGTCAGATCAGTTCGAGACGTGTAGTAATCCCAGTTTGTTTGCAGCGTTTTTTGATCAAACTCGTGTCGCAGCAAGTAGATCAGCATCAACACATCAGGCTGTTTGAGAATTTGCCGTTGATTGGTTGGCTCTATCCCCAGCAGGGCTTGCATCGACGTGTTCCGAGGTTCGTAATCCGCAAAATTGATCTCCTCTAACTCGAAGAATCCATCAAATTGCTCAATTAGCCCTGCCTCATCGCGACGAATCACCAGCGATCGCGCAATGTCTGACCACCGCTCTAATCGTTCTGGCGTCAAATTGAGCGTTGTTTCTAACCGCGCCGCCGTTTCTGGATAAGTGTCACAGAGCCATTGCCAAAGGGTAAGTGCCGATCGCAGGTGCCATTGCGCCATGCCATTGGTAAAGGCATTGTTGTTGACATGTTCATGGTTTTCATCTGGTCCGATCACATCTTTGATCTCATACGCCCGCTTGTTTGCATTCCAGGTTGCACAACTGCCCCAAAAAACCGCCGTATCTAAGATCAGTTCTGCGCCGCGATCGCGCATCCAAGCCTCATCGCCCGTTATTTTCCAATACTGCCATGCGGCATAGGCAATGTCCGCAGAAATATGGAATTCAATATCCCCGCACCAAATTCGGATTGATTCACCCTGCCGTCCCGGAACCCAACGGGGCGTCACCTCATCTCCACTCCCTGCACTTTCCCACGGGAAAAATGCGCCTTCAAACCCCGCCGCTTTCGCCTTGCGCCGCGCTCCCGGTAGGTTGTGAAACCGGTAGTTAAGAACGTTACGAGCGAGATGAGGCTGTGTCAGAGTCAAAAACGGAGCGACAAACACTTCTGTGTCCCAGAAAACATGTCCCCTATAAGCGTATCCAGAGAGGGTTTTGGCAGGAATACTCACGCGATCGTCGCTCTGAGAGGCAGCAATCAATAGCTGAAATAGGTTATATCGCACACTTAGCTGAGCCATCGGATCGCCTTCAATGACGATATCACAGTGTTGCCATGCCATCTCCCAGGCGGCAATATGTGCTGCAAACGTGGTTTGGTATCGGGTCGTGGTTGCCAATCGATGCAGTGCCGCTTTTAGGGGAAACTCGGTGTCACGAGACGTGTAGAGCGTGATTGTCTTCTCGATCGTAATGGTTTGATGCTCCGTTACCAAAACGGTTGCAGTTAGCGATGGCTGATCTGCATCTCCCTGCATGGGCAAAATTCCTTCTTCTGCCACTACAAATACTTTAGCCGTCATCCCTAGCTGAAGGTTTGAGTGCAAGGTTTCAGAGAGCAGCCAAATCACATTGTTGATACTGCCCTGTTCTAGGGTCTTCCAATGGGGCACCCCCAGCGTGTCGGGTTCTGGCTCAAAGCTGGCTGCAATTTTCACCTCTCCCGTAAAATTAACCGACGTGACCTGACAGCGCAGAGACAGCAGGTGGGGGTCGGCAAAACTACAAAACCGCTCAAACCGAAGATCGAGGATGTGCCCCGCGTTACTTTGCCACCGAACAGAGCGCGTCAGCAACCCTAGCCGAAGATTGAGGCGGCGATCGTAGCTGAGGATGGTTCCTGAATCGAGCCGAAACTGCTCCCCATCAATGGTGATAGCTAACGGCAGCCAATTTGGGCAATTGACTAACTCGGTCGTGCAGATGGCAGCATCATCAAACATGCCGTGGATCAGCGTTGCGGCGTTGTCGTTGGGATAGCCTTCTTCAAAGGTGCCCCGCGTACCAAGATAGCCGTTGCCAATGGTAAAGACCGTTTCTTGCGGGTGAAGGCGTTGGGGGTTAAACTCTGTTTCTAAAACAGTCCACCCTGTGGAATCGAAAGTGTGGAGATTGAGATGCACTGTAGCGTTGGTAGCATTGGACATGACCAAAAGATCCTTACAAGCCGTGGGATGGGGGGTGAGGTGCGATAAATAGGAAAATCACTATGCCGTCAGACTGGCTGATTTTCATGTCCCAAATTCTTGAGCTACTGCGTGGTGAGCATCCTGTTTTCATCCCTCTGTTGATAGAGTCAATCAACCGTTTTGCCAAAAACGAAGACTCATACCAATCGATAAAAACCGATACAGTTCGTTATGTTACCAACAAAACTAAATACAATTTGGGGATGGATGTCAGCGGTATGGCTGAGTCAATCCGGCGGAATTAGCAACCGAGTTTCTTTAAGTAAAATTCATCCCTTTGCCTGTTGATTCCGGCAAGGAACGTGCTCTATTTTGGGTTGATGATCTAGCCTAAGGCAACTTATACCAAATTGATTTTTCACTGCGACAGATCTTCGACTCCCCTGCCTACGGCATCCCCCCTGGGTCAGGAGGGACTTTCCGGCTTCCCTCTTTAGTCAGGAGGGGTTGGGGGAGGTCGCACGTCTGTAGCATTTACAGATTAATTTAGGATTACCCAATGGCAGTTTTTTATAATTTTCAAATTTGCTACAGGTTCAAAACGGGGAATTCATCTGGTTAGCACTGCCGAAACATCAGCTATTTGGGCTATTCCGTCTTCTTGAACTCGTGAGGAGAAATCTTGATGACAGGCATTCTAGACGCTCCTGAATCGACTTCCGCTCAAGCTCAGTCTACCCAACCCGATCGTCAGCTATTCCCCGAATCTGAGCAACATCGGTCGCCCTACATTCCGCGAAACCATCGGCGTATTTTGTGCGTGTTTCCAAAGTACAGTCGCTCGTTTGGGACGTTTCATCATGCATTTGGCTTGAAGGGGGTGCAGGCATTTATGCCGCCTCAGGGGTTGCTGGTGGTCTCTGCCTATTTGCCCAAAGCCTGGGATGTGCGGTTTGTGGATGAAAACATTCGGGCGGCAACGCGAGCCGATTACCGGTGGGCAGATGTGGTGATTGTGAGCGGCATGCATATTCAGCGTCCGCAGATTAACTCCATCAATGACCTTGCTCACAAAGCTGGAAAGATAACGGTGGTTGGTGGACCATCGGTTTCGGGTTGCCCAGAATATTATCCTGATTTTGATATTTTGCATATTGGTGAGTTGGGTGATGCCAGCGATCGCATGATCGAATATCTCGATCAGCAGGCGGAGCGTCCGCGATCGCAAGTGCGGTTTGAGACCCGCGATCGCTTGCCTCTAACTCAGTTTCCCATTCCCGCCTACGACAAGCTCAATTTGGATCAGTATTTTCTAGCCAACATTCAATATTCAAGCGGTTGCCCCTACCAGTGCGAATTTTGCGATATTCCGGCTCTGTATGGGCGCAATCCCCGCCTCAAGTCTCCCCAACAGCTTTTAGGAGAGCTAGATGCGATGCTAGAAGTGGGAAATCCGGGGGCGGTTTATTTTGTGGATGATAATTTCGTTGGCAATCGTAAAGCGATCGCTGACCTGTTGCCTCATTTGATCGAGTGGCAAAAACAAAATGGCTACCCGGTTCAGTTTGCGTGCGAAGCGACGCTGAATTTGGCTCAGAGTCCCACGCTGCTCGAAATGATGCGAGAAGCTTACTTTTGTACTGTGTTCTGCGGCATTGAAACTCCTGATCCGGCAGCCTTAAAAGCCATCTCTAAAACCCATAATTTGAGTATGCCAATTTTGGATGCAGTTAAAATCTTCAACAGCTACGGCATGGAGGTTGTTTCTGGCATTATTTTAGGATTGGATACGGACACCCCAGAGACCTGCGATCGCATCCTAGAGTTTATTCGCCTCTCTCACATTCCCATGCTAACGATTAATCTGCTCTATGCTCTGCCAAAAACGCCGCTTTGGGAGCGGTTGCAACAAGCAGGGCGCATCGTTGCCGAGGAAGGGCGAGAATCAAACGTCGAATTTCTCATGCCCTACCCCCAGGTGATGGAAATGTGGCGTCGCTGCATTGCCACGGCCTATACCCCAGACTTTCTCTACGAGCGCTTCGCGTACCAATGTGAGCACACCTATCCCCATCGAATTAAGGTGCCAAACAGCCCTGCTCGCACCTCGCCCGAAAAAGTCCGTAAAGGGCTAACGATGCTGGCAAAAATCTTGCTGCAAGTGGGCGTGCTCGGAAACTATCGAAAAACATTTTGGGCAATGGCAAAGCCAGCACTCAAACAAACCAAAATTGAACAGGTGATTCATGTCGGGTTGGTGGCGCATCATCTGATTAAATTTACGCAAGAATGCACGAAGGGCACAGAGTCGGCTTCGTTCTACTCTCAAAAACTTCGGTAGACCTAAAGGAATCCTCTGTGGTGGTCTATCAGAATGGTGGTGCTAGTTAGCTGTCAACGTTGATGATCTAACCTGAGTTCGGGTTAAGCCGGAAGCAGCAGATTGAGGTCAAGCGCGATGGAGGGCTGCTTGGGCTGATGGCAGTA
>NZ_WVIE01000048.1 GCF_010091945.1 Myxacorys almedinensis A
AGGAATTTTACAACTCTTTCAAACGTAGTCTCAGCTTTCTTTTTGCGCTACCTTCCGTTCGTCGAACTCACGTTAAAGTAGCGATCGCAGGGCGGCTGTCAAATGCTTTCAGGCGATGTCCTAGAATGATGAGCGTGCTGTTAAGTCCATCATGCAGATTGACCACAACTTTGGTTGTTGAGTCAGAGCGAGCAAAGTTGCGGAGCGAGACAGAAATTTCCTTGATGCGATCGCTACTCAGCTTTACGGAATCGAGTAGCTTTGGTAAATCCTTTAACGCAAAGGTAATATCTAAATCCTCTAGCGCTTGTGCGATCGCTGGCACAGGCTGAGGGTAATGCTGCTGATAGAGTTGAAGAATGCCAGCAATGTCTGCTACATATTGTTTCGCTGGGGCAATATTACTCACAATGCACCCGATTGGGTTGTTCATTTCATGGGCAATTCCTGCCACCAATTGCCCCAACATTGACAGTTTCTCTCGTTGTACCAACTGAATCTGGGCAGTTTGCAGGGCATCTGTCCGTTCTGTTACCCGTTGTTCTAAATTAGCTGTCAGTTGACGCAATTGTAGATGAACGCGGACTCGCGCTAAAACTTCGTCTCGTTCAAACGGCTTGGTGATGTAATCAACAGCCCCCAACGACAGCCCTTTTACTTTATTGGTAGTGTCAGCAAGTGCCGTCATAAAAATAACGGGAATGGCTTCAGTCGATGGATTTGCCTTTGGTAATGTCCTAGACATGTTGTTGTGGCTGAGAGAAACTGCTGAAATAGAGAGGTGAACTCATTCAGTCCTTCAGCATCATGGTTTTAGAGCCAGTTCATTGTCCTGATTGTGACGGCATTGAGGTGATTAAGCATGGCACGACTGCCGCTGGCAAACAGCGGTATCGCTGCCAAAATTCTGAGTGTGAGCGAGGCACGTTTATCCAAGAGTACAGTTACGCCGCATACGGTACCCAGGTAAAGCAACAGATCAGCGAGATGGCAATGAATGGGAGTGGTATCTGAGATACGGCGCGAGTGCTGGGCATTCGCACAACGACCGGGATGGAAACCCTGAAAAAAAAGTCCGTTGTTGAAAGCGGTGAATGAAGCGGTGTTAGCGGAACTAGAACCCACCCAAACCCTGGTTCGACTCTGCCTTGCAGACGATTTGGAGGTGGAAGCCGAAGTAGACGAGATGTGGAGTTTCGTTCAATCCAAGCATCAACAACGCTGGCTCTGGTGGGCCATCGATCATTCGACAGGTCAGGGGTTGGCGTATGTGTTAGCCGACCACAAAGACAACGCTTTTTTGGCGTTGAAAGCGCTATTAGAACCGTTTGGCATTATGCAGTTCTACAGTGATGGGTGGGGAGCCTATGAACGTCATGTCGCTCCCGTGTTTCACACGGTTGGGAAACGGAACACGCAACAGATCGAGCGGAAGCACTTAACCTTGCGAACCCGGATTAAGCGCTTAGCCCGCAAAACGATTTGTTTTTCCAAGTCAATTGTGATGCACGATGTGGTCATCGGACTGTTCATCAATCGCATCGCCTTTGGACTGTCTATTTAGACTCAAACAACATGTCTGAGACATTACCCCTGATTCCCGTGCTTTTGGGTTGAAACTTCATTGACAGAAACACTACCATTTTCAAAAAAATAGCCTGCTGCCGAAAATTCTCCTGTTTTCGTTCCGTACAGCACATAGCCCACAGGGTACGTTTTGACCTGATGCCAAAAAAAGCGCGCTAAACTCTCCGAATTTTGGGGATCAAGCAATCCCAAATCAATCTGCTGCCGAATTCATTTGCACCAGGTGGCGCGAGGTTGCGGTATAGCTATCCAACTGCTGATCCACGCGATCGCTGACTTCATTCCGCAACTGAGATGCCAGATCATTGACGGCTTGCTGCCCGTTTCTCAACGACAGATATCCAGTCAATCCTACGGCTGCAAAGATCTGCATGACAAACGGAATCACGAGGAGCGATCGTAGCGGGATTTTACCCCGTTGCAGCCCAGAGAATCGAGGGGTGGATGGAGCCTTCATGATGGTCAAAATAGGGGATCAAAGAAGCATTTCTAACGTTCCCGAATTTATCCACAAACAAATCTGACCCCATAAATTGGCTTGATGATTGTTCTTTTTCTGAAAAAATTAATGCATTCTTTAGGGCTATTTCAGCAGCCGAGCCAGTTATTTGGCTTTCTCTAAAGCGGCATTGAGATCAATCACCGCATCAATAAATGCGGCATGAACAAAGGTTTGGGGAAAGTTTCCTAACATTTGGCTCGTATGAGGATCGGCTTCTTCAGCAAACAGCCCAACATCATTTGCATACACTAACGCCGCATCAAGAATGGCACGAGTGCGCTGAAGATCACCACGCGCCACCCAATATTGGGCAACCCACAGCGTCCCGGCTAGAAAGGCTCCTTCCTGCTGAGAGTCAGCCTCTACGAGATGACGGCGATAAAGATGTGCGATCGCATACTCCCGTTCCAGCACATCCATAGTTGCCACCATTTCTGGGGCATCCGCAGCCGCATACCCCCAAATGGGAAACAGAGCAGCAGAAACATCAACAGCCTCGCTTCCGGCAAAGGCAGCATAGGCACCCCCTGACGTTAAACACTGCTCGGCAACAAAGCGGCGGATGTCTTGCTCTGTCGATCGCCAACGCTGGGCTTGGGCATCTGATCGGGCAAACTCAGCGATATGCATCAACCCACAAGCAGCAAGCACCTTACCAACGGTGTACTGTGCTTTCGTCTCTTCTTCCCAAATGCCATGATCGGGTTCGCGCCAATGCTCGGCTAAATAATTTGCCACCGCTTCGACAATCGACCAATGCTCATCGGTTTCAAAGTGGCTGTAGATCAGGCTGCCCACGAGAAGAACATTCCCCAGGGCATCAAGCTGTAGCTGCGACTTTGCCCGATTGCCAAACCGAACAGGGCGGCTGTTGCAGTATCCAGCCAGGTTGAGCGTCACTTCATTGGGCACCGCCTTGCCATCAACCGCAGCAACTGGAGCAAGAGGAAGATTGTTCGATGAGCAGCGATCGTAACCGCAAACAAAGTCTAAAAACTGCCGTGCTTCCAAGCCATCCCGCTCAGCGCGGATCAAGGCACTCACAACCATGCCTGCATCTCGCAACCAAACGTAGCGGTAATCATAGTTTCGTTCTGCCCCGATCGCTTCTGGTAAAGAGGTTGTAGCGGCAGCCACAATGCCTCCTGTTTCCTCGAACGTGAGCAACCGCAACGCCCGAACAGAGGCTGCTACCTGATCTTGATAGCAACCGTGATACGCGCCATGACGGGCGAGTAGCCGCCATCGCTCAAGCGTCGAGGTTAGCCAATCATCGACCGTTTGTTGGGTGGGTAGCGGCAGCGGCTGATTTAGCAAAACTGCCCAGCCCGTTTCGCCTTGAGGAATGGTGAAATGAACCTGTAATCCTACGCTTTGGAAAGTCTGCTTGCTGATGGTGAGTGGGTGAGATGCGTACAGGTAGCCGCCACCGTCCACTTTTACGACATTGGCTAGAGATCTATCGTCGGCAAACTGCACGTTGGGTGAGCGACGAGCATAATCGGGCGCGGGTTGCAACACCACGGTAAAATCGGTTGGAGCCTCGGAGAAACGCCGACAGATGCCTTGGGGTGTCTGCTCTCCGATCGGCATCCAATCTAAGACTTTCAACTCACCGTTGGCAGTTGCGATCGCTGTTTCTAAAACCCCGCTATCTTCAAAATAATAGCGGTTGGTAAAGGTTGCATCTGGTAAATTGAGCGACCAAGACCCCCCGTGCTGAGGATCGAGCAAGGCTGCAAACAACGACGGCGAATCAAACCGGTCTGGGCAGTACCAGACGATCGAACCCAAGGTTGTCACGAGGGCACAGGTACGACGATCGCCAATCACTGCCAAGTCGCGAATCGTTGCAACCTTGCTTTCGGTACTGTTCTCAATTTTGGTGAAGCTCACGATTTACCTGTTGTTAGTAACGTCTAGCCTCAATTCTTTGCTCAATTAGGTTAAAAAAATTATCCGTCTGAAGGAATGTTTTATCCTGGCTTTGTTGCCCCGTTCACCCCGGCAGATGGGTTACTTAGGGCTGCATAAATTGTCTGACCGTATGGGTGATGCCTGTCCCATTGCCGATAGAGCGCGAACTCTTGAATAAGGCTGCATAGATTGTTTGACCGTATGGGTGATGCCTGATCAGAAAAGTTTGAGCAAAATCTCCCATTCCAGAAGTTATCCAGCTAAAATAGTCGAAGGTTATACTGCGGTGTTGGTGACTGCCAATAATGTTTTATGATCTATGCTTTGTCTCTTTAGGGAACTAACAAGGTCTAATGGCAGTAGACTGGGCTTGTACCCAGAAACTTAAAATTAGGCGTTCGGTACCCACCTGGTTTTTACCAGGTCAAAAGCTGAGGTAAAACGGCATTGCGGTACCCTATCTTTTTTGATCCCTCGCTAAATTTAGCGAGGGAATTTTTATATTGAGCCAAATTTGTTGAGCTAAATTTCTTCTGCGTCACAGAACAGGTGAGCTTTGCGTTTTGTCAAGAATAACTTTTGAGGGATGAGTTAACCCCACCTTAATGCAAGAATTAAGGAAATCTGTAGAGCTAGAACGGGTTTCGCCGCAAAGTTTAATTTTATTTAAACTAAGCACTCTGCTAAAGTCAATCCAATCTATCGGCTCACCAAAATAAGAAGGCAAGCCGATAGATTGACCGAACCGTAAGCTGTCTAAAACTCTCTCGGATCGCAACTGAAAAGGCGTCGTTAACCCCTCGTCAAGCCCTCTGTGTCGGAAGATTTGTTCGCCCTAACTGTTGTTCCCTCGCCTGCGGAAGAGATAGAGCAATCTACCCCATCAATCAGCAATAATGGGTCAGCCGTTTTGGGATCAAATCTTTTTCTAACCGTTACAGCGCTTCATATCAGCCCCTGTTTGCTCTCCTCTGTCCTTTACTAATTCAGGTCACCACTTACCTTGAATTTCATCAGAACGTCCCCAACTGCCGCCCTTTCTCTGCCAGCAACGCCCCTCACGCTGGCAAACAAGCTGACGCTGATTCACCAACATATTCCCGGTTGTGGAGTCACCACTGTTGATGTGTGGGTCAAGGCTGGCGCAATTCGTGAAATTAACGACTGGTCGGGCATGGCGCACTTTCTCGAACACATGATCTTTAAAGGGACAGCCCGGATTTTGCCTGGGCAATTTGATAGTGCGATCGAAGGTCGAGGCGGCATGACGAACGCTGCCACAAGCTATGATTATGCCCACTATTTCATGACGCTGGCGGCTCCTGATCTAGTCGAGACCCTGCCTTATTTGGCAGACCTGCTGCTTCAGGCGGCGATTCCCGATGAAGAATTTGTGCGAGAACGCGAAGTCGTTTTTGAGGAAATTTACCAAACCTACGATAGCCCTGACTATCTCGCGTTTCAGGCATTGGTTGAGGGGGTTTATCAGCGCCATCCCTATGGGCGTCCAATTTTGGGCACAGAAGATCTCTTAAAGCAGCGATCGCCAGAAGAGATGCGATCGTTTCATCGCCGCTATTATCAGCCTGAAAATATGACGGTCGTGTTAGTCGGGGATATTGCTCAAGATCAGGCAGTTGACCTGGTAGAGCGATCGTTTTGCGATTTTCAGCCTCCGGGTAACTGCCCTCAGCACCAGTTTGAAGCCGAACCACCCATGACCCGCATTCGGCGGCAAGAATTGCGCCTGCCTCGGCTAGAACAAGCCCGGCTGATGATGGCGTGGATTGGCCCAGGAACCGATGCCCCGGCTCAGGAAAAGGTAGACGATGGTCTCCCCTGGAACCGATTTCGGTCGCCTCAGCTTTACCCCGACCCGATCAAAGATGCCTGCGGATTAGATTTGCTATCTGCTACGCTCGCCGAAGGTCGAACCTCACGGCTAGTCCAAGAACTCCGCGAAGAGCGACAGTTGGTGAGTGAAATCAGTAGTGGGTTTTCGTTGCAGCAAGAATCGAGCTTATTTACCATCACGGCTTGGCTAGAAGCGGAGGATTTAGAACGAGTCGAAGCGCTGATCTGCGATCGCTTCTCTCATCTGATCACCGCCGCGATTGACGAATCGGAACTCAATCGCAGCAAACGGTTGCTCTGCAACGATCATGCCTTCTCAACCGAAACCCCAAGCCAAATCGCGGGGCTGTATGGCTACTATCACACCCTGGCAGATCTGGAAACCGCGATCGCCTATCCCCAGTGGATTCAAGCCTTTACCTCTGAAGAGTTGCAAGCGATCGCAAATCGGTATCTGTCACCCTATCGCTATGCGGCGATCGTCACAAAACCGCTCTAGCACACAATGCTGTAAGTCGCAGCACAGCAGCCGAACCGTTAAAATAAACTGTGCTTTAGGCAACTCATATTCACATGCCAAGGATTTCTTTATCGTGACCTCAACTATTGCTCTTCCTCAAAATCGCACCATTCACCGGACTGTGTTAGACAACGGCATTACGGTGTTGGTGACTGAAAACCCGTCTGCCGATATCGTGGCGGCGCGGTTGTTTCTCAAAGCAGGCAATCGCTGGGAATCACGGGAAAACGCCGGGCTGGCTCATCTGCTCTCGGCAGTTTTAACCAAAGGAACCCAGCGCCTGTCATCCCTCGATATTGCAGAACGGGTCGAATCGATCGGTGCAAGCTTGGGAACAGATTCCGCTTCAGATTATTTCTTGGTAAGCCTAAAAACCGTCTCTACCGACTTTGCAGAGATGCTTTCGCTAGCAGCAGAACTACTGCGATCGCCCACCTTTCCAGAAGCCGAGGTCGAGCTAGAGCGACGACTCACCCTGCAAGCCATTCGGTCTCAGCAAGAGCAGCCCTTTACCGTTGCCTTCGATCGACTGCGGCAGTTGATGTATGGTCAGCATCCCTATGCGCTGTCTAGCTTGGGCACCGAAGAAACCGTCTCTCGCCTGACTCGCCGCGACTTGCAAGCCTATTATCAGACTCACTTTCGCCCTGATAATTTGGTCATCAGTATCGCAGGGCGCATCACTCCTGCGGGTGCCATAGCGATCGTGGAAGAGAGTTTTGGCGATTGGCAGGTGCCTGCCGAGCCACGACCGGCTTTCGATCTACCGCCCCTAGCTTGGCAAACCTCTGAGGCAACCCCGCCAACCTCTCGGCAAGTGACCACCTCGCAAGACACTCAGCAGTCGATCGTCATGCTAGGCTATCTCGCACCACCGCTGCAACCTGATGAAAATACCCGAACCGATTATATTGCCCTAAAGCTGCTCAATACCTATCTGGGGAACGGTTTGTCGAGCCGATTGTTTGTTGAGTTGCGAGAAAAACGGGGACTGGCGTATGAGGTGTCGGCTTTTTACCCAACGCGCTTGGATACCTCGCATTTTGTTACGTATATGGGTACGGCCCCAGCTAATACTGCGATCGCTCTAGAAGGACTCAAAGCCGAAATGGATCGGCTCCGCACCACGCTCCTCACGGATGAAGAACTTCAAACGGCAAAGAATAAACTCCTCGGACAGTACGCTTTGGGGAAACAAACGAATGCTCAAGTCGCGCAAATTTTCGGCTGGTATGAAACCCTAGAACTTGGTGTAAAGTTTGATACCCAATTTCAGGAAGAAGTGGCTGCTGTCACGGCTGAAACCGCCCGAAGCGCCGCGTCTCGTTGCTTTGAAACCGCTTACATCTCGCTCTTAGGCTCAGCTTCTCTGTTGAGTGAGCACCCTTCATGACCTTGCCCTGGCTATGCTTGTTTAGGCGACACCAGCAGCCCGGTGGAAGGAGTCTCGTGCACCCCGATTGGCGCGGCAGGTGGCACTTGATCTGCCAGTAAAAACTCTCGAAGCAACCGCGCTGTCACCCGTTGCGCCAATCCTCCAACAATTTGTCTCCCGACTTCTTGGGTCTCCGGCTTCACTAAAATTCGAGGAATCAAAGCAAGCACTTTATTTTGATCAAACCCTGGCGTTTCCTGCAAAATCTTCCAGATGCGCTTGACATGCTCTAGGGTTTGCTGATTTTCAGGAGGAATCGGAGGACGCTCTACTGATAACCCCACCCGCTCTCTAAAGCCGTAGTTGAGATGACGCCAAGCCGACTGCCCGATCGCATCTAGGCTTTTAATCACTTCATCGACCAGCTTAATTCGGATGAATTCTCCGCGATCGCTAAAGAGAAAGTCTGTCGCTTGATCGATCACCTGGTCTAAATCGTAGTCGGCATTGCTTCGAGCGTTTCGCAACAAATTCTCAAGCCGGTTCCATCGGAAACTTCCGTCTTTGAAGAGTAAATCTCTTAAAGACTCCCGAAGTTGAGGAGCCGAATCGGTGAGCAAGCGCTTGGCAACGTAAGGATATGCCTTACTGAGGACTTTGAAATCTGGATCAACATTGATCGCAATCCCTTCTAGAGTCACTAGCGATCGAATAATCAGCGCATAGTAAGCAGGGACTTGAAACGGATATTCATACATCAACGCCGACAGCTTATCGGTAATGCTTTTGATATTGATTTCTGCAACGCTAGCGCCTAATGCCTCGTTAAACACTTCTGCAAATGCTGGAATGATCGGCGTCAGATCTGTATCAGGAGACAAAAATTCTAAATTAACGTAATCGCGCCCTAATCCTTCAAAATCGCGGTTGACAAGGTGCACGATCGCTTCGATCAACCCGTAGCGCTGATAGGGCTGAACCTCGCTCATCATGCCAAAGTCGAGATAGGCTAACTTTCCGTCTGGCATTGCCAGCAAGTTACCTGGATGAGGATCGGCATGAAAAAACCCGTGTTCTAATAGCTGACGCAACGAACACTGCACCCCAACATCAATTAAATAGGTGGCATCAATCCCCTGGTCACGAATGGCATCTAGCTGAGTCAGCTTTGTGCCTGTAATCCATTCCATCGTTAGCACGCGGCGACCCGTGTAACGCCAGTAGATTCGAGGCACGTAGATATCCGGGAGATGCCCATACAGTTCGGCAAAGCGCTCGGCGTTGAGTCCTTCTTGGGTGTAGTCCATCTCTTCAAAGATACGAGTGGCTAGCTCATCTGCGATCGCAACTAAGTTACTTCGCACCCGCTTGATATTCGTCATCGCCCAGCCTGCCAGCCGCCGCAAAATATACATATCCAACGCGATGTTTTGAGCCAGCCCCGGACGCTGCACCTTCACAGCCACTTGCTCTCCGGTTTTTAGCCTGCCCTTATACACTTGCCCCAAAGACGCCGCCGCGATCGGGGAGGGGCTTAGTTCGGCGTAAATATTTTCAGGACGATCGCCCAGTTCTTCTTCAATAAACTGAAACGCGATCTCATTCGGAAACGGTGGCAACTGATCTTGGAGTTTGGTGAGTTCCTCAAGATAGGCTGGGGGAACCAAATCTGGGCGGGTCGAGAGGGCTTGCCCAATTTTGATGAAAGCAGGTCCTAGCGTTGTCAACATGACGCGCAGATGGATCGCTTGCCGCGTTTCTTTCCGGACGTTGATACCCGTCACTCGATCCCACCACAGCCGCACCGCGAAAACCAAAAACGGCAACAAAATGCCAAACGATCGTCTCCAAGCCTGCCACGGGCGGGTTTTGTAATATGCCGTGATCACATTCGGGTCGTAGACTGCCGCCAAATCCGCTTTGTTGGGGACAAGCGACAGTTCTGAAGTAATCATGCCGTCTTCGGTGCGAATCAACGGTAGCGTCTCTGCAACTGCGGACGTAGAGTCAGGATGAACCGGTGTAGCATCGGTTTCCTTGAGCAAATCAGCAGGTGAAGTAGAGATGGGCTGAGAGTTGGTAACATTCATGGGAAAGACCGGAGACGGCTGTGTGAACTCTTGTGTAAACTATTGTAACAATAAGCGACGACGCTGCTACTGACTTCAGTGAATCATTTCTGCGCCATCTTGTGTGGTCGGGCTGACGCCAGATTACCGAACGATCGCGGCAGGGAAATCCCAACGAGGAGAGAGTTGAACCCGGAAACCGAACAGAAAAAGGAAGAGTTTACCCTCCGTTGAGTCTACTGTTGGGTAATTACTTAGAACAAATTTACTATTAATAAAATGAAAAAGGGCTTGTGTCCAGTTCAGCGATCGCTACTATATAAAGTAGATTCATGAAACTAGATCCTGGAAACAGGGAGTTGAACTAAACGGTGGACTTCAGCTTTTCGCTGCCTTCGAGATCGATCCGCCAAATCAATCGACAGCGAAGTAGGATCAATGAGTGAGCGTGTTTGCCAACCTGTATAAATGCCCATGTTGCTGTCCTTGCGGATCGAAAATTTTGCTCTAATTGACTACCTAGAACTCGATTTTGGGTCAGGGCTTCACGTTCTCACGGGGGAAACAGGCGCAGGTAAATCCATTATTTTAGATGCGATCGATGCGGCACTTGGGGGCAAAATCTCTGGTCGCTCCATCCGTACGGGCGAAGAGCGAGCGCTGATCGAGGCAACGTTTCAAGCAGAGGCACCCCTTAGAGAGTGGTTTGCCTCTGAAGAGATTGACCTGATCGACGATGGAACCGCCGTTTGCAGCCGGGAAATTGTGGCAAACCAAAGCGGACAACGGACTCGATCGCGAATCAATGGAGTATTGGTGAACAAGCAGCAGATGGAAACCGTGCGCGATCGCTTGGTTGAAATCACTGCCCAGGGTCAAACCGTCCAGCTTGGGCAGCCCAGCTTGCAGCGAGATTGGCTCGATAGCTTTGGCGGCGCGGCTCTGCTCAAGCAGCGCGATAGAGTAAGCCAAGCGTTTGTCACCTATCAGCACGCCGCGCAAGCGCTAGAAAAACGCCGCCAATCAGAACAGCAACGCTTGCAACAGCTTGACTTATTTCAATATCAACTGCAAGACCTCAACGGCGCAAACCTCACCGAACCGGATGAACTCGACCAGTTAGAGCAAGAACGCAAGCGCCTAGGTCACAGCGTAGAATTGCAACAGCAGAGCTTTCAGGTATATCAGGCTCTTTACGAAAACGAAAATGAGGGCGGAGAAGCCTGCGCGGATTTGCTTGGCAACGCCGAAAGCGTGTTAACCAGCATGGTGCAATTTGATGATCAGGTGCAGCCCATCCTAGAAATGGTGATGTCTGCGTTGGCGCAAATCGAAGAAGCAGGGCAGCAAATTAATGCCTACGGCGGTGGTCTAGAAACCGATCCGCAGCGCTTTCAAGAAGTTGAAGAACGGATTATCGAACTGAAGCAGATCTGCCGCAAATATGGACCAACCCTGGCAGATGCGATCGCGCTGCAACACTCCCTCCAAGCCGAACTCGATGACCTCACCGGAGCCGGACAATCGCTCGAAGCGCTAGAACAGACCGCTACCCAACGCCAAACCGATCTGCTTCACGCTTGCGAGACCCTCACCCAACTCCGGCAAGCCACTGCTCAGGATCTCGAATCTCGCCTCGTCGCCGAACTCAAACCGCTCGCGATGGAAAAAGTGCAGTTCAAAGTGGGCATTACCCCGGTTGCACCTACAGCCGCCGGTCACGATCGCATCACCTACCTGTTTAGCCCCAACCCAGGCGAGCCGTTGCAGCCGCTCACTGAAATTGCATCTGGCGGAGAAATGAGCCGGTTTCTCTTGGCGCTGCAAGCCTGTTTTTCCCAAGTGGACTCTGCCGGAACCCTGGTCTTTGACGAGATTGATGTGGGCGTGTCGGGGCGGGTTGCCCAAGCGATCGCAGAGAAATTGCATCAACTCAGTCGCCATCATCAGGTGTTGTGCGTCACCCACCAGCCCATCGTCGCCGCCATGGCAGATCATCACTTCCATGTGGATAAACATGTGATCGATCCGGGCAACGGCAAAATGAATGGCAATAGCGCTACCGCAGCTAGAGAAGCTGATTTGAGGACGGTGGTTCGCGTTAGCCCTCTAGATAGTGATCAGCGGCGGCAAGAGCTTGCTCAACTTGCCAGTGGGCAGGTCGGCTCTACCGAGAATGCCACCACAGAAGCGGCTGCCTATGCCTTTGCAGAATCGCTGCTTGCCCAAGCCGCGAGTTTGCGTCAAACCGACTCAGCCGATGGGAGAGCGAATGGCAGCCCTACAGAGGGCAACGGCTCAACGACGAAAACAGTTAAGACCCGCGAGGCAAAACCAAAAGCGAGAAAAGCCAAATCTGCAAAGCAGGCTTAGCCGCAGGGCAAAGCACACTAAACAAACTGCCCCAACATGAGCCACTGAATGAGAACAGCTTCCTAGCCGTGGTTTTGTTGCTAGATGCCCATTCACGTAGTCGTGAGCTTGCTTGCCAGAGATTACAGCGATTAGCGGACTATGCAGGGCTTGACATCGATCTGAGTTCCTACGCGGGTGAATACGAGCCAGAGCCGCGAGAGATTCCAACAGATGAGCAGATATCTCGAATGGCGCGATCGCATCCCTAATTCGTCTTGGCAGTGGATCTATGGAATGCTTGCGACCGTTGGGTTACGACCGCATGAAGCGTTCAACTGCACATTTCTAGATGCTTTAACCCTGCAAGTTCATCAACAAACAAAGACAGGCAGCCGCATCACGCGGGCAATTCAGCCGGAATGGGTAGAACTTTGGAACCTCACTCAAATTGATCGTCCTGAAATCACCAAAGTAAGCTGAGCATGGTCTCTTCTCCATGACTGTCCCTGCGATCACACTCCCGATCGTGATTCTACAATCTCTATCTATGCCAGTACTCCCCAAGCTTCGAGCGACATAGGCGCGATCGCTAGAACGATACTGAAATTTGAGACCTTGCACTCAAGCCAAATATTTAGCGAGAGCACTGCTAAATTCTTCGTAGGGTTTAGCCCCGACTACCGTTTCTGCCAACTCACCTTGCTTGAAGATCATGACTGCGGGAATGCTGCGGACGCCAAATCGCTGGGCAACAGGCTTGTTAGCATCGAGGTCTAGCTTAAAGACCTTAGCGCGATCGCTGTACTCCTCCGCTAGTTGGTCGATTAAGGGAGCAACCAGTTTGCACGGTCCGCACCAAGAAGCTGTGCAGTCTACGACAAACAGCGGCTCGGTTTCTAGTAATGCATCGAACTCAGTTTCGTCCTGAATATAAGCAGCAGTCATGGGCTTTCCTGCAAAGACAGCATTATCTCATAGCCGCGCTACAGAAGACGCCTTAATTATCGACTGAGCAGGTCAACTAAACCTAATTTTTTCGATTTGTCGTATCCTAACAACTCTCTTTTTTCCGCATTCTTCTAGGTTAAAAGCTCCTGAGAGGGTGAGTCGTTGTGGATAGGGAGGGGGGATGCCCTCGCTAAAATGGCTACATGACCAACAGTGCCAAGCGCCCATCGCCCGAAAAAGTTGAAAAACTCGCTTCAAAAGCAGCTATTTTGAAGCAAAAGCGCGATCGCTTAGATCGGCTCGAAGGCGATTTGCTCTTACTGATGGAAAGCTGTATCCGCAGTGCAAAGAAGTTAACCTGAGTTCGGGATAAGGAAGGGGCAAAACAGATAGGGTGAAAGTGCTAACTTCTCATCCATCTGAAATT
>NZ_WVIE01000049.1 GCF_010091945.1 Myxacorys almedinensis A
TGGGCATGAAGTTTTAGCATTTTCAGCCTATCGAGTTTGCCCCTTTCTTGTCTCAATCCTTATCCCGAACTCAGGTTCAAACAGGTTCTATAGATCTTCATTTCACCATCGCAAGCTCCTATTAATTCCTCGCATCGCTGCCAACAACTACCGCATAAAAAAAGTCGTGTCAGTATATCAGTGCTAGGATTGCCACAGTACAAAAAAAGAACAAGATAAAGGAAAGGAACACTTCATGCAAGAGTTCGAGAAGTCAATATCCTTTGATGGTAGGGATATTCGGCTTAAAGTTGGCATGTTAGCCCCTCAAGCCGGAGGATCAGTCTTAATTCAGTCAGAAGATACGGCAGTTTTAGTGGCAGCAACCCGTGCCAGTGGGCGAGAAGGAATTGATTTCCTGCCGCTGCTCGTTGATTATGAAGAGCGGATGTATGCAGCAGGGCGCATCCCCGGTGGCTTCATCAAGCGGGAAGGACGCCCCCCCGAAAAATCAACCCTGACCAGTCGCTTGATTGACCGCCCAATGCGCCCCCTGTTTCCGTCTTGGTTGCGAGACGACATTCAAATTGTGGCGACCACGCTTTCAATGGATGAGCGCGTTCCGCCTGATGTCTTGGCAGTAACCGGAGCCTCGATCGCAACGCTGCTTGCCAAAATTCCGTTTAACGGACCGATGGCAGCCGTGCGGGTCGGTTTAGTGGGCGATGACTTTATTATTAACCCTAGCTTCCAAGAAATTGAAACGGGAGATTTGGATCTTGTGGTTGCCGGTTCGCCCGAAGGCGTGATTATGGTTGAGGCGCGATCGAACCAGTTGCCCGAAGCAGACATGATCGAAGCGATCGACTTTGGCTATGAAGCGGTGCGGGATCTTATTCAAGCTCAGCGCGAATTTATCGCGGCGCTTGGCATTGAGATGGTAACCGAAGCACCCCCGGACGTTGATCCAACGCTGGAGGATTTTATCCGCGATCGCGTGACGGTTCCGGTCAAGGAGGTTTTGGCGCGCTTTGAGAAGGACAAAAACGTCCGGGATGCCGCGTTGGATGACATCAAAGAAACCGTTGTTCAAGCGATCGCAGAACTGCCCGAAGAAAATTCGCTGAAAGCAGCGGCAAGCGCCAATCCAAAAACCTTGAGCAACACCTTCAAGGCAGTCACGAAAGCGCTGATGCGCCGTCAGATCGTAGAAGATGGCGTGCGCGTTGATGGTCGCAAGCTCGATGAAGTCCGCCCAATTTCGTGCTTTGTGGGGGTTTTGCCAAAGCGGGTTCACGGCACTGGCTTATTCAATCGCGGGCTAACTCAAGTGCTGTCTGTGGCAACCCTTGGCAGCCCCGGTGATGCCCAAGCGCTAGATGATCTGCATCCCGATTCGCTCAAGCGATATATCCATCACTACAACTTTCCGCCGTATTCAGTCGGAGAGACCCGCCCGATGCGATCGCCCGGTCGTCGGGAAATTGGTCACGGTGCCTTAGCAGAGCGATCGCTGCTGCCCGTTTTGCCGTCTAAAGAAGACTTCCCTTACGTGATTCGCGTTGTTTCAGAAGTTCTATCGTCTAACGGCTCGACGTCGATGGGGTCGGTATGTGGCTCGACCTTGGCATTGATGGATGCAGGCGTGCCGATTGTCAAGCCGGTGAGCGGTGCGGCGATGGGTCTGATCAAAGAAGGCGAAGAAATCCGCATCCTGACTGATATTCAGGGCATGGAAGACTTCCTTGGCGATATGGACTTTAAAGTTGCAGGCACCGACACAGGCATCAACGCGCTGCAACTCGACATGAAGATTGCCGGGTTGCCGATGAACGTGATTGCTGATGCGATCAATCAGGCAAAACCTGCCCGTTTGCACATTCTTGGCAAAATGCTGGAAGCGATCGACACGCCGCGATCGGAGATGTCGCCCTATGCGCCTCGTTTGCTGACGATCAAAATCGATCCAGATATGATCGGGTTGGTCATTGGGCCAGGTGGTAAAACGATCAAAGGCATCACCGAAGAAACCGGAGCGAAGATCGACATTGACGACGATGGAACTGTTACCGTTTCAGCGCTCGATGGTGAACAAGCAAAACGTGCCAGAAGTATTATTCAAGGCATGACGCGCAAGCTAAATGCTGGCGATACCTTTGCAGGTAGAGTAACGCGAATTATCCCGATCGGGGCATTTGTCGAATTTCTGCCGGGGAAAGAAGGTATGGTTCACATCTCACAACTTGCGGATCATCGTGTTGGCAAGGTGGAAGATGAAGTTGCTGTTGGGGATGAAGTCGTAGTCAAGATTCGAGAAATCGACAATCGCGGCAGAGTTAACCTGACGCGGTTGGGTATTCATCCTGATGAAGCGAGTGCGGCTCGTGAAGTTGTGGCGGGTTAATCACTTACTTTGGTGATTAGGTGGGCGTTGCCGAATCTGAGTATGCATCGCAGATCTGCCCTCTTCCAAAAGGAGAGGGGATAAGAATTCTAGCTCACTTCTCACCAACTCTTCTCCTTGGGGAGAAGGACAAATCATACTTGCATTCAGCAACACCATTAGGTGAATAAGTGATCAGAATCGCTCTCTAGCCGTTGAGGTTGGGGAGCGCTTTTTTTGCAAGCTTGAAGCGATCCTCCGAAGTTTGGCAAAGTCGTTTTCTCCGAAGTTGCGCTTTGCGCGAATCGCACAATTCACCTTCCAGTAGACCAAAAGTTTGTCCAGACCAAAAAAAGGGACTGCGATCGCACCTGTAAACGGCTTATCAAGTATCGGGATGCTGAATCAAGCAAGCGCGATCGCAAACTCGATAACTCCATGCTGAATCAAGCAAGCGCGATCGTAAACTCGATAAGAGTATGGAAGACATCGAGATAGGGAGATGCAAAACTCAAGACAGGAAGGTGAAATCTCGATACCTGCTGCGAGGTCTCGACAAGCGAGGTGCGGATAGGACATGGAACAGCGCGATCGCAAGGATAAGGTCTGCGATCAAAGCTACCGTTTGGAATACTGAAGAATTACTATAAATAAGGTCGAGTTCAGAATTTGCGAAGATTTTCTTTCCGGCTCTATGTTCTGTCAGGCTGGTAGGCTAGAACTAGCTAAACCTGACCATCTTGCAAGTATGTTTCTCATTGTTCTACGCTCATGACTATTCCACCCACACCGTCGAGTCCATTACCCCTCAACGCTGAGCAGCATCGGCTCAAAATGCAGCGTCGTAAGGAGGTTCAAGATCAGCGATTGGCGGAGCGCGATCGCGAAAAAGGATTAATTGTCGTCCATACCGGAAATGGCAAGGGCAAAACTACGGCAGCCTTGGGAATGGTACTGCGATCGCTGGGTCATGGCTACAAAGTGGCGATCGTCCAGTTCATTAAAGGCGCATGGGAACCTGCCGAGAAAGCAGCATTTGAGAAGTGGGGCGATCAACTTGAGTTTCATGCCCTCGGAGAAGGCTTTACGTGGGAAACCCAAGATCGCGATCGCGACATTCAAAAAGCGCTGGAAGCCTGGGAGCAAGCGCTTTCTTACATTAACAACCCCGATTTCAAGCTGGTGCTGCTAGACGAGGTTAACATTGCGCTCAAATTAGGATATCTGAGCCTCGAAACCGTGCTAGCTGGATTAGAGCAAAAGCCAGAAGATTCTCATGTGATCCTTACAGGTCGCGGAGCACCAACCGCCCTAATTGAAAAAGCAGATCTAGTCACAGAAATGACCCTGGTTAAACATCCTTTTCGCGAACAGGGGATCAAAGCTCAGCCCGGAATCGAGTTTTAGTTAACGTTCTGACCCACCGTTTTTGGCGTAAACCCGCTCTCTAGTGTCAAGATGGCGGGTTTTTTGCGCCTTTTCCCACAGCGTTGTCTAGAACCTGACATCTGAGCGGTTAGTTCTAGAACTATGTCTTGCGAAACTGAAACCATAAGCAACTTGACCTTTTTCAGTATTAACTCTGAAGTTAGTTATCAGTAATTTGTATAAATTTCATTCAGGATGAAATCACGCACGTAGGCTTCTGAGCAAATTGGTTGCGCTGCCGTTCTATACCAAAAAAACAATTGAGACCGTTAGCTGACTTCAGAAACGAGGAATTCTAGAACCTGAAGTCGGAAAGATTTTGTCGTCCTTCACTCACAACGAGTAACCGCTATGCCTACCAACGAACAATTTGATGCTGCTATATCGCTAAATAACCCGTTCAGCTTACAAACTGAAACAGGAGTACTGGGCAGCAAAGACGACATCAAACTTTATAAAGTTTCTGCTAGCAGCAGCAGCCTCAACGCAAGGCTATCTCTAACCGATTTGTCAGGAAACGCGCTGCTCAGAGTTTATGACAACGATCGCATGCTTGTTCAGGGTGGAGCATCTAACCAACCCTCTCGCCTCTCCGAGTCCATTCTTCTTAATAACCTTGCTTCGGGAACCTATTACATTGAAGTTGCCCTAGACCCAGATCCTGCGGTCACGTCTGCCAGCTATAAGCTCAACGTTGAGTTCAACACAACCGCAGATTTCAGTAACATTTTTTGGCGCAACAATAGCCTTGAGCAGTACGCTATCTGGCAAATGGCGGGAAACACCGTGCTTAACGGGGACGTTGTGAGTGGGCTTGATGCAGGTTGGCAAGCTCAAGGTTTTGCCGACTTCAATGGGGACGGGGAAGATGACATTGTTTGGCGAAACCTTAACTCAGGTGAAGTAGCCTTCTCATTCTTGAAAGACAAGCAGATTATTGGGTCTGGCAGCATTCAAGGCGTTCCCCTCGATTGGAACATTAGTTACACGGCAAATCTCAATGGTGACAAATTTGCTGACTTAGTTTGGCAAAAACCTTCCACCGGAGAGGCTTCGATGTGGCTAATGCAAGGCGCAACTCGGCTTAGCGCTGAGATCATACCGTCAGCACCAGATTGGTCTATTCGGCATGTCGGCGATCTCAATGGTGACAACCGAGACGACATGATTTGGAGATCGACCAGCGGAACCACATCTTTCGTTTTAATGGAAGGAACAGCGATCGCAGAGCAAGGAGCAGCGATCGCTGTTCCACCCGCGTGGAAGATTGAATTTCTCGCCGATTTAGATGGCGACGGCACAGAAGATATTGTTTGGCGCAATGAACAAACAGGTGTTGTTTCGCTCTGGTTGATGGACGGAATACAGCGCACTGCCTTCCAGGAAATCTCGGCAGGATTGGGATGGCGCGTGGAGCAAGTCGGTGATTTCAATGGAGATGGTAAGGCTGATTTGCTTTGGCGGAGCGTCAGCAACGATGTTGTAGTCACCCTGATGGATGGACTGACCACAATCACAAATGCATCCCTACAACCTGTTGGTCAAGAGTGGAAGGTAGAGCAAGTTTCTGACTTTAACGGCGACGGCAAAGATGACTTGCTTTGGCGCTCTGAAAGCGCTCAATCGGTATCAATTTGGTTGATGGATGGAACTGCCAACACAGTTGAGCGGCTCAAGAGCAACGGAGTAGTTGCTAATCAGGAGTATGGAGGAATCGATGCGGGTTGGAAAATCCAAGGCATTCTTCACCGAACGTTAACTTCCCAGCCCTTCAGTATTAGTGATGCCACGCTTGAAACTGCGTTCAATATTGGCACCTTAGATGACACAGGTGTGTATCAAGACAACATTCAAGTGGGTGAGGATGATTTCTATAGATTCTCAGTAGGGGTTGAAACTGACTTGACCGCCGCGATCGCAGGAGGCGATCTAGAACTTTATAAGAGTGTTGCTGGAGTTTGGGAACTGCAAACGTATCAAGCGGGTGTCAAAGAAACGATCGGAACAGGTGAGTATTACGTTAGAGTAAGCGGGACTAACACCGTAGCGCAGCCGTATACGCTCACCATTACAGGCATACCGCGTCGCATCAACCTCTTGGGAACCGCCTTTGCGCTGGGGCAATCTTCGATCGCATTAGATGATTCAGATGCGGCAAATAACAGCGTCAACGCAACCTTCCAGATTAAGAACCTAGAGGCTTTTGTCGCACAAGACTTCAAGGTATCGTTCTATATCTCACGAGATTCGGAAATTAATCCGTTCGACATGACTGGGATTAGTGGCGACCAACAGCTAGAGATCGAGCTAGTCGGTATCTCAAGCGAAGAGGGTGAGCTTTCTGGTAACGACCTGCTTGTGAAGAAGCTACTTGGTAAAAACGGCACATTTGACGGAACCGTAAAGCTGACGCTGCCAAACGTTGTGGGCGATGTCGATGGCTTCTGGACAATTGACAAGCCCTATTACATTGGCATGGCGATCAACGTGAGCGGTCTCCAAAATGAAACGGATCAAGGAAATAACTTCAACGTCGAGTTTGGGAAAGACAAGTTTGAACTGGGCGTCAGCGAAATTCCGACAACCGACTTGACTGGCAAGAGCCTCACAGGGGCAACCTCAACTGACACCTTCGCTCCGGGAGAGCTTGTTCCTCTGACCTATGTGATTGAGAACTTGGGCAGTAAGCCAGCGTCAACCTCATTCCGGGTCAATTTCTACGCTTCTCTTGACGCAGATATTAACCCAGACGAAGACTTTTTAGTGGACTCTCGAATCATTAACAGCACCATTGGAAGACAAACCACGAGTGCAGCTTTAATGGCAGAGGCAATTCTGCCGACTAAGAACACTTGGTCAGCCCTGGAAAACTTGTTTGGGCGGACGGAGATTTATCTAGGGATGTTTGTCAATTCTGTGACGACTGACCTGAGCGAACCGGAACGTGATAACAACCTCAATCAAGCGTTCTTCGACCCAAATAATCCGGCTAATCGGTTTGATAAGCTTCTGACCTATATTGATCTAGGTTCAGAGATTTAGCTTCGTGATTTTAATGGGTAGGCAATCGTTGTCTTAGCCCAGGTTCTGAATGAAGGGATACATCTTGTATCCCTTTTTTTGGGTAAAAAGAAAAGCCTATCTTTCGTCTGATCCGCAGGCTTAAGGTTTTATAGCGTTGACCAGTGAGGTAGATCAAGCCAGGGAGCAACAGAGTTATTCTTCCTGTGCGATCGCAGGAGTAGAACATTGCATAGCGATCTCTGCATTTCTGGGATAAAGATAGAGCAACCGGAAAAAGTATTGAGCATCAAAGCTTCTCGGATCGCTGCGTTGCCGAGAGCGATCGACTAACCGATGGCTTGTGATACGGGAATCGGACAGACCTGTTTTGGCAACTAGCCATGCGAGGGATTGATATTGCGCTCTGGTATATCCACTATGGCTGCTTCCGTTACCTCGCCCATCGGGAGGCGTAACCAGAGAGACATGGTAAGCAAAATTGTTGACTGAAGCCGGGAAGTTTGGATTTGTTTTCACTGCCTCATCTTTGGTTCCACTAAACACCGAGTTTCCGGCACCAAAGGCGCGACGATCGGGCGGAACCATGTACACCACCGTGCCATCTTCTTTGATGAGCGTGTGGTAGCTAACTTGGTCATCGTCTCTGGGATGCGAGGTTTGAAAATAATTAATGGTTGATTGCGCTGATCCCACCGTTTCATGGAGAACAACGATCGGAGTATTTTCCACAGGGTTGCCGTTTAGGTCTTGGAGAAACCGCCGCCCAAAGTTGGTTGGGTGAGCGAGGATCACTTCTTCTTGGGGACGATAACTCGGTGAGGCTACTGGGGAACCGACCGATGAATCTAGACTAGCCGTGGTAAGTTCCTGTCTAAACCGGCTCAGTGGCACCTGTTCACGAATTGCAGGAAGCCTTCTATATTTGCTTGAAGAGGCAGAAGGTTTGACTGCACAAGCGCTAGATAACAAACCACTGGAGGCATCTGCTTGGGGCTGGAGGGCGAGGGTTATGGGTGTAGGAAGCGGAGGAATTCTCTTGCCTTCTAGCCATTCTGCATCTCCAGAGCGAATCGTAAAAAGCAGAGCAGCTAAACCAAGAGTGACGATCGCAAGTGCCCGCAGAAGTTTTTTCATGGCAAGTCGGTTAGGAAATCAGTGTGGAAAATCAGTGGCAACCATGGAAGCGGGTGTCCTCTAGCCCAAACATAGAAGGTTTCAGCACGAATCTCCACAGAGGAATTTGTTGAGAAATGTGTAGTCTGCATAACCCAAGTCATCTCACTGCACGGAGAAGCCGTTACCTATCAACCGGTTAGGCTTTACTACCGCTTTAAGGCTGTCACTTGTTTCTCTAAAATTGTCACCCGTTCTTTAAGTTCGATGACCAATGTTGCCAGTCGATCAAACTGGGGATCTGCTGAGGCAGGTTGCCGTCTTGTGGGAGACTGAACGGTAGGAGCAGTGCGACCTGAGGGTGCACGATTGGCAGATAACTGATTCACCTGATTTCTTAATCCTGCCAGGTCTGTTTCGAGGCGTGAAAGGCGAGAGTCTGCGCTAATTTGGGCTTGTACAGGCGACCCAGTGCGAATTGTAATGAGGAAAAAGATTGCCGCTCCTACGATCGCAAGAGCAACGGGTTGAAGGAGGGCTGACCATCGACGGAGCATGGGGATACTGACACTATTGAACTCATTCTAGAAAACCGCAGATTTACCGATTTTGTCATCTGACCTCAGAATGGTGGTGCGATCGCGAGCAACCGTTGAAACTCTAGTGTTTGGTGCAGATCCTCGAAGGCGCGATCGTGCTCCGCTTCGTCTCGGTAGTCTGGCTGGAGGGCGATCGCCCGTCTGAGGTGCTCCAGCGCCCATTCCCTATTGTTTTGTCTGGCATAACAGCGCGCCTCTTGATAAAACACTGTTGCGTTATCCGGCGCGATGCCGAGCGCTTTATCAAAACTGACGATGGCATCTGAGTAGTATCCAGCCGTTTGGAGCGCCACCCCCAACGAAACCCAGCCCTCGTGATTGTACGGTTCGATCATCAGCGCCTTCAAGTAGCTGCCGATCGCTTCATCGTGACGGTGCAAACTATCGAGGACATGACCCCGATATTGCCATACCTTGGGGTGGTCGGTCTGAAGCAGGAGGGCGCGATCGAGGTTTTGAATTGCGGCTTCGACTCGTCCGAGTTCCCACAAGATCAGCCCACGTAGCACCCAAATTTTGAAACTGTTGGGATGCATCGCGATCGCATGATCAAGATAATTCAGCGCTGCTTCGAGGCGGCTCAGTTTTCTCAGAACGATGGTCTGATTGTAAAGTGCACACAGATCGTCCGGCTCGATCGCCAAGGCACGATCAAAGCTAGATCGGGCTTCTCCAAGGCGACCCAAAGAGCCTAATACAATTCCTTGCGTGCAGAGGGCTTGAAAGTTTTTTGGAGCCAACGTCAGAGCCGTTTCTAGACTTTCCAACGCTTCGGGATGCTTTTCGAGTTTCCACAATCCAAACGCTCGGAAGTTCCAGAGATTCACATCATCCGGCTGATGCTTGATCGCTTGCTCAACGCTAGTGACGGCTTCTTCAAAACAGCCTAACTTGCCTAATACTTGCCCCCGGTAGCCCCAGGCTTTGTAATGATCAGACTGAATCGCCACGGCTTTCTCTAGGCTGTAAATCGCCTCGTGATGGCGACCCAAGCGAGAGAGGGCTTTTCCGTGTTGATACCAAGGCTTGGGATTGTGGGGGGTAAGGGCGATCGCTTTTTCATAATGCGCGATCGCAGCGGCATGGCGTCCAAGCTTTGTTAATGCCTGAGCATAGTTGTACCAGGCTTTGGCGTTGCTGCCATTGAGTTGAACCGTGTGTTGATAGCTTGCGATCGCAGCGTCATAACGCCCCAATTTGCCTAGCAAATAGCCCCGATAGTGCCACATCTCAAAATCATCGGCATGGCTGACCAAAGCTCGATCTAGGCATGAGATCGCGGCTTCATACCATCCCATTTGGCTTAAGGCAAGCCCACGGGAATACCACCCCTGAGAAGATTGTTCACGATCATTGCAGCTTAGGTTCGCCAAGATAACACCTCCGAATGAGTCAGCACCAACACGCAAACTGATTGAGAATTCTGATTAAAATCCCAAGATCGAATTGAAAAGGTGAATACAACCCTGACGCACCCTATCCCTGACCAGACAAATAGTTGGTAGAAAATGGTTGGTAGAAAATTTAGTAGAAAGCAAACTAGCAGAATTTCAATCAGGCTGAACGATCCAGAAGTTTATGCCCGACGATGTGACGGAGTTGAACCCAGCGATCGACCTGGCAGCATGGCTAACCTAGAAGCTAGTACCTTCAGAAACTAAAGCCTTTACGGGTGATATGGTTACCCACCTATTTAAGTAATTTCCCGTAGATTAGGCGTCGTCGTCAACCGGGTTCATGGATATTTCACACTCAAATCTGAACTGCTTTACCCCATGCCCAGACTTGGAAGAGGCTTCTTTCTCTAGATCCGTTGCCTTCTGCATCCTAGTCATACCAAACTGATTTTTCACGGCGACAGATCCTCAACCCCTTGCCTACGGCATCCCCCCCTAGGTCAGCAGGGACTTTCCGGTTCCTCTCCTGACTCAGGGGGTTGGGGGAGGTCGTAGGTCTGTAGCATTTACAGATTAATTTGGTATCAAGAGTTGCTGAGCCAATAAATCCTAAAGAAGTTTACAATCTTGATAACGGCTACAAGGTAATTCTATCCATCGATTTGCTTCTGCGACCAGATTCAGGTTTACCTTTCTTAACAAGTTGTTACAATACTAGAGAACTGTTATGAGTGAGGAACTCCATGTTTGGTGGCTTCACTAGTCTCAAAACCCCTTCTGGTACCGATTTCGGTGAGCAAATGCTCAACAAAGTCGCCAGCCAATCGATTCGTCACCTTTTTTCTGAAAGCGAATCTGTCGATATTTCTGTGCGTTGTTTTCCATCCAGTAAGCTGCTTCAGGGCAGCATTGACAGCTTTAAGATGAGCGGTCAGAAACTTTTGATTCGCAAAGAGTTTTGGGTTGAAGATATGTGGTTTGAGACAGATGCGGTCTCGATCGATTTCGGCTCGATCGTGTCCGGTAAAATTCGGCTCAAACAGCCCACACAGGCAGTAGCCCAGGTTACCCTAACCGAAGCGGGGATCAACCGAGCCTTCAAGTCTGAGTTGGTGGCAAAACGTTTGGTTGATATTACCGAACCAGCGTTGATGGATTTGTCGGGTGGAGAGCCTGTTTCCTTCACAGATATTGACTTGCAGCTATTGCCAGATAACCAAATCCGCATGTTTGCGAAGGCGGCGCTACCCAACGGCACAGTTCCCATTAGCCTGACTTCTACCTTAGAAATTTCTCGGCGGCGGCGGGTTCTATTTCAAAACTCGAAATTTGAGCCTGATGCAGTGCCGGAAGCGCAGCGAGGCGTATCTGAGGTGTTGACAAAAGCGTTTGCAGAGATTTTAAACAACATGGTTGACCTCGATCGCTTTGATCTTGATGGTGTCATGCTGCGTCTCAATCGCTTGGAAACGGAAGGCGATAAGCTGATCTTTAGCGGCTACGCAGAAATTGAGCGATTTCCAAGCGCGGCTTAGGCGGGTCTGGCTCAGGGGATTTGTAAGAGGGCTGGAGTGATTTGATGAAGGCAGCAGTCTGTTGGGTTAATGTGTTGGGTTGAACAGGGCGATCGTCATCGATAATAATTCAGTGTCGATCGTCGTTTGCTCTTCTGCCCATGAATTGGCTCATAACTGGCATTGTTGTGGCGCTGCCCTTGCTCGGATTTTCGATTTTGGCAGTGGCACTGATCATCGAACGGATTATTTTTTGGTCGAAGCTAGGCAAGCGCAGCGATCGCTTTGTTCGAGAAGTGCTTACCCTTTATAGGCGAAATCCTAGAGATGCTTTTACGCTGTTAAAGCAAAACGCTGATCTGCCCATCGCCCGTATCTTTATCGCCGCGCTAGAGCTAGAACAGGCGACCCCAGACGAGTTTCGGTTGGCGTTAGAAAGCGCGGCTCAGGCTGAGATTCCTTTACTCAAACGGTTTAACACAGTGTTCGACACGATTATCAGTCTTGCTCCGTTGCTCGGATTGCTCGGCACGATTTTAGGATTGATCACTTCATTCGCGTCGTTGCAGCTTGGCGATGTAGGAGGCACGAATAGTCGGGGTGTAACGGGGGGAATTAGTGAGGCGCTGATCTCTACCGCCGCCGGATTGATTGTAGCAATTTTTACCTTGCTGTTTGCCAATACATTTCGAGGATTGTATCTGCGACAAATTGCCTTGATTCAAGAATATGGCGGGCAGCTAGAATTGCTCTACCGTCGTCGCCGTGAAGGAGGCGGATTCCCTTATGCGACTTCCTGAAGAACCGGATCTGCCCCCTCAGATTTACATCGTGCCTATGATCGATGTCGTGTTTGCAATTTTGACGTTTTTTATTTTGTCTACGTTGTATCTGACGCGATCGCAGGGACTTCGCGTATCCCTACCAAGCGCGGCAACTGCTCAATCTCAGAATGCGTCGCAAGTTGTGGTTAGTCTCGATCAAAAAGGCAATTTAGCGTTAGACAAGCAACCCATTAAACTTAACGTTCTCAGCGATCGAGTCCGCACGTTACTAAGTAGAGATCGTCAAGCCGTTGTGATTATCAATGCAGATGAGCGGGTGAGTCACGGGCAAGTGGTTGCGGTAATGGATCAGTTGCGAACAATCCCTAATATCAGACTGGGAATTGCAACTCAACAGCCGTGACCTGGTGCGATTTCCTATAGCCGCGATCGCGAGCGTGACGAGACGCTTGGATGAAGGTTCTGATCAACATTTAACTCAACCACTATGCACTTTCAGTGCATAGGTTCCTCCAGGGCTGAAAGCCCAAGTCAACTCATTCCAGCACGAAA
>NZ_WVIE01000004.1 GCF_010091945.1 Myxacorys almedinensis A
TCTAAGTGGGAAGCCCCCCTCAAGATGAGTACTCCCATGGAGTTAATCCAGTAAGGTCACGGGCAGAACACCCGTTGATAGGTCTTAGATGGAAGCTCAGTAATGAGTGCAGTCGAGAGATACTAATAGACCGAGGGCTTGACCTCATCGTGGCGATGATGCAGGGGTGATATTGACATTGCTTTGCTTGCTCTATGCAGCCTTCAAGGTTCTAAGTCGGGTGACTTGGGGCGACTAGAGGGATTTCCTGGTGGTTTTGGCGGTTTGGCTCCACCCTCATCCATCCCGAACTGAGGTGTGAAACAAATCTGCGGCGACGATAGTGGGAGGGTTGCTTCCTGTCAAAATAGCGCGCTGCCAGGTCGATTATGTTACCCATGGGTCTGATTGGTCTCACCAGTCAGACCCATCTGTATAGGGGCAGGCTCTAGTTGCTCGCATGTACTCCATCCCTACTCCTTCAGCGGCAGGGCTGATTTTGCGTGGGTGAAGCATCAGTCCCATGCGAGTTTGGCTTTACTATGGGTGTCGCACCGACTGTTCAGTCAACTTCAGGTATGTAGAATTCGTTTGTGAGCAACCGTCAATTGACGTTTTGCGACGACTGATGCATGGGTCAAATTACAGCGTTTACATCTTGTACTCAAATCTGGCAAAGTTGCCTTGGTAAAGTACTGTTAGGCACAACGCGCAACTTTAATTAAATAGTCAAGCCATTAAGTTTGAGGGCAAGTCGCAGCCGAACGGAAAACTGCTTCAACGCAAAATAGCAGTATCAACTTAATGCTTTGGAACGTTAGTTTGCATAACATTACAGTCTGTAGAAGAGACGTTAGACCGCTACTCGATAAGATGGAGCAGATGAGCACGATCGCACGTTCTAGGATAGGAACTGAGTGTCTAAACTGTGATTTAGGCGTACAGTAAACGTTTATCCCCATCTTTCCTTGAAGCACATCGCGGAGATTTGAAGCTCGAATGGCAGTCTTACACGGTAGCTGGTTGTTTCCTGAGCATGACACAATTGAGCAGAGGGGAAGTTTGTTTCTGTGGGGCGAAACTTGGCGTCGGTTAGATGAGCCAATTGAGCAGGAGCCAACCACTGTTTTAATGCATCCCTACGCGATGAATCCGGGAGAGCTACTGGAGTTTTTGAAACCGCTTCATTGCTCTCACCGACTCAAGCTTCCAGCATTAGAGTTAACTGGTCAAGACGCTCCAAAACGAGGACGAAAGAAAGCGATCGCAACCCCTTCGGGACACGGCAAAGCACCCGATGCGTGGCAAGGGCGCGTGGTTGCGTTGCCAACGGGCGATGATGGGGTTCCCGTGCTGTCTGCCTCTGAGCTTTTATCGACCGTTACACTGCATCCTTGGCGTATTCAAGGGCTTTGTTTGCCGCCGATGGAAGCGTTTCAGTTTTTGAATTCACTGCCGTTGGGGTTGCCGACGGGAGAAGATGCATTCCTAGGCGGCGCGTTGCGTTTTTGGTCTCATGTGGCACGGTGGACATTGGATTTGTTGGCGCGATCGAAGTTTTTGCCGGGACTTGCGATTTACGATGATCACGCAGTGGCACGGTGGGAAGTGTTGCTCGATAGCTCGACTGATCAAGCCCGACTCAGACAGTTTATTCGACACATGCCGTCGGTGTGTCGTACTTATCAGCCGGAGCATGAAGCCCTTGCAATTCAACTGCCACCAGAGCCTAAAGCACTGCTCCTGCATTTTCTCAATCAGATAATGGATGAGCAGATCCGAGTGTCTGCAACGACCTACCCGTTGCCCAATGGTAATGCTGCGCTAAAACCTTGGCTGCAAGGGTTGAGCCAATCGACAACCCAGCGCGATCGCTCTATTGCAGACCTGTTAGACACAGACTGGTTAAAGGGTGTGCTAACAACGTGGAAAACTCCGATCAGCAGTTATCAAACTGATCAATTTCGCACTTGTTTTCATTTAGCGCCGCCGATTCAGAATCAGCGAACCTGGATTTTAGAGTATTACTTACAAGCGGTGGATGATCCGGATTTTGTGGTGAGTGCGCCAATTATTTGGCAAAACCCGGTCGAACATTTGGTCTATGCAGGTCGGAGGATTGATCGTCCGCAAGAGACGTTGTTGATGGGGTTGGGCTTAGCGTCGCGTTTGTATCCTTTAATTGAGCCGAGTTTAGACAATGTGCGCCCTCAATCGTGCCAGCTTGATCCGGTGCAAGCCTACGATTTTATTATGAATGCGGCATGGCGGCTGCAAGATAGCGGCTTGGGCGTGATTTTGCCTCCGAGTTTGGCAGGGCGCGGCGGGTGGGCAAATCGGCTGGGGCTGAAGATTAGAGCATCAACGCCAACCAAGCGCAAAACAGATCGATTGGGATTGCAAAGTCTGCTCAATTTTGAGTGGGAATTATCGATCGGGGGACACAGTTTATCAAAGGCGCAGTTCGATCGATTGGTCGCGCAAAATATGCCGTTGGTCGAGATCAATGGCGAATGGGTGGAACTGCGATCGCAAGATATTCGATCTGCCCAATCGTTTTTCACGGCTCGTAAAGATCAAACTACGCTGTCGTTAGACGATGCCTTGCGGATCAGCACGGGCGATACGCAAACGATGGAGAAGCTTCCTGTAGTTAGTTTTGAAGCCTCTGGAGCGTTGCATGAGTTAGTGACAGCGCTAACGGGAAACCAAACACTAGAGGAATTGCCAACGCCAATAGAGTTTCAGGGTGAGTTAAGACCCTATCAATCGCGGGGAGTTGCCTGGTTAGCCTTTCTTGAGAAGTGGGGCTTGGGGGCTTGTCTTGCCGATGATATGGGACTTGGCAAAACGATCCAGTTCATTGCCTTCTTGTTGCACTTAAAACAACAGAATCTATTAGAACGCCCGATTCTGTTAGTGTGTCCGACCTCTGTGTTAGGAAACTGGGAACGGGAAGTGAAAAAGTTTGCGCCGACGCTAAGTGCGATCGTGCATCATGGCGATAAGCGTCTTCAGGGACACGCCTTTGCAAAAGCGGCACAGAAAAATCATCTCATCATCACGAGTTATGCCTTGCTGCATCGCGATCTCAAGTCGTTGACGAGTGTGGGTTGGCAAGGCGTGGTTTTAGACGAAGCGCAAAATATTAAAAACCCAGAGGCAAAGCAATCGCAAGCGGTGAGGCAATTTGAAGCAGAATTTCGGATTGCATTGACTGGAACGCCAGTAGAGAATCGGCTGTCGGAACTGTGGTCGATTTTAGATTTTCTCAATCCGGGTTATTTGGGTCCGAGAAATTTCTTTCAGCGCCGGTTTGCGATTCCGATCGAGCGCTATGGCGATGTCACGTCATTGCAAACCTTACGATCGCTGGTGCAACCCTTCATCTTGCGGCGACTCAAGAGCGATCGCACGATCATTCAAGACTTGCCAGAAAAACAGGAAATGACCGTCTTCTGCGGATTATCGGCAGAGCAAGCCGCGTTGTATCAAGCGATCGTTGATCGATCGTTAGAAGAAATCGAGGCGGCTCAAGGCATTCAGCGTAAAGGAATCATTCTGGCGCTGCTGACAAAATTAAAGCAAGTTTGCAATCATCCAGTGTTGGTCAATGCTGAAAACAGCCAAGCGTCAACCCGATCGTTTCGCAGTCAGTCAGCAAAGCTGCAACGATTGGAAGAGATGTTAGATGAGGCGGTGGCAGAGGGCGATCGCGCGATCGTATTCACCCAGTTTGCGGAATGGGGCAAGCTCCTTAAATCGCACCTAGAAGAGCAGTTAGAGCGAGAAGTTCTATATTTGTATGGCGGCACGTCCAAGAAACAGCGAGAAGCGATGATCGATCGGTTTCAACACGATCCGCAAGCACCGCGAATCTTCTTGTTATCGTTGAAAGCAGGAGGCGTCGGATTGAACCTAACTCGCGCGAATCATGTGTTTCATTTTGACCGGTGGTGGAATCCGGCGGTGGAAAATCAGGCTAGCGATCGCGTCTTTCGGATCGGGCAAACCCGCAATGTGCAGATCCACAAATTTGTCTGTACTGGAACGCTAGAAGAACGGATTCACGAGATGATCGAGAGCAAGAAAGCGTTAGCGGAACAGGTTGTCGGAACGGGTGAAAACTGGTTAACTGAACTAAATACCGATCAATTGCGAAATTTATTGATCCTCGATCGCAGCGCTGTTATTGAAGAATAGCATTGAGTATACCAAACCTATTAACAGTTGTGTTACCGCATTTATTGATTACTTCTAAAATCAATATTACCTTAACTGATATCGACTTTCACAAAATGCACTTTTCCCCCTTATTGTTTTCCTATGTCTGACTCTTACTCTCAACCCAGCCGCGAATGGTGGGCACAACGTTGGATCGATGTTCTCGAATCATTTGGCTGGATTCGACGCTTAGCCAGAGCGCGAACCTACGCCAGAGAAGGCAATGTCTTAAGTCTTGAGTTTGACGGCGCGAAGGTACACGCAGAAGTGCAGGGCACGGCTCCCGAACCTTACCAAGTGTCTCTGTCGCTCGACCCGTTTAGCGATGAGCAGTGGAGCTACATTGTTGAATCGATGGCAGAACGAGCAATTTTCTCTGCAAAACTCTTGGCAGGAGAAATGCCGCAAAATATTGAAGATGTGTTTACAGCAAATGGATTGAGCCTATTTCCGTTTAACAAGTTTGATATTCACAGTCGATGTTCGTGTCCTGATCCGGCAAATCCTTGTAAACACATTGGAGCGGTGTATTACTTGCTGGGCGATCGCTTTAGCGAAGATCCGTTTGTGCTGTTCCAATTGCGAGGACGCACGAAAGAACAAATTATTGCAGATTTGCGCCAGATTCGGGGAACCGGAGACACCATTAGCATGACGGGCGATACCGAAGGGATTGCACCATCAGAAACTGTCGAAGACCTTGCCAGCGCTCAGCCCCCTCGACCGACGCCCTTGAACTGCGATCCAAGGGACTTTGCTGAGCAAGATCCTTTAGAGTCTGGTAGAGCCACTCGCTTTTGGGATTACCAAGAACAGCTAGAGCCATCCCTAATTGTGATCACGCCTCCACCTACAAGCGAGACAATTTTAGATGTCTTAGGATCGATTCCGTTCAAATCTGATGCATCAGAAAACCAAGCCGTTATGGAGTATCTGAGAACAATTTATCAAGCTGCAAGTATGCAGGCAGTGCAAACAGCAATGTCAACAGAAATATGAGTGATTGAATCGAAAGTTGTCAACAGAAATAGAGTTGCTTTAAGTGAAAACTGTTCGCAAGCCAAATCAACGGTCGTTGAGCCTGAACCCCTCAAACCCCTGCAATCATTCCACCTAGCAAAACGAAGCCAATCCACACGTTTTGTTTGAAAAACTGGGCATAGACGGGGTGAGGAACGATCGGACGAGATAATTTGAAGTATTGCCATGCCCATCCCATCATCGCGATGCCTAAACTGAGCCAAAATGTCCAACCAAGTTCCATTACAAACCCTAACTGAGCCAAAACTATCCCTGTGCCCACGTAAAACGCCGCGATCGCATGAGACACATACTTTCCAAAAAATAGCGCGCTCGATTTAACCCCAATGCGCCGATCATCCTCGCGATCGCTCATCGCATACACTGTGTCAAATCCCAACGTCCACAACACGGTTGCCCCCCAAAGCAACCACGTTTCTTGCCCTAAACATGCCGTCGTCGCCGTTCCAGAACAACTTACCGCACTCCAGCTAATGAGAACCGCAAATCCCCACGCGATCGACAGCACAAGCTGAGGAACCGGAAACACCCGCTTTGCGCCTGGATACAGCACAATCACCGGAACGGCTGCTACGCATAACCAGAACGTGAGCGGATTGAGAAATAGCGCCAACCCTGCCGCACATAGCAGAGAAACAAATCCCACCGCAATTCCGACTTTGATCGAAAGTGCACGAGAGGCTAAGGGGCGATCGCGAGTCCGCTCTACCTGCGGATCAATGTTGCGATCCCACAGATCGTTTGCCACACACCCCGCCGCGCTCGTTGCCAAGCTTCCTAGCACAATCACACCCACCAATACCCCAGGAGGCGTTCCCCGTGCCGCTAGAAAAACTGCCCACAGCGCCGGAATCATCAAAATCAAGCGTCCTTCAGGTTTGTGCCAGCGCAATAGCCGTACAACGATTCGCCAAGTGGGTTCGGGGGTGGTCAACATAGGGATGAAGAACGGTAAATTTAAAGAGTCTCTAATCTAAGAATCTAGCGGTTTTTGTTTGAGATTCGGTCTATTTTCCGGAATTCCAGTAAAAACTGTTTTAGAACCTCTTAAGATTATTTTGTCTGTTTGCAATGCCCGGATGCTTCACCAAGACCTTCTGGAGAAGAGTGATGGGTCTCTCAACGATTGTAGAGTGTTCCATTCAGTCGCATCCGAGTGTGCCATGGTTACTTCATCCTCTGAACCCCAAAATAGCGTGATCAGTCTGCCGACATTGCTTTTGCGCCAAGATCGCATCCTCGCGGCGATCGACGTCGGCACCAACTCTATTCATATGGTCGTTGCTCAAATTCAGCCAGAGCTTCCGGCGTTTTCTATTATTGCCAGAGAGAAAGCCACCGTTCGGTTAGGAGACTTTTGTGAGCAAACTGGGCGCTTGACAGAAGCGGCGATGGAACGTGCGATCGCGGCTCTCAAACGCTGTCAAGAGGTTGCCAAAAGCCTCAATGCAGAGCAAACGATCGCTGTGGCAACAAGCGCCGTCCGGGAAGCCCCGAATGGACGCGACTTTCTGCAACGAGTCGAAGACGAATTGGGACTGATTATCAATCTGGTTTCGGGCATAGAAGAAGCCCGACGCATTTATCTGGGTGTGCTGTCTGGAATGAACTTCCAGAGCAAGCCTCACATCATTATTGACATTGGCGGCGGTTCCACCGAATTGATTTTAGGCGATGGTCACGAACCCCGCACCCTTAGCAGCACTAAAGTTGGGGCTGTTCGACTCACGGCTGAGAAAATCACAACCGACCCCATCAGCAACAGCGAGTTTCAGACCTTGCAAGCCTATATTCGAGGAATGTTTGAGCGCTCGGTAGACGAGCTTAAAGCCCACCTAGAGCCATCCGACCATCCTCGCATGATTGGCACATCGGGCACGATTGAAACGCTGGCAGTGCTTCACGCCCGTGAAAAGTTTGGAACGGTACCCGCGCCGCTCAACGGCTACGAAATGTCTCAAAAAGATGTGCGCGAGTGGGTCAGTCGGTTCAAGAAAATGAGCTTTTCAGAGCGGTTAGAGGTTCCTGGGTTGTCTGAGCGCCGAGCGGAGATTATTTTGGCGGGGGCATTGATTTTGCTAGAAGCGATGACAATGCTCAAAATCGATTCGATTATGATTTGTGAGCGATCGCTGCGCGAGGGCGTTGTGGTTGATTGGATGCTGACCCACGGTCTGATTGAAGATCGATTGCGCTATCAAAGCTCGGTGCGCCAGCGCAATGTGCTGAATGTCGCGCAGAAATATCAGGTGAATTTGGAACACAGTCAACGGGTCGCAGAGTTTGCTCTCAGCTTGTTTGATCAAACTCAGGGGAGTTTGCACGACTGGACAAGCGATGAACGAGATTTGTTGTGGGCAGCCGCAATTTTGCACAACTGCGGGCATCATGTGAGCCATTCTGCCCACCACAAGCACTCTTACTATCTCATTCGCAATTCAGAATTGCTGGGATATACCGAGATTGAAATTGAAGCGATCGCAAACCTGGCTCGCTATCATCGCAAAAATAGTCCTAAGAAGCGCCACGAGAACTATCGCAGTCTCACCAGTAAACGCCATCGCCGTATGGTAGAACAACTCCATCCGTTGTTGCGCTTGGCGGTTGCCTTGGATCGCCGTCAGATTGGGGCAATTCAGTCTGTCCAGTGTGAATATTTGTCCGAGCAGCGAGAGCTTCGGTTGCGAATACACCCAGCAGATGCTTCCGACGATTGTGCCCTCGAATTGTGGAGTCTAGAGTATAAAAAAAGCAGTATGGAGACAGAGTATGGTATCAAAATCGTTCCGATTCTGCAACCTACTTCTACTAAGCTAGCTTAATTATCTCAGGGTTTGATGACGCCGCGATCGCGCTTACATTTAAGGCAAGTGTTGCGGTCTAAATCTAATCAATGGTAAACCGCGGCGCTCATGCTTTTACCAATGCTACGAGTAGCTGTCGAGTAGTAAGACAGAAAAAAAACCATGATTGGCTATGAAACGCTGGTAACAATGCTAGAGTAGTCGCTAATTCTAAATATTACAAACAGTAGGTTTGTTAATGATTGAAGGAAGAGAACTTTAGCTTCCTCTTCCTAAATGACACAGCATGTCTGAGGGGGTTGCTCAAAGACACTGACCGACAAACGCTCACCACACAACTGACCATTTATAATCCAAACTGTATGTCAGTGGATTGGGCAACTGAATCCTATTGAATCAAAATCAGCGATCGCATGCCAGCATTAAACCGTAAAAATACGGTGTCTTCACAGACAATAACTATGAATTCACACTGATTTTTATAAGTAAGATCTATCACTTCAGTAACAATACGGTGATAACAAGGATATCATTCGATTGAGCCATGAAAAGAGCTTGAGGGCGCAGGAAAACATTAGTTCTCTATGATGTGCCTGCTCAAGCACACAACTACCAGAGCGTTAGCTAAACCAACTTTACTTAATCTTTACAGCAAGCAATTTTTGATATAGTTTATTTGTTCTATCTTCACCTCAAACGCTGGAAACGGCATCTCAAAAACGTGATCTCAAACTCAAAAAACTAATGATCTCTCTAAAATTGTATTTTTTCAATAAAATCTCCGTGTAAGCACTGGCTTTTGCCATCCCATTTTTGCTAATCAATAGAATGACCACAGGCACAGCGCAGGTAAAGTCTAGCCGCCAAAGCAGGTTTATCTCGCTGCTCAATCAGCGCTACAAGCGCAATTTTAAAGATGTATCAAATGACATCAGGGCCGAACCTTAGAGGGCTGGGGATCGTATTCGAGCAAGTACCACATTTTATACAAGGTAACAGAAATGGCGTGCAGAGTCGCTTATCTTCAATATCTGAATCAATACTTAAAGGGGTTCAATCCTCCAGAGTTCGTATCATATCGTTTGCGGCGGTAAGGCATGGTGCAAAATAAACTGCCCCAATGATCCACTGCCAGACCCCAAAAGGAACAACCAGTCAGCTTCGGCATAGCCTGACTTCCCAAACGCTTGTCTAATAGACAATCTAAGTTTTTTCGCGGTTTAAAAAAAGAGATTAGAGTGCCAAGATGAAGCAAAATCAGCACTCTACCGTAGTCTGTGAAGGTCTTTTGAAGACAGTGCCATCTGCCCCGCTCTGTCTCCAATCCAACTTTGTGTTCCCTACTCCATTACTCTGTGAAGCCCATGTGAGCATGACTTGCCCAATCATCTGGAACTGGCTAAACTGACACAGCATTTTGAGATAACTCAACGATTCTGCACAGCAGTAAAGCCAAGCCAGCGTACATCGAAAAGAGCGATCAAAACTTATGAAAGTAGCAATTCTTGCAGGGGGTTTGGGTTCCCGCTTAGCGGAAGAAACCGAAATCAAACCGAAGCCAATGGTGGAAATCGGTGGACGCCCGATTTTATGGCACATCATGATGCACTATGCCACTTACGGCTACAACGACTTTGCGATCGCGCTTGGTTACAAAGCCGAGTACATCAAAAAGTATATGGTTGACTACTGCTCTCTTAGTAGTAATCTGACTGTCAATCTAAAAACCGGAAAAATTGATCAACATGGAGGGTCTAGACCTGATTGGACGATCGATCTCGTCGATACCGGACTGAAAACTCAGACAGGCGGACGCATTAAGCAGCTTGCGCCCTACATGAACAACGAGACGTTCATGCTGACATGGGGAGACGGCGTATCTGATGTCAATCTCCACGAGCTTCTGGCGTTCCATCGCTCTCATGGCAAGCTCGCCACCCTCACTGCTGTTCGTCCCCCGGCAAGATTTGGTCATCTCCAGCTAGATGATGACCAAATTGTCGAGTTTTCTGAAAAGCCTCAGATCGGCGAGGGCTGGATTAACGGCGCATTTTTCGTTTTAGAACCTGAAATCTTTGACTATATTGATGGCGACCTGACGCACTGGGAGAAAGAACCCCTAGAGCGCCTCGCCAGAGATGGACAACTGATGGCCTACAAGCACAATTCCTTCTGGCAGTGCATGGACACCATTCGTGAAAAGAAGATCTTAGAAAGCCTCTGGGAAAGCGGCAAAGCACCTTGGAAAACGTGGGAGGATTACAATGCGAGTATTATTAACGGGACATCGGGGCTACATCGGAACAGTATTGACGCCAATGCTCTTAGCAGCAGGGCATGAAGTTGTCGGATTTGATAGCGATTTGTATCGACGGTGTTCCTTTGGAGAGGGAATCAGCGAGATCCCATGGATTGAGAAAGATATCCGAGATGCCGAAGCCTCTGATGTAGAAGGATTTGACGCAATTCTTCACTTAGCTGGTCTCTCTAACGATCCCCTGGGCGATCTCAATCCCGATCTCACCTACGACATCAACTTCAAAGCCTCGCTCCGGCTCGCAGAACTTGCAAAACAAGGGGGGGTAGAGCGTTTCATTTTCTCGTCGTCGTGCAGCAATTATGGTGCGGCAGGCGATACACCCGTGAACGAAACCTCGGAATTCAATCCAGTAACGCCTTACGGCTCTTCTAAAGCCATGACTGAGGTTGAAGTTGCCAAACTTGCAGATGATGCGTTCAGTCCTACGTTCCTTCGCAGTGCCACGGCTTATGGTGTATCACCGCGCCTGAGGTTTGACCTGGTGTTGAACAATTTAGTCGCTTGGGCATACACAACCGGAAAAGTTCATATCAAAAGCGATGGCACTCCTTGGCGTCCGATCGTTCACATTGAAGACATCTCCCGTGCTTTCTTAGCGGTGCTGCACGCGCCTCGGGAGGCAGTCCACAATGAAGCGTTTAATGTAGGGCGCACCAGCGAAAATTACCGGATTCGCGAAATTGCTGAAATTGTGAAGGACACGGTTCCTGGCTGTGAAATTGAGTTTGCAGAAGATGCCGGCCCTGACAAGCGCTGCTATCGCGTCGATTGCGACAAGATCGCTCGCGTCTTACCGGAATTTCAACCGCAGTGGACGACCAAGAAAGGTGCTGAGCAACTGTACAACACCTACAAAAAGATTGGTTTGTCCCTCGATGAGTTTGAGGGTGAGCGCTACAAGCGCATTGCCCACATCAAATATCTCATTGGCGACGGCTTGCTAGATACCAACCTCCGTTGGCAACAGGTAACGTTGACCTCTGCTGGCACAGGCTTGTAGGTGCATCTCCACCCTATCCCTTAATACTATGAGTGACTGGAAAATTTCCGCGTGCCGCTCCTGCGGCAATCCTGACCTAAAGGTTCTGATCGATTTTGGGGATACGCCTTTGGCTGATGCGCTGGTGACAGAAGCCAAACTCGGGGAGCCAGAAATCTTTGCACGGCTCGATCTTGCTGTTTGTCCTGAATGCTCTCTTGCACAGATTACGGAGACCGTTCCCCCAGAAATTTTGTTTTGTCGAGACTATCCGTATTTCTCCTCGGTGTCCGCCGCCCTGCTCGAACACTTTGGCGGGAGTGCGCGATCGCTGATCCAAACCCGTCAACTCAATAGCAATAGCCTCGTCATTGAAGCGGCTAGCAATGACGGTTACATGCTCAAAAACTTCGTTGATCAAGGCATTCCGGTTTTAGGAATTGACCCAGCCGAAGGACCAGCAAAGTCTGCCCTGGAAAAAGGCGTTCCAACGTTGAACACCTTCTTTGGAAGTGACCTAGCAAAGCAACTGCGATCGCAAGGCAAACAAGCCGATGTCTTTCTAGCAAATAATGTTCTCGCTCACGTTGCCGATCTCAATGGCTTTGTCGATGGCATTCGCACTCTCCTCAAAGACACAGGCGTTGCTGTCATTGAGTGTCCTTACGTCGTCGATCTTGTCGATCATGGCGAATTTGACACGATTTATCACCAACACCTCTGCTACTTCTCTGTGACTGCGCTAGACAAGCTGTTCCGTCGGCATGGCTTGTATCTCAACGATGTCAAGCGGACAGCAATTCACGGTGGATCTCTGCGTTTGTTTGTCGAACCCGTTGAAGCCGTCCACGATTCTGTCAAAGTGCTGTTGGAAGAAGAAGCAAACCGCAAAGTTGATCGCGTCGATTACTACCTCGATTTTGCCGATCGGGTCGAATCGATTAAGCGCGATTTACTGGCAATTTTGCATGATCTCAAGGGTCAAGGAAAGCGGATCGCAGCTTACGGAGCGGCGGCAAAAGCAACAACACTTTTGAGCTACATTAGCATCGATACGTCACTCGTAGACTATGTAGTAGACCTCAATACATTTAAACAAGGTCGCTATATGGGTGGGAATCACTTGCCGATTCATCCTCCTACAAAGCTCCTTGACGATCGCCCCGATTACGTCCTGATATTAGCGTGGAATTTTGCAGACGAAATTATGAAGCAGCAAGATGCCTATCGTCAGCAAGGCGGTCAGTTTATCATTCCTATTCCAACTCCTCAGATTGTTTAGTTTCCCGATTTATAGGCTTGCATAGCAGTGGTAAGAGTAGCTTTGCTCTTACCATTTTTTTAGCATTCATCCTAGCATTGACTTTAATTTCAGAAACCGCTTGATTTGACCTTGCGTTCCGATTAGCAGATTGCTACGCTGCACCATTATGGTTTTGCTCATAGCCGAGAAGACAGAATTTAGAATCTTGTCAATTTGAAGAAACTTAAGATTAACTATGAAGACTGCGTGAAAACACTTGCTACCCGTTTTAAGGACAGGATAATGTTTTGGAGTAGCAAGAAGCACAGGAAATAACAGCCTTACGACTGTTGACACAATGCTTCCATACTTTATTCACTATGGAATCAACTAATTAAAAGGGGCATCGGTCAAGTAGAAGGGGGAAATAATCCGTATTTTTTATACGCCAGAGCAGGTCTAAACATCGTAATTTACGGAGATTCCTAACTTCTTCATGCCCCAGTGATGGTTTAGAGGGTAATAACGCCAATTACTTAGTCGAGAAGCTATGTTCTCGCCTACTAAGTGGGATCTGTTTCATACCGTCTAACTTTCCGATGAGCGACCCATCACAGCCACCTAGCCATACCTACCCTAATTGTTCTGAGGAGAACCTTTGATGCATACGGTTTACGTTGATTCTGCGGTTAACGATCAAGTGAGAAGAGAACGGCTTTACGACGGTCAAATCTTTGTGTTTACGCCTCGTCCCAGTACGATCGCGCTGATTCAACATGCTCGCAAAATGATTGAAACAGCCTTTGGCAAGCTTGATCCTCGCGACGCCCAGTTTCATATGTCTGTCGAAGAGTATGTATCGATCGTGGCTCCTCTCAAGCCTCAATTTATCCATCACCCAGAAACTAAGGGACTGATTCAGGATATTTTGCGGGATTTCTCCTGTGATCTAGAGCAAACTTATCTAGATGTTCCTCGCTTAAGAATGGTGACATCCAACGGTTACCTCACCAGTGGAGTTGGCTACGCCCATCACCCCCACCGCGACACCTGGTATTCTGCGCCCATGTGTCAACTAAATTGGTGGCTACCGATTTACGAGATTGAGACTGAGTGTTCAATGGCATTCCACCCCCGCTACTGGAGCCAAGGCGTTAGGAACGAATCCAGCAGCTTCAACTACTACGAGTGGAACAAAACTGGACGCAAGAGCGCTGCACAGCACATCAAATCCGACACTCGCAAGCAGCCCCACGCGGTTGAAGAGATTGAACTAAATCCTCAAATTCGCGTCGTGTGCCCAGCCGGTGGAATTGTCTTGTTTGCAGGCGCTCAACTGCACTCTACTGTGCCCAACACCTCTGGGTTTACCCGCTATAGCATTGATTTTAGAACGGTTCACCTCGATGAAGTGAGATCGATGGGGGGTGCGCCGAATGTCGATTCTGAATCCACTGGAACTTCACTAAGAGATTTTATGCGGGGCAGCGATCTCACGCGGTTACCAGAAGAGATTGTGGCTCAATACGATAAAGGTGATCCAGCCGATGAGGGGTTGATTTTCAAACCTGACTCGTTAGGCGATGTTGACGAACGCGAACTGTCAGTCGTGTCATAGTGTTTTAAGTGCTTCTCGTTACGTCGCAGGGGAAGCACTTAAACATAGTTGTTGCTTTGGCTAGAGAAACCCATTGTTTACCCTTTTTAAGGACCTCCTATGAATCAGCCATCTACACTTGGGCAAAAAATTCCAACCGGAACCCGTCTTGTGTCCTACGAGTGTCCAAGCTGTGGACATCACGAGTCAGCCGTGTTCTATGAAGTTCGTAATGTTCCGGTACACAGTTGTTTGATGATGCCCAGCTATCAGGAAGCGGTGGACTTCCCCTGCGGTGATGTTGTGTTGGGATTTTGCCCAAATTGTGGCTTTGTGACCAACGTCGAGTTTGATGCTAAAAACTCGGATTATTCACCTATCTACGAAGATCAGCAAAGTTTCTCACCGACGTTTAACTCGTTTGCTTACAAGCTGGCAACTCGTCTCATTGAAAAGTACGACTTGCGGAATAAGAAGATCGTTGAGATCGGATGCAGTAAGGGCGATTTTCTGCTGTTGATGTGTGAACTAGGGAATAACTATGGTGTTGGAATTGACCCCAGCGCGATCGTAGGTCGAGTTGAAAGTGAAGCCGCCGATCGCGTGATGTTCATTCAAGATTACTACTCGGAAAAATATTCAGAACACACGGGCGAGTTTATCTGCTGCCGTCACACGCTCGAACACATTCACCAAACCGCAGAATTGGTTCGCACCGTCCGGCGTTCCGTGGGCGATCGCCTTGATACCGTCATCTTCTTTGAAATTCCTGACATGGGGCGGGTTCTCACCGAGCAAGCCTTTGAAGATATTTACTACGAACACTGCTCTTATTTCACGCCAGGATCGTTAGCGCGGTTGTTCCGTCAAGAAGGCTTTGAAGTGCTTAATGTGTATCTAGACTACGGCGATCAGTATTTGATGATTGAAGCGCGTCCTGTTGCGACCCCATCGACCAAGATTCACCCAGCCGAAGAAAGCGTCGAGCAATTGGTGAAGGATGTTGAGCTATTTGCGTCCAAAATTGGGGACAAGTTGGGCTACTGGAAGCAGCATTTGGAGACGATGAAAGCGGACGGCAGAAAAGTTGCAGTTTGGGGTTCTGGCTCAAAATGCGTCGCGTTCCTCACCACGTTGGGAACCAAAGACCTGATTGATTGGGTTGTCGATATTAACCCCCACCGTCACGGTCGATTTATTCCAGGGGTGGGTCAAGAGATTCGTTCTCCTGAATCGCTCAAGGATTACCAGCCTGATGAAGTGATCGTCATGAACGCCATCTACTGCAACGAAATTCAAAAAATGCTGGATGACATGGGCGTGACAACGAAAGTGGTCGCCATTTAAAGCATTGGGTTTGGCAGGAGGCGTCAGACAATCCCGCCTCCAACCCCTCAGTTGACTTGAGTGAAGCAAATGTCAGGGATAGTCATGTACGATTATGCAATTGTTGGGGGCGGAATTGTTGGCTTATCGACTGCTGTTGCCCTCGGAAAACGATACCCGAATGCCAAAGTCTTGCTGTTAGAAAAAGAAGGTCAATGGGCATTTCATCAAACTGGAAATAACAGTGGTGTAATCCATTCGGGAATTTATTATAAGCCAGGAAGTTTTAAGGCAAAATTTTGTCGGGATGGTAGCCGCTCGATCGTCCAGTTCTGTCAAGAGCATGGGTTAGAGCACGAAATATGTGGCAAAGTAATTGTCGCGACCAAGCCCGCAGAACTTCCTTTACTAGACAACATTTATCAACGGGGTTTAGACAACGGCTTGAAGGTTGAGAAGATTTCTGCCCAAGCGGTGAACGAAATCGAACCTCATGTTCGTTGTCTCGCTGGAGTTAGGGTTTACTCGACTGGCATCGTTAGTTATAAACAGGTTTGTCAAAAGTATGCCGAAATCGCTGCCAGCCAAGGAGCCGATTTGCGGCTGAGTACTCGCGTTGAATCTTGTATCCGAACAACTGAAGGATATGAAATTGCAACGAGCCGTGGCAGTTTTACAGCACGATTTTTGATTAACTGTGCGGGATTGCACTGCGATCGCGTTGCCAAACTCGCGGCTGCCACACCTCCTGCCAAAATTGTCCCCTTCCGAGGTGAATACTACGAACTCACTCCCGAAAAACGTTACCTCGTTAAGGGTCTGATTTATCCGGTTCCCAATCCAAATTTTCCCTTCTTGGGCGTTCACTTCACTCGCATGATTGATGGAACCGTTCACGCTGGTCCTAACGCGGTGCTGAGTTTCAAGCGAGAAGGCTATCGCAAAACAGATTTTAATCTGCGCGACTTTACCGAAGTAATGACCTATCCAGGCTTCTGGAAACTGATGTCAAAACACGCCGATCAAGGCATTCAGGAGATGATTCGCTCGTTGTTTAAGGCGGCATTCGTTCGCAGTTTGCAAGAGCTAATTCCCGAAGTGCAATCCGCCGATCTGGTTCCAACTCATGCCGGTGTCAGAGCGCAAGCCCTGTTACCCGATGGCAAATTGGTCGATGACTTTTTGATCGAGCGAGAACACCATGCGCTTCATGTGTACAATGCTCCTTCCCCTGCGGCAACATCATCGTTAGAAATTGGTAGTGCGATCGCCGCCCAGGTTCCAGACTTGCAGACGAGCCAGATTGCTCTCAATTCATAAATCACTGCTTTCGCTAGCTGACTCAGGAGCTACTCATGGCAACTCAAAAGCCTTTTCGCCGACACTCTACTGCTAATCCTGCCCTGAGACCCTGGGCAAACCGCATCATCGGTGGTGCAGTTTTTATCATTTTGATCGCAACGCTGGCACCCTTTGAGTTCATTTCTGAAGGAGTGACGCCTACGGGCGCAATTCGCGAGTTTTTTGCCCACCCCAGCGATTGGAACGACCTGATTGGAAACGTCCTCTTGTTTATGCCTTTAGGCTTTGGGATCGCCCTACGGGTTCAATCCCACGGGATGAAACTCTGGAGGGGGCTAGTCATTGCCGCGATCGCTAGCACGCTTCTATCGTTGAGCGTTGAGGTGTCGCAAGTGTTTTTGCCCTCTCGCAGCCCAAGTTGGATTGATATCTCAACCAATACCACGGGTGGGTTTTGCGGTGCATTGAGCTACCTTGCGCTGGCTGCTATTGCACCCAATTACCTCCAGTTATTCGACAAACGGGTCAAACGAGTTCTTAGCGTTCAAAATCTAGCGGTCGCCCTCATTACGTGGGTGTTGTTGATGGGGCTAATTTCCCTGTCGCTTCAGCAAGCTGCTCAGTTAAGTAATTGGAGTTCTGACTTTCCTCTTTCAATAGGGAACGAGAAAACAGGCGATCGTCCTTGGAACGGAAGAATTTCTAAGGTAGAAATTAGCGATCGTGCTCTTTCTGAAGCAGAAATTACCCAAGTGTTTCAAGGGAACTTACTGCTGCAACCCGGATTAGTGGCAGCCTATGACCTGACTACAGCCACGAACGGTGTGTTAAGCGAAGTGGAGGATCGCACCGGCACTCTGCCAAACTTAGTTGCCCAAAGAAACGCAGTGCGTGCATCAACCAGAGGCGCGATTGTGTCAGGCGAACAGTGGCTTGAAACGGCTCAACCTGCTGCCGCACTGTCCGAGCGATTGCAGAAGTCATCTGAATTTACAATTAGTGCGATCGCAGCAACCTCAGATCTCAATCAAGCTGGACCTGCCCGCATCTTATCGTTCTCCAAAGATCCCCTCCAACGTAATTTCACCCTAGGTCAAGAAAACAAGCAGCTTATTTTTCGATTAAGAACTCCCATCACAGGAGAAAACGGAGTCTATACAGCACTGATCGTGCCCAATATTTTTCAAGACTTAGAACTTCATCATTTTCTCCTGACTTACCATCAGAATATGCTTCGTCTCTATGTAGACAATCCTGAGACTATCTACAGTTTAGAACTAACACCCGAAATCACGTTATTTCGATATCTATTCCCGTTTGAAGGGCGGATTCTACAGCTTACAGATTTCAGCGTTTCTGTACATAAGCTGATGTTTTACGCCGTTTTTTTCGTACCGTTGGGCTTGCTTCTAGCCCTTATTTCAGCAAAGTTCAAAGAGCAGGTTCAATTTGATATCCTGCTAGTCATAACTGGGATAATTATTCCTGCCCTGTTACTAGAACCTATCATCCGAAATGGTCAATTTCATATGCAAAATATGATATTTAGCATCGGCATAGCTGCCACAACAATGCTTTTGACTAAAGGTAGTATGACAGCATGGCTCTACTCGGAAGGTAAGAAATAGTCACTGTTATCTGAAGAAAGATTTGCCAAAGAGTTTCAGCGCCAAAATACCCTTTGTCATGTCTTTATTCTAATATTGGAACAGTGCTTGCAAAGCAGATTTACCCCATTTATGACATTAACATGGCGGGTCAATCGCCACCGTAAAATCTAACGATTTCTATGTCTGCCCATAGCCAGTTGTGAGCACATTAGGAGGTTACAAAGCACCCTGAAAATCTTTGGACTTTCGCTGTTGATGCACCTGAGGCAGTGCCCACCAAGGAGCATTCGGATATTCGTGATGCTCCAAATGATAGCCGAAGTGATAGCAACTGATAAACGACCAAAACGTAGACCAGTTTGTACTTTGGGCACGGCTGCTATTTTGATATCCTCCTTTAGGTTCACGATGGGGCAAATAGGTGCCAAAGAAAAACAATTGCATGGAACTTGCGATCGCAGGAGTAATCCAAAACCAGTTCAAGTTAGCCACAGGGATATGAAATAGACCCCGTAAGGTATGAAAAACAAGTACTAACCCAATTAGACGAGTCCAACTCCAATAATTGAACATAAATTGGAGGAACCAAGCTACTGGATTTTTGAACCGTCCATTATGAAAATCCGGATCACTTTCCGAGGCAGGATGCTGATGATGTAACCAGTGGCTTTTCAGTAAATTTTTATAAGAAAAAAGGGCATAACAGAAAATTGATATTGAACCAATTAGGCGATTGAGTTTAGGATTTTTTGGTGCGATCGCGCCATGCATAGCATCATGGGCATTGATAAAAAGCCCTGTATATAAGAACGTTTGCAGCGCAACCAAGGCAACGCGAGCCGCAATTGGCAAGGCGCTAATGTCAATTCGTAATAAGACAGACAGAGTAATTGCCCATGCTCCAAAAATACTAGTTGAGATAACAACACCCTTATCACCTTGGTCGCTGACTTCTTGCATTGAAATCAGATGAGGCTGAATTTTAGTTTGAGATTGTAAAAGCATTAGATGACCTTATCAAAAGCATTCTTGAGACTACGTTGATATCGACTTGAGGCAGCAAACTCATCGGTAGGTTGCGCTTCCTAACAGTCTATAAATTTAACTAATTGGCGCTCTCTTCCAGAGTGCTAACTTGAGTTCAAGTCAAAAGGATGAGCTTTTAACAAGCGATATACTACTTTTGAGTAGAAATAGGATCAGCCGCGCTTTTAGACAGGTTTCTCCACCTCAAAAACGACAAGTTCATAGAACAATATTCGCTGTTTAACACGAGAAATTTTGCATTTCTTGCTGCTCCATCAACGCTGCTGTTGATATGAAAACGCATTTCACCAACCTAATGTAATCAGTACAAAAGAATCTGAAGATGGCTAGACAAGAAGCATTGAATAATTATTTACGAATCTTAACATATATCTTAGTGCAGATTTTGCTTTGTCTGTTGTCAGGTTCTATGAGCAAGTTCTTGGTGTTCATAGCTTTATCAATCGTGCCCGCACACCTGCTGATGTAAAGTGCCAGGATTAGTGACAGAGGATTGAACAATTTAAAGCTTTTCTGCATACTGCTTGAGTTCCCATGCCATGCGTCGCATCCCTTTTTGCTCATCTTGGCGGATAAACGGCACAAAAAATTTGCAGAGGGAACCAGAAAAGTTTTCTTGGTAAACAAATTGGCTACGGTTTCGATCTAGGTCTTGAAGCTGCCAAATATGCTCGTTTTGGAAGCCTGGAATTGACGATACCCACCTTAGACAGGCTTCTGGCTGCACCAGCGTCACGAGCGGACGAAACTGAATTTCTTCTTCACCCGGAACTCGCAGCAGCGAGAGGGAGACTTCTTGCCCTGGAACAAAGGTCTGATGAGGGTTGCAGTCGTAAAGGAACGTGTTCCAGTACTTCCATCGTTCTTTTTGGGTCAAAATTTGCCAAACCCGCGATCGCGGCGCATGGATTTCGATTTCGGTGTAAAGACTCGGCATAAATTCGTGTGTCTAAGTACAGTTCTCTCAAATCGGATTCTCTAAAATAGGCGCGACAACTTATTTGCTATTGAACGATACTTTCTTCACTTCTTCCATGGGCAAACCAGAATTGCGCTCAAAATCGTTGAGATTTTTTTATTTTGGTTCGTAATTCCCACTAAGATTGAAACTCCGGAATTCAACTTGCAAGTTATGGCAGACCTAACCCCCAACTCTAGTTTTAGTTTGACAATTCGCTTCCAGGTTCCCAATCGCCCCGGCATGTTGGCGAGCGTGATTCAGGCGATTTCGTCTGAAGGTGGAAATATAGGACAAATCGACCTGATTGAGCAGACGCGAGACATTTCGATGCGCGATATTACGGTTGATGCGGCAAGTACAGAACATGCAGAAACTATTGTGCAAGCGGTGAAAGCGCTACCTGACATTAAAGTTTTAGATATTTACGATCGCACCTTTACGCTGCACAAAGGCGGCAAGATTAGTGTTCAGAGCAAGATGCCCCTGAGAGGACAGGCGGATCTGGCAATGGCGTATACGCCGGGGGTCGGTCGGGTGTGCCGTGCGATCGCAGAGGAACCCGATCGGGTGTATGAACTGACGATCAAGCACAACACCATCGCGATCGTAACAGATGGCAGCGCTGTTCTTGGGTTGGGCAACCTGGGCGCGGAAGCCTCTATGCCGGTGATGGAAGGCAAGGCGATGTTATTTAAAGAGTTTGGCGGGTTGGATGCGTTTCCAATTTGTTTGGCAACCCAAAGCACCGATGAAATTGTCGAAACCGTCAAGCGGATTGCTCCTGTGTTTGGCGGCGTCAATTTAGAAGATATTGCGGCTCCTCGCTGTTTTGAAATTGAAGAACGGCTGCAAAAAGAACTCAACATTCCGGTGTTTCATGACGACCAGCACGGAACGGCAATCGTGACGCTGGCGGCGTTGACCAACGCGCTGAAACTGGTGGAGAAATCAATTTTTGATGCCCGCATTGTGATTAACGGGGCAGGGGCTGCCGGAGTTGCGATCGCCAAGCTGCTGCAAAAAGATGGCGCAGGCAGCATCGTCATGTGCGACTCAAAAGGCATTCTCTCGACAACCCGCACCGATTTGAATGATCAAAAACTTGCCTTTGCGATCGCTCAGGGCGGCAGTCTTGTCGATGCGATGAAGGGCGCGGATGTGTTTTTGGGGGTCAGCGCTCCGGGTGTGGTGACGCCGGAGATGGTGCGCTCGATGGCAGCCGAGCCGATCGTGTTTGCAATGGCGAATCCGATTCCTGAAATTCAGCCGGAATATGTGCGTGATGATGTGGCTGTGATGGCGACGGGGCGCAGTGACTATCCCAACCAGATCAATAACGTGCTGGCGTTTCCAGGTCTATTCAGAGGAGCACTCGACTGCCGAGCCTCTACCCTAACGACGAATATGTATTTGCAAGCTGCCCTTGCGATCGCGTCCCTCGTTAACCCCGATGAATTGCATCGCGAACACATTATTCCGTCGGTGTTTGATGGTCGGGTCGCCCTTGCGGTGGCGGCGGCGGTGCAAAAGGCGGCTCGCGAAGATGGGGTCGCCCACGCTTAGGGTTAGCGATCGCGCGGGGCTAAATCTGAGAAAGCCTCGCCATCCCTCGCCGAAAAGAGCAGCGGATTTGACAACCGATGGAGCGGACAAAGTACCCTGGAAAATCAACGTTCTCTTACGATATTAAGATCCTCCATCCGTTTCCAAATCCGTCGCCTAGGGGTTGACTCTTCGGGCTGCTGCATCAATCTGGCTCCGTACCGCAAGATTGGCTGACCCATTGACCGCCAAGCCATATCTGGTTTGGAACTCTCGCACTGCCGCTTGAGCCTGGGCATCGTAAAACTGCGTAATCGGCAAATTACTTCGCAGCACAACTTTGAGGCTGTTTCTCAGATTTTTGACCAAGGTTGCCATAATCTCTTGAGTGCGCTGATCGGCCTGCCCTGTTTGCGGTAATCCATAGAGAAACTGGATATCTTGAATGGCGCGAACCGCAGAAGTGCCATTCAATGGCTGCTGAGGATTGACATCATACCCAAACCCCAACAGCAGCGATCGCAGTTGCGCTTCTGTATAAATTCCTTGGACAGCACCGCCAGAAGATCCACCCGGCGACGAGCCTTGCCCCGGTCGAGGAAGCGCATCGTTGAGAATATCGTTAATGCGTTGGCGCGTTTCCAAGGTAGCGATTCCTGTTTCTGGCAGTTTGTTTTGCTGCTGAAACAACCGTACCGCCGCCTCGGTCTGCCGCCCGTAAAATTGGCTGGCTGGCAGTGGGTTCTCTAATTTCACCACCCGATTGAGATCCGTTTGCAGTTTCCTGACTAGATCGGCGGCAATGTCTTGCGTCGGAGGATTGAGCGTTCCATCTACAGGTAGGCGATATTGCAGTTGAAAATCTCGAATCGACTGTTGCACAACTGGGCTGTTAAACACCGTCGTTAAGGTCACCGGATACCCTAACCCGTTTAAAACTGAAATAAACTGATCCGGCGTATAGTCTTGAGTTCGGGCTGCCCAAGCGGGTTGATAGATTGCGATCGGCTCTGCCAAGCTCCAGAGGAGCGCACCCCCCAGCAGCGCCGCTACAGCATTTGTGCTTCCGTTCCACATACTCACACTCTTGTATTGCTCGAATTGATCGATGTACTCCCAGTTTCATTTTGCGGGATTACTGTAAAAATATCCGATTCCTGCCCCTGCTTCATGACCTACTCTTTAAGAATTGCTGATCTTCCCCAAAGCGAACGACCCCGCGAACGGTTAATTGCTTACGGGGCGAAAACTCTCTCAACGGCTGAGCTAATCGCGATTTTGCTAGGAACAGGACAAGGAGCCGGAAAACTCTCAGCCGTGGGATTGGGGCAATATATTTTGCAAGAGTTGAGCCAGCATCAGCGCGATCCGTTGGGGGTGCTGCGCGATGTCAACATTCAAGAATTAACCAAAGTTCCGGGCGTTGGCCCTGCTAAAGCAACCACGATTTTGGCAGCGATCGAGCTTGGCAAACGAGTGTATCAATCCCGCCCACCGGAAAAAACGGTGATCGACGATCCGCAAGTTGCCGCTGCCGCGCTGAGTAATGAGCTTATGTGGCAATCTCAAGAGCGGTTTGCGGTGCTGATGCTCGATGTGAAAAACAAGCTGATCGCTACACAGGTGATCACGATCGGCACGGCAACCGAAACTCTGGCGCATCCAAGAGAAATTTTTCGAGAAATTATTCGCCAAGGGGCAACCCGTGCGATCGTGGCTCACAACCATCCGTCCGGAAACCTTGAACCGAGCGCAGAAGACCTTTCTCTCACGCGCCAACTGCTCGAAGGTTCGCGATTTCTAGGAATTCCGTTACTGGATCATCTAATTCTAGGTAACGGAAATCATCTCAGTTTGCGACAAACTACCTCACTCTGGGAAGAAACACCTCAAGGGGCGTGAGGAGCTTTTTCGTACCTGCCGACGTGAGTTGTTAGCAGAAGCCTTACGACGAGAAGCAACATTCATTATTTTAGAAGAACGAGTATGCCGCAACGCTCAAAACAAATCCCCTAGCTCCGAAGAACTAAGGGATCTGCTATTGGTCAGGCTTCAGTAAGGGTAAACCCTTACGTAGCCTCATTATGAGTATGGGTCTATTATACGAGATAGGATCTCCAATTGTCACCGTACTTTTGCTGAAGCAGAGCATCTCGCCTTTGCATCAGATTTTAGTGAAAGAGATTTACATCGGGAAAGTAATCACAGCGCTCGGACTGGAGGAAGAAGAAGACTAAGCGAAAGTTTCTAGAGTTTTATCTGAAGCAGAAATATCCAGTAACACTCTACTCCGACCCAGAAGGAGGATACGTCGTTGAAATCAAAGATCTGCTGGGTTGTATCAGCCAAGGTGAAACGGTTGAAGACGCATTAGCTGAAATTGAAGACGCCCGTGCTTTATGGATTGAATCAGCATGGATTGAATCAGCCTATGAGCATGATGATCCAATTCCGCTCAAAAGCGATCTTCAAGACTAAAGATCATTTCGCTTGCGCCACGATCGCACGATGTCGCGGCGTATTGCAGGTGAGCGCGGGTTGAGCAAAGCCAGCCTCCACGATCGCAGCTTCAAGGTCTAACACGAAATACTCGTCCAAATAAGGTTCTGTACTTTTCAACAGCGTCAGAATGTAGGGCGGCATCTTGGCGTAAATTTCGGATGTTGGGTTCATATCCATGATGGCAAGATGACCACCCGGACGCAGCAATCGTTTAGCTTCTTGGAGAATCGCGATCGCAGCCTGTCTCGGCAGTTCATGAAACACCAGCGATGCCGACACCAGATCAAACGCAGCGCTCGGTAAACCCGTCGATTCTGCCGCTGCATGAACCCAAGTCGGATCAGAAAATTCTGTCTCAGTCCGCCGTTGAGTGCGATAGTGGGCAACCGCCAGAAAATAAGGCGACAAATCAACCCCCGTAACCTTGGCGTTCGGAAAGGTTCTTTGTAACGCAAACGTGCTCATGCCCACGCTACAGCCCAAATCGACAATATCGTTCGGGGCTTCAGACAGTTGGGCTTTAAGCGCCTCATGATAGCTTTGCCGCAGGCGCGAATCGCCTTCAATGCCGCCATTTTTCCAGATCCGAGCATGAACGGCATGGGCAGCCACTTCGACTTCGGTAGCAGGCTGCCAGCCCATGTTGCCTTCTGTGTAGGCATGAAACGGACGCAGATAATACTCTGGATACGCTAGATCAGGGTTATGAACCTGATCAAACTCGGCTGACCAGTTGCGATCGCGCAATGCCGCCGCTTCCTCTCTCCACGCCACGCCGATTGATTCTGCCCGCCTGATCATCATCTGCCGCGCTCGATATTTTGCCAAATTAAAGAGCGGTTTGATCGCCAGAAGACCATTTACAGCCTGGGTAACAAGTCTTGGTTTAGAAATAGGCGCAGCCGTCATAGTCAAAAATTCAAAACGGTTTGGGTTAGCCTTCATTATCGCAGGCAAAAGTCACCAAATTTAACGCCCAGAGATCTCGACAAATTCCCTAAATAAGGATACAAATGTCCTTAAGAACAGATCAACTAATTTAGCCCATCGCCGCGCCTTTTTGGTACAATACAAATGTTCTAGTTCTCCCACATCCACCCTCATTTTGTTTTATGGAATCCCTCACTGACGCCCAGCAACAGCTATATGACTGGCTAGTTGACTACATTCGCGACCATCAGCACGCTCCCTCCATCCGGCAAATGATGACCGCGATGAACCTCAAATCTCCGGCTCCGGTGCAGAGTCGGTTGGAGCATCTCCGCAACAAGGGCTACATTGAGTGGACGGACGGGCAAGCACGCACCATTCGGATTCTTAACCCCATGCCGAAAGGGATTCCCATCCAAGGCGCGATCGCGGCAACCAGCTTGGTCGAAACCTTCTCAGATAGCGAAGTTGAGTATTTAGATTTGTCAAATCTTCTGCTCAAGCCTCGGCATTTTGCTCTCAAGGTGCGGGGGCACAGCATGATCGAGGCACTCATTGACGACGGCGACATCGTGATTCTAGAGCCTGCTAGCGATCCGAAGACACTTAAAAATGGTGCGATCGTGGCTGCCCATCACCAAGGCAAAACCACGCTAAAATACCTTGAGCGCAAAGGAAGTAAGGTATTTTTGAAGCCTGGAAACCCAAATCGCGAGCTTTATCCGATCACAGAAGTTTCAGCCTCAGAAGTAGACATTCAGGGGGTGTTGATCGGCGTTTGGCGGGGATATGGCAAACTGTAACCCTAAATTTCCTAGATTTCTGTAACGCGCGTTTTTTAGCATCATGGGCAGGCTCTGGCGTTGGAAGAATTTCCTGCGCCATTTTTGATGTATGCGATGATGCTAAAACACTGATGTGATACCAAATTGATTTTTCACTGCGACAGATCCTCGACCCCCCTGCCTACGGCATCCTTCCTGGGTTAGGAGGTCGCACGTTTGTAGTATTTACAGATTAATTTGGTATGAACTGTGGCAAATTTGCCATATTTTGCTGAAGATCGTGACTCCAATACCTCTGGATCTGCCCAGCCCTCAGCCTTTCCTGCAAGAGAGAGCCAGAGCCTTTTCTGGTTTTCTAGGAAGCAGATTGTTTTCCAGGAAGCAGGCTCTAGGATAGGTCTTCTCAACCCATTGTGTGAGGAAGGTAATCCGATATCATCAAACCCTCGATATCATCAAACCCTCGAAGTATTGAGTTCCTGATCTGTCAGTGTTGCTTTATGTGGGAACGTAGTTCCTGAAAGAGCAGTCCCATCGATCGTTCCATCCCATCGCTACCCCTGTGGAAACCATTCAATCCCTCGTTAAAGTTTTCCAGAGCCGTAAAATGTCGGCACTGCTGTTGATCGGATTTTCGTCTGGACTGCCGTTTTTGCTCACGAGTAGAACGCTTCAGGCATGGATGACGGTTGAAGGCATCAAGCTAAGTACCATCGGGTTGTTTAGCCTCGTCGCGCTTCCTTACTCCCTCAAGTTTCTGTGGGCACCGGTGCTCGATCGGTTTATTCCTCCCTTTTTGGGTCGCCGTCGGGGATGGCTTCTTATCACTCAGCTTGCCCTACTGGTGGGCATTGCGGCAATGTCGCTGCACAATCCTCAGCAGTCGCTGCAATTCATTGCCATCAATGCGATCGTGATTGCCTTTTTTAGCGCCACCCAAGATATTGCGGCTGATGCTTACCGTACCGATGTTTTAGACAAACCCGAACTCGGCGCAGGGGCAGCAATCTTTGTCACAGGATACCGAATTGCGCTGCTGATTACCGGCGCGATCGCATTCTTTCTAGCCGATCGCATGCCATGGCAAAACGTTTATTTACTGCTGTCGTTGCTCATTGGCATTGGCATGGTCGCCGCCTTTTTTGCCCCAGAGCCAGAACAGCAGGCAGTGCCCCCACTCACCTTAAGCGAAGCCGTGGTGCAGCCGCTCCTCGACTTTTTTGGGCGGTTAGGACGGCTCCGCGGCAGCCTAATTTTGGGATTCATCGTCCTCTACAAGTTTGGCGACTCGCTGCTAAACAATATGGCAATTCCCTTTTTGCTTCAGACTGGCTTTACCCAAACCGATATTGGAGCCATTCAAGGCGGCATGGGCATCTTAGCCACGATCGTGGGAACGCTGGTTGGGGGAGCCATTTTCAGTAGAATTGGCGTCAATCGATCGCTGTGGATTTTTGGCGGATTGCAGGCATTCAGCAACGTTGCCTATCTAGTCTTGGCGCAGGTTGGGCAGAACTACCCATTTATGGTGGTTGCTATCAATGTTGAGAATTTCTGCACAGGCTTGGGGAACGCTGCATTTCTAGCGTTTTTGATGAGCCTCTGCAACCAGCGCTTTTCGGCAACTCAGTTTGCGTTGCTTTCAAGCCTCATGGCCGTGAGCCGAGACATTTTGGTGGCACGAGCAGGGGCACTCGCCGAAGCAACCGGCTGGACAGGCTTTTTCTTCATCACCATCTTGGCGGCAATTCCTGGCTTGCTGTTGCTGCCTGTGTTTGCGCCGTGGAATGAGCAGACGGTGAGCGAGAAAGGATGAACGAAAAGGTCAGTTTGGGTCAGTTTAGGGCGCGATCGCGCCTTAGAGCAAGAGCAAATTTAGCCGCGATTGACCCTTCCATTCAGCAATGCCCGTATTAGGATAAGAAAGAGAGCAACCTGATCAGATCTTGAATGAACTCTCAGAAACGTATCCTTTTGTAATCGCCGCTTCAGTCATGGTTTTCTTCCGTCAGAATATCGCTCCATTTCTGGTTGTGTTGGTCTTTATCGTTGCGCTAGTTGCTGTGAGTGCACGCATCTTCTTGCCCGGTGACATGGCAGCCCCTGCACCCATTGAAGAGGTTTCCCCAACAGGTAACAAAGCTGCCGCATCGCATGTAGGCACAGTGGCAGGGTTGCCTCCTGCACTGTCTGCCTTGGTAGAAGGGCTGCCTAAAGATCCTGCCCAATTGTAAACAACCCATGATAGATGGGCTGCCATGGGGATATCGGCTCCAGCGAGGATCTGCGATCGAGCACTCGCGGCTTCTGAAAGTGATGGAGCAAACCTACACAGAACTTTACCCAGGTGGCACGTTTTCTCACCTGGCAGCCACCGTTGAACAATACTGCTCTCCAGAAACACCGATTTGGTGGGTCGAACAAACCGAAGAGGTCGAACCTTCGATGTTGCCCAGGCGATCGCGCCCCAAACCGATTGGATGCTTGTGGTTGGGGCACGCGATCGACAACGCCACCGGAGCGCGCCATGCTCATATCTTTTTGCTCTATGTTGCTCCCCCGCATCGCCGCCAAGGTATCGGCGCAGCGTTGATGCGTCAGGCAGAAGCGTGGGCAAAAGCCAAGGGTGCTCCGCAGATTGGATTGCAAGTCTTTGAGACAAATCAGCCAGCCCTAAATCTGTATCGATCGCTGGGCTATCACACGCAATCGTTCTGGATGACGAAACCGTTGTAAGCAGTCTGACCTCGATAAGCAATGAGTCAGGTGCCAAATTGCCCAACTCGGATGGTCACGTACGGGCTGATCGGCGATCGCGCCCTGATACCTCTCTCGATCCAAAGGCTAGCCCTCTGTCTTCCTCCGATGTCCCTTTGCTTTGCTTGCTGGTCGTGGAGGCTCATTCTACTGAGAAGACTGTAAAGATCAGAATTCGCAGTATCATGATTAACAATAAACGACCGGATCGCGCTCATCAAAGCCTGCTTATTTCTCACGGTAGAGTTAAATTTTTTGAAAAAACGATTAAGTCAAAAAATCAGGTTGGATTTTTTTTGGATGCAGAGTAGGATCGCATCTACTATGTGATTTACCCAAAACCGGATGTGATTTACCCAAAACCGGAGCGATACTGCTGTTACCGATGAATTTATGACCAGAAATCGCGGCATTCGAGATCGGCGAGAGGCAAAATCGTCAGAGCGACGCTCCTCTAGTCAGAAACGTTCAAGGCAGAACGTCCGCTCTGCTGGAATGACACTTTCTCAGCCGCCATCGGATTCTGAGCCGCCCGGTCAACCTGAACTTGGAATGAAATTAACGCACTTAGGCAATCGATTTGCAACTGCATCTGACACCGCCCGGAAGTGGCTAACGAGTGATTGGAGGATTCCGGTAGCGATCAGCCTAGCGCTCACGGGTGGGCTGACCACTCTTTCGATGGCATTTTTGCTCAAGCTCCCGGCAGTTCCCAACTGCCCTTCTGTGTTTTGGCCGCTTGCCTCTGGATCGTTGCGCCTGCACTGCGCGCAGCTTGCCGCCGGAAAACGAACGACAAACGATTTATTAGAAGCCATCAAACTGCTGGGTACCTTGTCAGCCGATCACCCGTTGTATGACGAAGCAACGCGAATGGTTGAGTTGTGGTCAAAAGATATTCTCGATCTTGGAGAGGAAGCATTTAATGCCGGAAAATTAGACGAGGCGATTGGCATTGCCAAAAAAGTGCCTCAGCAGTCGGTAGTAAAGGCTGAAGTAGAAGGACGAATTAAGCGCTGGCAGGGCATCTGGTCAAAAGCGGAAGAGATTTATCAGGGTGCGGAAGATGCGCTTCGCAAAGAAAATTGGCGTCAAGCCTCGACGAACGCTTCCCGGCTATTGTCGATAGACAACAGATTTTGGCAGACTACGAAGTATCAGGAACTGGCTGAGAAGATTTCCATTACGCGCGATGATATTTCAAAGCTGGCGAAGGCAAAGGATCTGCTCGATCAAGGAGGGTTGAAGAACCTTCAGGAGGCAGTCAAGCTTGCGTCTGAAGTTCAAGATCAAAGCTATGTTTATCAAGCTGCACAAGGCGTGTTGGCGAAAACCGGGCAGAAGCTGTTTGATCTGGCAGAAGCGACACTCAACCAGCGAGATTTGAATGGGGCGTTGGAAAGCATAAGGCAGATTCCGGCGGCAGCCAACTTACAAAACGAAGTGGAAGATTTTGAAAAGCTGGCGATCGCACAATCTAGAACCTGGAGTGGCAACGACGCTGATTTTGATTCTGCGATCGCATCTGCTCAAAGCATCGGCGCTGATCGCCCGCTCTATGCCAAAGCTAGGCAGTTGGTCGAGCGCTGGCAGCTAGAAAAAGCTGATTTGGCACAGCTAAATCGTGCCCGTCAGCTAGCCCAATCGGGTCGCCCAGAAGATATTCAAGCCGCGATCGCCAATGCCGCTCAGATTCCTAGCTCCAACCCTCGCTCCGCCGAAGCCCAAAAATTGGTCAGTCAACTCACCGCCGATTTTCAAACAAAGCAAGATCGCCCCATCCTAGACCAAGCCGAGCAACTTGCCAGTGCCGGGGATTTGGCATCGCTGCAAAGTGCGATCGTACAAATCGATCGCATTGGTGCTGGACGTGCCTTGTTTACTGAAGCTGAAGATCGACGACAGCAATGGCAGCGACAGATTCGCCAGATCGAAGCGCAAGAACGTGCCTTGGCTGCTCCTCCGTCTCCAACGACAGACGCGACAGGCTCCCTGTTTCAAAATCCTCAGTCTACTCAAAGTCAAGAAATCCAGGCAGACCAACAAACCTTGGAAACGGCTCGCAGCGCTGCAAACGGAGGCACGATCGATGACTATGCCAACGCTATTCGGCTCGCAGATGGGGTGCCAGAGACCAGCGCGGTTCGGGGTCAGGCGCAGCAGTTTATGGATCAACTGAGTCAGCAGATGTATCTTGCCGCTCGAAGCCAATCAGATTTTGACATGCTAGGCGCGATCGCATCGGCAGAAAAGATTCCCCCCAGAACGGATGCCTATGCTCAAGCTCAGCAGCTTATTCGCTCACTCCGACGCAGTTTGGGTCAGTAGCGAAAAAAAGCAGGACAAAACATAGAGGCGCAGATTACGCCTCCTGTCGCCTTTTGCAGATCAGATGCTCTAGGTATCCGAGGTTGGGGTGCGGTTAAATGCCGGTGCAAGAAACGCCACCAACGCCCCGATCGCAAAGCCTGAGATATTACGCACCAACGGTAACCAGTCAGAAGTTCGCGTCACAACCGGGCCAACGCCAAACGCCAGAAACAAAATTCCCCACAACGGCGAGAAAATCAGCGCCCACTGCCATGCAAACACTTGACCTTGCTTGCGAGGCATTCCCGCAAACCCAAAGATGACGCCGCCCAACGTAGACGTAATCAGAGTCAGAACCCACTGCTCTCGCGGCAATCCTGGAACAACATTACACCCGCCTCGTCTCAAGCAGCCTTCTACTGCCTCCAACGCTTGAATGATCGACTGATCTTCACCATGCTCACGCACAAAGAACTGATTGCCAAACCGAGTTTGCAACTCAATCCAAAACGTCCGAGACAGCAACGGATAAAGTTCGTCCCCAACACTAAAATTTAGAATGTTGCCGCCCCGTGAATCTGCGACTAACATCACGCTCTTATCATCTAACCCCCAAAAGCCTTTCACTGCTGTTCCAGGCGTGCGATCGAACTGCGTCAAGACCCGCAACTTCCAGCCCGTTTCCGTTTCAAAGTCAGACAAACGTTGAGACAGTGACTCTTCTTGAACGGAGGTGAGAGCGTTGGCTAAGTCAATCACGTTGGTCGGCTTGTCTGGTAACAAATCTGGATTGTTGAATGCCTGAGCCGCAGGAGCGATCGACCAAACAGAAAGAAGAACCAAAAAAGCCGCAAATCCTTGAATTAAGCGGCGTGTCCATGAATTTTGCATTAGTTGTTGCTTCACGACGACCTTAGAAGAACGATCAATAAACAAAAATATGAAGGCGAACCAGGATTGCTAAACCTTATGATGTCTCTTAGCTTACTGTTCTTTACATTTGTTAACCATACTCTAATCTTACAAGGAATTGGACAATCGGGCAGCGGATCGAGAGAATGCAAAAAAAGCGCATCTCTGCAAGGACACCTCCTGTTCAATAGCACCCTCTGTCTGACCCGCTTCACATCATGTCATCCACTAGTACTGTTCCTCTCTCACAAAAGCAGAGCAGGTCAAGCCGCTCTTTCACCCTTGCCCAAACTGCGATCGCAATAGGCAAGAGCAATCCAGACAATCAGAATACCTCCATCACCCAAACCGATAGCCAAACCCTCGGACTGTCGTAACATACTGCGGGCTGCTGGGATCAATTTCTAATTTTTCTCGCAGCCACCGAATGTGAACATCAACTGTTTTAGAATCTCCCAAATAGCTGATTCCCCACACTCGCTCTAAAAGCTCTTCACGGGCAAAGACACGACGAGGGTTTCGCATAAACAGTTCGAGCAGCGAAAACTCTTTCGGAGAAAGATTAGCTTCTTCACCCCGAACCGTGACCCGATACTCCTGAAGATAGAGCACAATATCTCGAAATCGCAGAACAGGAGAGGCTTGAGCCGGAGGTTGGGTTTGCCGCCGCAGCAAAGCTCGACAACGGGCGACCAGTTCTCTCAGCCCAAACGGCTTGGTGAGATAGTCATCTGCGCCAACTTCCAACCCCACCACAATATCGGTTTCGCTTCCCCTGGCACTCAAAATTAGAATGGGCACTGTATTCCCGTTTTGCCGTATCAACCGACACAGATCCAAGCCATTGATATGGGGAATCATCAGGTCTATGATCAGGAGATCAAATTTTGGAATGGAAGAGGCAGCGGTTGGCGATGTGCCTTGAGCCGCCTCGAACGACTGCTGAACCAGGTGAAGGGCTTGCCGTCCATCTGCCGCAGTGAGGACTTGAAAGCCTTCTTGAGTAAGCGCAAGGGTGACAGATTCAAGAATTAGAGGTTCATCGTCAACGACTAAAATGCAAGCGAGGTAAGGGGTTTCGGACAACTGCATAAATGCGCTAGGGACAGCAATTCTCGCGGCTCAGGATCTCAACATTCCAGCATCAGCCCCTGTCTGAGTTGGCACAGATCTGCAAAACGGTAAAACCTTCCTGATTTTTTCTAAGCAGAAAGCCGGTAGGAGGTTTGGGACGTTTAGGGATCGCTGAGGGGTTGGGCAATCGTTGTTGTGCCGTTGATCGCGCTCAAATCCTTTTTTGTGGACTTGGAGCGATAAAAATCGGTACACTAATTGCACGATTAGTGCAAAGCGCAATTTCAAGAAAACTGCGTAAACCATCTATAGAATAAGGGTCGCGCTGTTCATCAAGGTTAAAACCATTTAAAGAATAGATTAAGCCTTTGGCTCAACCAAACCGCCCTTCAATATAGTCGCGAGTCCGAGAATGACTTGCCGCGCCAAAAATTTTAGCCGTTGCATCAGTTTCGATTAAGCGCCCGACCTGGCTTTCGTCAGTGCTAAAAAATGCAGTGCGATCGGAGATGCGGGCAGCCTGCTGCATGTTGTGGGTGACGATCACGATCGTCAATTCTTGCTGCAACGAGCGGATCAGTTCTTCGATTTTCAGCGTCGCGATCGGGTCGAGGGCAGAGCAGGGTTCATCCATCAGCAAAACTCTCGGTTTGATCGCCAGCGATCGCGCAATGCACAATCGTTGCTGCTGCCCCCCGGACAGGCTCAATGCCGATTTAGTCAAACTGTCTTTGACTTCGTTCCACAGCGCAGCATCGGTGAGCGCCGACTCAACAAGCTCATCTAACACCGATCGTGAGGGGCGGCTAAAGACCCGCACGCCATATGCCACATTATCGTAAATGCTCATCGGAAACGGATTGGGCTTTTGAAACACCATCCCGATTTGGCGTCTCAACCGATTGAGATTGACCCGTTGACTGTAGATGTTTTGTCCAAAAAATTGAATTTCGCCCTTGATCCGCATATTGCTTTCGAGTTCGCCGATGCGATTGAGCGCTTTGATAAAGGTCGATTTGCCGCACCCAGACGGTCCAATAATGGCAGTGACTTTTCCAGGATAAACATCGAGCGAGACATCTTCGAGAACTTTGATCGTGCCGTAGTAGACATCTACACCGCGAGCGCAAAGCGCTAAATCGGGCGTGGGTAAGGGTGTGGGAGTGGGTTTTGAGGAGTTGGAAGAGTGCATGATGGGCGGAATGTAGAGGTGAGGAAAGAGCAGGGCTAGACGCTCAACGCTTGCGAGTGACAAACCGAGAAAGAAGATTGGTGACAAATACCATTCCGAGGAGCACTAGAGAAGCCGTCCATGCTAACTGAACCTGTGCCGCAAACGGGGAGCCAGAATAGTTGTAAATCATCACCGACAAAGACGGGGTTGGATTGAGAAGCGTCTCGATCCAGCTTTGGCTAAATAAGGCGGTGAAGAGCAACGGTGCTGTTTCGCCAGAGACGCGAGCGATCGCAAGCAACACCCCGGTTGTAATGCTGGGCAATGCAGATGCCACTACAATTTTGAACGTCGTTTGGACAGAATTTGCACCGAGGGCAGCAGAGGCAAGTCGTTGCTGACGGGGAACCAGCTTGAGCGCTTCTTCGGTGGATAGCACCACAATTGGCAACATAATTACTGCTAGCGCAAATGCTCCTGCCAATGCTGAGAAGCCCTTGTAGTTAAATAGTGTTGCCAACACGACCACGGCATACGCGAAAACGCCAACAACAATGGAAGGAACAGCGCTGAGAATAGACATGACAAATCGAACCGTGTTCGCGATCGCACCTGTTTTGCCAATTTCAGATAGGTAAATGGCGGTGAGAATGCCCAACGGAACGCTGAGCAATGTTGCGATCGCAACCATGAGCACTGTACCCTGAATAGCGTTGCCAAACCCAGTGGGAACTCCCGCTTCTCCGGTGGGGGCAGGCAGCGAGGTAAACACGTCCCAGGTTAAGCCCGGTAAGCCTTGACGAAAGATTTCAAATAGCACAGAAAACAGTGCCAGTAGGGCAAACCCAGTCAACAAGAGTGCGATCGTACCCATGCCATAGCTAAACAGGTTGCGACTAAATGGCAATGGTTTTGTAAGTTGTTTATCAAAAAAAGTAGTCATAAATAATTAGTATTTGAATCCAAATATTTTCACAATTATCATCGCTAAAATATTTACGATTAACGTAAGAGCAAACAGAATTAAAGCCAGATACATTAATGCACCGACGTGAAGTTCGTCTAACGCTTCAGGAAATTGATTGGCGAGAAGGGCAGGAATCGTATTTCCAGAATCGAGCAATGAAACACTGATCAGATCAGAGTTGCCAATCACCATTGTGACTGCCATCGTTTCGCCCAATGCCCGTCCCAACCCTAAAATTACGGCTCCTACAATGCCAGAGGCGCTTGCAGGCAGCAAGATTGTAAAAATCATTTCCCAGCGAGTTGCCCCCAAAGCCATAGATGCCGTACGAAGATCCGACGGAACAGAGGTCATAATGTCCCGGCTGAGTGCCGCGATCGTTGGCAAAATCATGATCGCCAGGATGATCCCTGCCACTAACATGCTCGGTCCAAAGGTTTCAGTGCTAAATAGAGGAATCCAACCGAACTGATCGTGCAACCAAAGCTGAATCGGTTTGAGAAACGGAATCAGCACAAAAATGCCCCACAATCCCACGATGACGCTAGGAATGGAGGCGATGAGTTCGATCAAAAATCCGAGCGGCGATCGCACCCAGGTTGGCAAAAACGGTTCGCTCGTTACAATGGCAACACTAATGCCAATCGGCACGGCAAACAGCAGCGCGATCGCAGACGTAACCGCCGTACCGTAGAGATAGGGCAATGCCCCAAACTGGAGTTGATTTACATCCCAATCTTGGCTGGTTAGAAAGGTTGCTCCAAATTTTGCGATCGCAGGCAATGCCGATTGCAAGATGACGTTGCCCATCCAAAACAGGAGTGCGATCGCGGCAAGCGCAATCAGTCGGAGCACCCAGGCAAAGCTGCGATCGAGCCACGCCCTATCTCCACCGACGATCGATTCTGAGTGAGCGTTAGACGACATCTGATGGATCATTGGATCATTAAGAAGTAAGAAAAGGGGCATCTACAAAGAAATGCCCCAGATACAGGGTGTGAAAACAAAACAACTTCGGGAAGGTGATTAAAAAAAGGGATGCCGCTGATCGAAATGGAGAGACGAAAAAACTATATCCCAATCGCTCTTCATGAACCCTGCTCTAGCGACTTGTCAAAGCTATTTTAGGCACAGCTACAGTGTCTCTTGGCTAGAGAAAGCTTTTAAGAAAATCTGTCCTCACTTCAAGATTGTCAGTCTACTAGAGCAATTAGTCCTAAAGCACAAACCTAAAGGGAAAGCGTAAGACTTCACAGGTGTGATTCAACGCCTACTTCACTTCGCTCTGAACTTGCTGAAGCGCACGACTCGCCGTTTCAGCTGGAATGCGGGTGAAGTCGAGAGAAGCGTTGAGTTCTTGCCCTTCAGTCAAAACATACTGCACCCACTTTTTGACGGCTTCTGCCTTTTGGGGATCGTCGTATTTCTTGTAAACCATCATCCAGGTTAAGCCAGTGATAGGGTAGCCGTCACTGGGATCACCCTCAAACACGCGGAAGTTGGCTGGGAAATTGATCGACGAAAGCGCTTTATTTGTGTTTTCAATCGATGGCGTAAGATACTCGTTTTTCTTGTTTTGCACTGCCGCGGTCGCCAGGTTATTCTGCTTGGCATACGAATACTCAACGTAGCCAATCGATCCCGGTGTTTTCTGCACCAAAGCGGCAACTCCAGGATTTCCACGACCCTTGAGTGGGTTAGTCGTCCAACGAGGAGACGTTCCTACTCCTACACGACCTTTGAAATAAGGGCTAATAGAACTGAGATGGTTAGTGAAAATAAACGTTGTACCGCTCCCATCTGCCCGCACCACTGACTTAATTGGAGCGTCTGGAAGATTCACGCCAGGGTTTTCTTGAACGATTTTAGGATCGTTCCATTTGGTGATGCGTCCTGCAAAAATTTCAGGCAAGACTTGACGAGAAAGTTTGAGGTTAGAGACACCAGAAAGGTTATAAACCGGAGTAACTGCACCGCCAGCCGTCGGTACAAGAATGACACCACGCGAGACCTTATTCATGTCATCGTCGGTCATGGCAGCGTCGCTGCCGCCAAAATCGACAACCCCGGCAATCAGTTGGCGAATGCCGCCACCACTGCCGATCGCTTGGTAATTTACCGTAACATCAGGATTCTTTTTCTTAAACTCAGAAATGTATCTTTCGTACAGCAACGCAGGGAATGTAGCCCCGGCTCCGTTGAGCGTAACGGCTTGGGCTATTGCTGTCAAAACTGGGCTAAATGCGATCGCAGCCGTTATCGCAGAAGCAGTGACAGCACGGCGTAAAACAGAAGCAGAGAGTACCATTGTCAGCAAAGTCCGATATACGGCAATTCAGGTAACAACGACAACAGTACAACTACAGTAGTTAAGTAAAAACAAACAAACCAATAACAAGTGTTTAAGGTAGGTTAAATCTTTGGTTAAGGTAATGGCAACGCTAAGCAGAATCAATAATTTACATCAGTGTCATAGCTGATCATGACAAGAACGATTCAAACTTAACTCCAACCATGGGTATATACTGCTTATATGGGATTCATCTTTGGTGATACGAGCGTCAATAAATTACGATCGGCTTTGAAAATCAACATTGCAGATTTAGTTTCCACCTATTCAATCCCCACTGTAGAGTGAATAGAAGAGTGAATAGATCGGTTTGATAGTGGAATACAAAATCCTAGCTCAGACCCCGTTTAGCTTAGTTAGAATGCTTGAAGCGTAAAGCTAGCTCATTCCTTTAGCCATTGCCCTGATCGATCCCCAATGCAATCAGCGTAACGATGAAAAATTTGTCTTTACCCTCCAGCCCATCTTCTATGCAAGCGTTAATCAGACCGATGCTCTTTGCAGCACTGGGGCTTCATGCGCTGGTTCTCTTCGTGCCGTTTCCTAAAGAGCCGCAAAAGCCGCCCGAAAACAAAGAGTCACCGGTGAAGATTACTCAGCTACCAACCACCAAATCGCCTGCTCAAAATAAGACGTTGAAGGCAGCGATCGCGAAGCCCAACAAGCCAACCTTACCTAAAATTAATCGAGCCACGCCCAATCCGGTGATCCAAAAGTCGCCCGTGCAGCCAAAAGCCGCCGAGGCTCCTTCTCCTGCTAAAAGCCAGACGCTTAGCAAAGCCACTGATAACATGGCGACCTCGTTTGCCGACTTTCCTCAGTATCAGCCCTCGACACCCGACTGTTTTGAGAAAGGGTTAGGCGAAAACTGCCGCATTGCCACCGCCAATTTGGCTGCGATCGCAACGTTCTACCAGTCTGCACCCAAAGCTAAAGGATTTACGGTAACGCCCGCAGAAGAGAGCGCCGTCACCAAAATATTTAGCGTGACTTCTAAAAGCGGCGAAACTCGATATTTGAGCCTGTTTAGCGATGAGCCAACCACCGTAATTTTGCTCTCTAGCGAGAAGATTACCGACTTGGCAAGCCTGAAGGGATCGGTGAACCCTCCGGCAGACTATGTTGAACTGCTCGCAAACGTTTTACCAGAAGGCGATCGCTCAGATAGCCCAGCGAACAATGCCAATCCAGAACAATTTGACCAGCCCCAAATGTTTTACAACATTGTCAACGAGGCAGAGCTTCAGCAGGGAACGATTCCCGATTTGCGCCCTGGAATTGACACCTCGCCAAAGCTGGCGATCGGGCAGGCTCCTGCGGTGTTCTATAGCGCCACCCTAGAGCCAGAATTGAAGGGTATCTTTCAGGAAGTTGTCAAGCAAGGGCAATATGGCGGCGGCGATCTCTATCGCTTAAAGAAAGGCGGCACAACGATTTATCTAAACTTAATTCCAGTCAAGGGGCAAGAAGGCACGATCGTAGTGACATGGTTGAAAGACCCAACCCAGAGTTAACCGCAGCGGTTTAACGCTGTTATTCAATCGCCAGGGAGACGCGATCGCCGCCCACATCTCGCAAGATTCCCAGGGTTTGCACCACTTTCTCGTAGGGAAGCGACTTATCCGCCTTGAGAACAATGTTGCCCTTCGGGTTTTTCTGAAAATAATTTACGACTTGCTGAGCGATCTGCGTATCGTTGGCTGTCGTATTGTCGATCATGACTTGCCCTTGTCTCGTCATACCAACCACCAGTGGATCAGGCGGTGTTTCCTGACTGATTCCCTTCTCTGTGCTCGGTAGCAATGCATCAACCGATTGAAATTTGGTTAACGACATCGACACTACAATAAAAAAGGTCAGAATCGTCATGATCACGTCCATCATTGGCAGAAGATTGAGTTCTGGCATTTGGGAGCCGTGATTTTGATGTTTAAACTTCATCACTATCCTCGAAGAGAAACTTCAGGCGCAGAGGCTCGTTCGATTTCGTCTAAAAATGGCTCATACCAAACTTGACGGTAGATCAGTTCTAGCTCACCGCCCACTTTCGAGAAGTATTCAACTTGTTGAGCTTGCAGCGTTACAGAAATCCGAAAAGCGCACAGTGCTAAGATCGCCACAACCATACCAACTGCGGTTGATGTAAGAGATTCGCCGATGCCTGCGGCTGCTTTTGTCGTGTCTGCTGAGCCGCCCCCACCGCCAATGTTGAGGTTGTTGAACGTGAGAATGAGACCTGTCACCGTTCCTAGCAGACCCAAGAGCGGCGCGAGGGCAACTACCGTTTCTAGCAACTTGTCACCCTTTCGCATTTTGGCAAATTCTTCATCGCCTGCTGTTTCCATCGCGAGGCGAAAGGTTTCTGGGGTAGGCTGTTGGAGCTTAAGGGGGGCAAGTAAAAATCGACCCAACGGCAGCGATTTCGAGCGCTCTGCGATCGCACGGGCATCAACCAAGCTATAGCGAGATGCCTCTAAAATGTCATGGGAAAGTCGTGCTTCGGTTCGCAGCAGTTGAAACCAAAACACACTCCGATCGAGGGCGCAGGCAAGAGTCGCGACCGACAAGCCCATCAGAGGAATGACGGTGACGCCGCCTTTGCTAATCGCTTCGTACAGGTTGGACATCAGGCTGGAAAACTTAAGTTAGCGAAGAGTACAACGGGAAGAGAGACACTCTAGATGAAACAATGAATACATGGGAAGCCACCACTTAGAATAGCGGAAGAGAAACCTGTAATGGTTAAGAGAAGTTAAGCAAAACAATAACTTTGAGTTAAAGAATATAGAACGTTACCGATTTGGTTTAGTGAATGAGGATGCGAACGTCTGGCACAAAACCGGATACTGCCGCAATTAACCCTAAACCTTAGCCCTAAATCTAATCAAAGTCATCTGCTGCCCCCGGTTGGTTAAGAAAGTCTTCGCCCGATGGCTGGCTAGTCGGCGCGATCGCAGGTGGCGGTGCAGACTGATCGGCTTCGGGCAAGGCTACAGCGCCCGGTTTGGTGGCTGTAGCATCTGGCGGTGTGGGCGAGGCTAACCCTGTTGCAACCTGGGTTGACGACGGTAACGTAATAATGCGTTGCCAATCTACATCGCCTGACGACTGAACCGTAATCTGAATTTTTTCTGATGGCTTAGCCACGGTTGATGAGGAAGGTGATGATGTCGTTTTTTCTGCCGATTCTAACTTTAAGTCAGCATTTCTTAAGTCACCCTTTTGTGAATCCCTATTTTTGACCTTCGAGGAAGAGGCTGACGTTGCATCGCGTTTGATAATCTGACACTCAAACGTTTCACCCGGTTTGACAGCCCGGTAGGGGTTGCTGCCGCAATTTACACTAGCCTGACTCACTTCTTTTTGCAGCCCTCGCTCTATCTCAGCCTGAAGTTTTGCCAGATTTAACAAGCCCCGAACGCTAGGCAAGTCCCACAAAACGCTGCCGCGATCGTCTTGTTGAGTCACCGGAATTGCAAACCCGCTTCCAGACTCTAGCACTCCGATACATTCAAAACGATGACCCTCCGCAGGGGTAACATTAGTCGGGCAAATCACCGATTTTAGCGAACTGCCGCCCTGCTTGGCGATCCCTTCTTCGATGGTCGCTTCAAGGTTGGCAGCATCTAGCGTTCTGCCACACCCCGCCACCGTTACAGAGACCCACATCGACCCTAGCAAAATAGGCGTCGCCCAACGATCGCGCCTTTCCTTGTGTTGCACTTCTAATCCCTCAGACATGGCGAGTCAGACCCTATCGGGTTCACACGTTTTTATCGTTTCGTTGTCTTCCACCATTGTCTGGGTAAACGAGAAGAAAAGGGTTAAGCATTGGTTAGGTAACGTTAAAATCGCGATGTTCGGCTACAAAGCAGCGACTTTGCTCTAGCTGTGAAAATTACGACACTGTTTGTGATACCCCTTTTAGAGCGCAGCCTGAGCCAGAGGGCAGTCTCTTTCTGGTGAGTTCACCGATACTTTGTTTCTGTAAATACGATATTCTGTAAATACGTTTAATCGTAAACACAGAAATAATTTGTTCATAGCGACATTCCTAAAGGGTAATCGCTACGTTTCTGTGGGTACTGTCCTTATTGCTCAACCTGTAGAGATAAATTATGGCAACCAAAAAAGTCAAAGCTGGCTCAAACTCTCAAGCGCCTTCGGCTAAAGGCATCACTGAGCCTAGTGAGAATAATGGCGGAGCGGAAACTCCTTTAGCAGAAACACCTGTTGTGGCAGCAGAACCGGTTGAACCCAAGGAAGCGATCGCCGCTAAGCCTGCGCGGGCGTCCAAAAAAGCAACTGACAAGCAGACTGTGAAGGCTGACAATCCGCAGCCAGAGCCTAAAAAAGCAGCAAAAAAAGCGGTGAAAAACGACTCTTCTGAAAAAGCGGTGAAAATGAAGCGTCTCACCTTAGATATTTCTAAACCCTTGCATAAAGCGATTAAAGCCAAGGCAGTCGAAGAAGGCGTTCCGATGGCAGATATGCTGCGATCGCTGCTAGAGCGCCATTACAGCTAATTGCTTTGCGAGGTGCGATCGCGCGTTGGTAGCTTACAGCGCGATTGCACCATCCCTTGTCGCTCAAGCGACCGCCCTCTGCCCCATCAGAACTTGCTCAATCTCCCTAACTCAATTCTCCTAACTCAATCTCCTAAATAGATGCCTAGCCCTCGCGCAGTTCGGACGGCGGCACTATCTGGATCAACCGTGCAATATTGCGCGATCGCATCGGCAATCGAAACATCAATCACTTGGCGATCGCGCCATCCCACCATCCGATCAAATTTGCCTTGAGCAATCAGATCCACTGCCGCTACACCAAACATAGAGCCAAGTAGACGATCTAACGGGGAAGGTGTGCCGCCGCGCTGAATGTGCCCCAATACCGTAACGCGGGTTTCTGCCCCACTCCGGATAGAAATTTGGTTCGCAAGATATTGCCCAATCCCGCCATAGCGCGACTCTCCAAACGGATCGGTCGAACTGACGATCTCCCCTTCCTCGGTTCGCACCGCTTCAGACACAACAATCAGAGAGTAGTTTTTGCCTTGCTCTTGGCGGTCTTTCAGCTTGTTGCAGAGGTTTGCGATCGTATACGGAATTTCTGGGATCAAAATCACATCTGCGCCGCCTGCAATGCCTGCACTGATAGCAATGTGCCCTGCATCGCGCCCCATCACTTCGAGGATCATCACCCGCGAATGACTCGCTGCCGTAAAGTGCAACCGATCCACCGCTTCGGTCGCAATGTTGACAGCTGTATCAAAGCCAATCGAACACTCAGTAATGCCCACATCGTTATCAATCGTTTTGGGAATCGTAACTAAATTCATGCCGCCTTGCTGAGCAAGTTTGCGAAGAATCGCCATGCTGCCATCGCCGCCAATCCCAATCATGGCGTCTAAACCCAGCGTATGATAGCCATCAATAATTTCAGACGAGCGATCGAGCAAATCGCCATTCGGCATTGGAAACGCAAAAGGATTCCCTTTATTCGTCGTGCCAAGAAAGGTTCCCCCAGCCGTGAGAATGCGATCAACCCGCTCAATATCTAACGGCACAATATCAGGGGGACGCTCCATCAATCCGTTGGTGGCTCGACAAATGCCCAAAACCTTCCAGCCATACGTCCCGATCGCGCGAAAGGTGACGGCTCGAATCACCGCATTCAGTCCTGAACAATCGCCACCACTGGTTAAGATACCAATCCGCTTTATCCCATCCATGTCGATTACACTAAATAAGTTGTAATGGATAACAGCTAAGCGCATTTTGAGAAATAGTATCGAAAACTACGGAATTGATTTAGAAGTGTCAGAAGAGAATGACATGACAGACAACGCTACACACGACGGAATGGGAACCAGCATTCCGATGGCTCCAGAGGGCTACAGATCGGGGTTTGTTGGCATTATTGGTCGCCCCAATGTTGGCAAGTCTACACTGATGAATTTTTTGGTGGGGCAAAAAGTCGCGATCACATCTCCCGTCGCCCAAACGACTCGCAATCGGCTACGCGGCATTCTGACAACGCCAGAGGCACAGATTATTTTTGTCGATACACCGGGTATTCATAAGCCGCATCATCAGTTAGGCGAAGTGCTGGTTAAGAATGCTCAAAGCGCGATCGCATCGGTGGATGTGGTTCTCTTTGTAGTCGATTGCTCGGTCGAACTTGGGGGCGGCGATCGCTTCATTGCCAATCTGCTCACCCACACTCATTGTCCTGTGATTTTAGGACTCAACAAAGCCGACCAGCAGGGCTATCCTAGCCTCGATCAAGACTACATCGACCTCGCCCAAGCTCAAGGATGGACAGTTGCCAAATTTTCGGCACTCACGGGCGACGGGGTTGAGCCGCTGCAAACTGCTCTGATCGAAAACCTGGAACCTGGACCATATTACTATCCGCCTGATCTGGTCACGGATCAGCCCGAACGCTTTATCATGGGCGAACTGATCCGAGAGCAAATTTTGCTGCATACGCGCGAAGAAGTGCCTCATTCCGTTGCGATCGCGATTGAGCGCATCCAGGAAGAACCCACCATCACCCGCGTGTTTGCTGCAATCAACGTCGAACGCCCCTCCCAAAAAGGGATTCTCATCGGCAAAGGGGCAACTATGCTAAAAACCATCGGCATTGCCGCCCGCGAACAAATTCAAAAACTGATCGAGGGCAAGGTTCACCTAGAGCTATTTGTAAAGGTGCAACCCAAATGGCGACAGTCTCGCACCCGCCTCGCCGAATTTGGGTATCGCATTGAGGAGTAGCCTGATTTAGGAACGGGCACCGCGCTCACTGTCTTCTTCGGGGGATGAAAGCTTTTTTAGGCATCGGGGTTAGTTAAAACTGAGGCGCGATCGCTGCGATCGCGCCTCGGAGAGGTTATGGATTGGCGAGGCTTTCCGCATCGTGCGACAGGCTTAGCGCCGCATAAGTGGTGCTTTCCGCATGCCCCCAAAATGCCTCTAAGCTGTAGTATTCGCGCTCAGTTGGCATCATTACATGCACAATCACATCGCCATAATCTTGCAGCACCCAGGTGCCTTCGGCAAGCCCCTCAGAGCGGATGGGTTTGCGATTAAATTGCTCTTCTACATTGTCCTCAATCATACGAGCGATCGCTCGCACTTGAACTTTCGAGAAACCTGTTATCAACACAAAATAATCTGCTAACACCGAGACATCGCCAACTTTAAGTAGGACAATATCGCCCCCTTTTCGTTCATCGGCAGCTTCTGCGATCGCCAGTGCCATGTCATAGCTTCGATCTGGCGTTTGCGGTGCGGGGTTTGCGATGGGTCGAAGGGTTTGTTGGTTAGAAAGATTTGTCATTCAGGTTAAAGTTCCTTTCGCGATAGGATGAATTGGTTATTGAAACGTTCAGTGGTGAGACTTAAACGCTAAAACTTGGATATTGAGACTTAGACACTGAGCCGTCAAACGGTAAAACTATGAACAGTGAACGTATGCACAGCGAGAACCTTGTTGAGTTGGGTGGCATATCTTAAGGATAAGAGGATTTTCGAGGGCGTTGCGTTGCGGTTTGTAAAAACCAGTTACGAGTATGAACGGTTCGAGGGTGAATCAGATGACGCGCATGAATCAAATGCTTCACAGAACTGTCCGCAGATTTCCAGGTTGCCTCGATTAAATCTTGACGGCTTAATCGACGCAATTCTTCTAGCTCTGGCGTGTTACCTCGCCCTGGCTCTAAACCATCGGCTAGATAGACCACACAACTCAGCAAGCTCATCTGGGGTCTACCCAAGGTATGATTGCGAATGGCATCCAAAATATCGAGGTCGTGAATGCCAAATTCGTCGCGGGCAACAACTGCGCCAATATCGGCATGAAGAAGATGAGGATTGAGTTCATCAATGGGATCGAGTTCTAAGCCTTCATCCCTCGCCATTTGTAGAAGTCGATCGGGCTTGAAGAACTTAGCGAGATCATGCATCAACCCTGCGATCGCGGCTTTCTCAGGATCAAGATGATGGCGAATCGCTAGCTCGATCGACATCCGTTCCACCCGCAGGATATGGCGCAACCGAGTTTCCGGCACATTCAGCTTTAGCCAAGCAATGACTCGTTCTCGCAAGGGCTGAAACTCATCCGAAAACTGAGGCTCACTCGAAACGGGAGCATTAGCGAACTCAGCTTTAGGATATTTAGGACGGAAGAGTTTCGGCGACTCACGCATTCAAATGGCACACTCCTGTCGGCAGTTAAGAGCAAGCGCCCTTAAGCTTCCGAAAGAATCGCGACGGAGTTCGGCAAATAGCGAAAAGGCTTGTTGCCTCTATTCTAGCTCATGAGTTTCGATGCAGAATGTTCACAGTAAGGTACTTGTTTGTCAAGAAACTTGGGACTCGGCTACGAGCGGCAGATCGAGAAAGAGAGTGTTAGCATAATTTTTGAACGCTAAGCTGCTTTGCGATCGCACAAACGCTGGATCGCCTGTTTAGCGATAAATTGGATACAAAGACTGGATATCAAGACTATGTTTTTTCACTGGTCGTATCTGCTGCTCATTCCAGGAATGATTCTCGTGTTTTGGGCGCAACAGCGCGTTCAACACACCTACCGCAAGTACTCGGAAATTCCGTCAAGCATGGGTCTGACTGGGGCAGAAGTCGCAAAAACTATTCTCCGGCGCATGGGCATTAGCAATGTGACGGTAGAACCCGTGGCTGGGCAACTCACGGATCACTACGATCCGGGAGGAAAGGTTGTTCGCCTTTCTGAGGGAGTTTATCGGTCAAATTCTTTGGCAGCAACGGCGGTAGCCGCTCATGAGTGCGGTCATGTTCTGCAAGATGTTAAAGGATATAAGCCGATGAATGTGCGGGCGGCGCTGGTGCCTGCCGTTAATTTGGGCGCAAACTTCGGACCGATGCTCATCCTCGGAGGCTTGTTTCTCGGCTCGATCGGGGGTATCTTCATCAATATTGGAATTGCGCTATTTGCCGCCGTAATCATTTTTCACATTGTGACCTTGCCCGTCGAGTTTGATGCGTCGAGCCGCGCCTTGAGACTGATTGACGAGCTTGGTATCTTGCAAGGTGAGGAAAATCGAGCGGCTCGAAAAGTCCTCAATGCAGCGGCATTTACGTATGTGGCAACGGCACTCTATTCGTTGTTACAGCTTGCTCAGTACATTTTGATTGCGATGTCGCGTCGGAATTAACGCTCTCTGGATCGCGGCGGGGTGATTTGCTCCAGAGTTTCCACAATTTGTTGAGCCTTCGTCTCTACTCAGCTTCTACGAAAAGCTAGGGACGAAGGCATTTTTAATTACCGAGCGTTTTCAGCCGCTTGCAACTTAGTGCGAATCAATTCAACCCGCTTACGATTAGCACCCAGATCCGACTCACCCAACCGAGACGCCGATCGCACGTGAATAACGCCCGCCGGTTTATCTACATAAAACTCTACATCGTCTACAAAGCCCATGAGTGGGCTGGTAAATTCGGCATATAAATAGGAATCTGTTTCGCTAATTACCTGGGTTCTAGGCAGGGCTGCGATCGCGTGTTTTAGGGTTGTGAATGCTTGTTCGGGAGACGAAGTGTAGCGGAGCGGCTCAACCTGGTGGGTGGGGTCAAGGCTGAGGCTGCTCACACAGTTTGGGGTGGGAGGACAGGCTGCAAGGCGATCGCGGGTTAGCCCCAGGTTGGCGGGTCTAGAACCGGGGAAGCTAAATATGGCAGCGACTGGAACGGGTTGAAGGGGGCGTGCAGCAACGGGCGGCGTCACCGTGATCCAGCAAAGCGCAACGAAAAGTAGGGGAAGCAAGCGTTTAAACATCTGAGCAGATTTCCTAACAAAACTTAATCTTTAGTGTAAGCTACAGCGCACGGGCAACGTGTAAGCGGCAGATGCCCTACGATACGATCGCACCTTGCAGATCAAGACTCAATACTTTCGCCTGTACGCCAATCCCCTGACCCATCCAAGCCGTTGCCATCGCCGATCGCACTGATTCGGCTTGGTCAGCATGGGATAGCGCCAACAGCGTTGGACCTGCTCCACTGATCACCAGCCCATAAGCACCCGCCGCGATCGCGCCTTTCTGCACCTCCTTAAACCCGCCAATCAACGCCTGCCGATAGGGTTGATGAATTCGGTCTTGCAAGGCGGCTCTCAACCAATCTGCGTTCCCTGTTTCCAACCCCCGCAGCAGTAACCCCAAATGCGCGGCATTGAAGATGGCATCGGCGCGGCTGTAATCTGCCGGTAAAACTTTTCTCGCGGCGGCGGTCGAAAGCTCAAAATCGGGAATCGCCACGATCGGCACAACATCCGAACTCCAAGCGAGGTCGCAAATTTCCCAAGCTCGATCGGCTCCGTTCGTGGCGTAGCCTGAGGCTGCCAATCGACACCCCCCCATTAACGCGGGAACGACATTATCAGGATGCCCTTCAAGTTCGGTGGCTAATTCCGCGAGTTGATCGAGGGTAAAGGGCGACCCTGCCAGCACATTTGCACCGACGATGCCACCCACGATCGCGGTCGCCGAACTTCCCAACCCCCGCGCTAATGGCACATTCATCTCAATCGTGATGTGAATCGAGGGAACTGGAGTTTGAATGCGATCGCAGAGCTTGCAAAACGCTTGATACACCAGATTACTCGAATCCATAGAAACCCGACTTGCCTCTGCGCCCCTCACGGTAATCTGCAAGGCTTCTCCATCTGCTAGCAGAGAAAACGCAAACTGATTATAGAGACTAAGCGCGGCTCCCAAGCAATCAAATCCTGGACCTATATTTGCAGTCGTAGCAGGAACCGTGACCGTGACAGTAGACATATAGCAGTGTGCAGACAATAAAGAATCGCCGGAATGAACGCTTTTTTAGAAGAGTATCGTTTAGAAGAGTATCAGCATTTCTTTCTGCAAAAAACTGACGCCTCAGGTGAGTGCTCAAGTCAAATGCGGGCGTCCGAATTTGTTAAGTAAACGAAACAGTCAAGCGGGGAGCGTTATGATTGAAACTAAGTTAACTTCTGTAAAGCAACCGTAAAGCAACGTGACTGCTACCTTCAAACCTAAAGACAGCACCTTATTGCCTACCACTTGGTATGCTCTGACTCCGCTTTGGCAGGGTGATGAACACGATATTCAGCAAGGGCTGCCCCACACGCAACTTGCCCCAACGTGGCAGATAATGATGCTAGGAGACGGCTCTCCGACTCACTGTTTACAACTTCTGACTGGTGAACCTACGGAGGTAGATGTGTTGGACATGTCGGCCATTGGCTTTGCAACCGATAATGCCCCAAGCTCGATCGAGCAAGTTCCCGGACCTCGGTTACGGCGGCAGATTTGGCTCAAAACCGCTTCGGGTCAGCGATTGGGCTATGCGACCTCATGGTGGGAACTGAGCCATATTGATGAGTATTTGCAGAACCGATCGCAGCCAATCTGGCTCAATCTCTCTCGCCTCCGAGCCGAGCTATACCGTGATATTCAAGGCTTGTACTATGGTCACTCCAAGGCTCTAGAAGAAGCGTTCGGACATCCAGGACCTTTTTGGGGACGCCACTATTTGTTCTGGCATCATGGGCAACCCCTGACCTTGATTTATGAGGTTTTTTCCCCTTACTTAGAGAAATATTTAGGTCCGATGCGGTTAGACTGATCGGGTTAGGCTAATCGACAGAGCTAGGGTGCTTGAGACGCTCTGCCATAATGAGGACGGCAGGGCGTTCCCCAGCAAACCTGGCTTTCAGGCAAAGAGCTAAAAACGCTGCTTCGTGCGCCCACAACGGCATTGGCTCCAACCTTTACGTCTGGGGCAACAAAGCAATCGGTGGCAATCCACACACCGCTACCGATTGCGATCGCACCCGTTACCAACCCAAAATTCGGATCGCTCAGATCATGACTCCCGGTGCAAAGATAGGTCTTCTGCGAAATCACACAATGTTCACCAACGTGGATGCGATCGAGGCTATAAAACACCACGTCATCACCGATCCAGCTATAATCGCCAATCTCCACTTTCCAGGGATAGGTAAACCTCGCCGTCGGGCGAATCAGAACCCCTTTGCCAATCTTTGCTCCAAACAGTCGTAAGATTCTACATCTAAGGGTATTGAGCGGTTGAGGCGTCAGCGGGAATGCGATCGCTTGCACCAACCACCACAGCAACACGATCCATCCTGGGCGACCGCGATCAAACCAGGATTGGTCATATTTCTGTAAATTGACCCACGCTTTAGCGTCTAAATCGGGCAAAAAATTGACATTTTCAGATAGATTTTCGTTAACGCTACCCTTCATTTTTTCCAACATCAAGACTCAGGTTGAGGAATGGGTTGAAGCTTAGAAGACGCCGTGGGCTTTGTATTCAACGTGCCGCCACACTGCTGAAGTTCGTAAAGTTTTACTCCAATCTGATATTCGTACTGGCTGAGCAGTCGCCCGTAGGTGTAGCCTGCCTTGCCGTCTAAAAATCCGAGCCGAATGAAGTAGAACAGCACAAATCGCAACAATGGTTTAAACGGCAATCTTACCCAAATTTTCTTTAAAAACCGCTTGCGCTGCACCGCATCACCCAACAGGTTAGCCCCGATCGTGCCACTATCTGCTTTGCCATTGAGGACATTCAAATAGACCTGAGCTTCCCAGTTAGAGTAGCGATTGTGGCGCTCTAACCAGTGATACAAATCCTTAAAGTCAATATGCAGCATATCCCTGGTTAAATAGCCAACCTTGCCCGATAGCACAACATGTTCATGAACTTCGTTATCGCCCGTATTGCGAATCTCTTCAGTATTTAAGTTCTCATATCGACCTTTCGCATGTCTAAACAAGCGCAGATTCCAGTCTGGATATTTGCCCCCGTGACGAATCCATTGACCCAAGAAAAAAACTCGGCGATTGAGATAGTATCCGTTATGATCAGCCTGTTGAATAGCGGCTTCAATTTCCTCCCAAAGCTCAGGGGTGATGCGCTCATCGCAATCGACAATCAGCACCCACTCATTGCGAAACGGCAGATTTTCCAGTGACCAATTCTTCTTTTTGGGCCAGCGCCCGTTGAACTGAAACTGCACCACCGTTGCGCCATACTTTTCAGCCATTTCAGAGGAGCGATCGCTACTCTGAGAATCAACGACAAACACTTCATCGGCTCTAGCAACGCTCTCTAGGCAGGCAGGCAAGTTTGCTTCTTCATTTCTTGCTGGGATCAAAACAGAAACCGGAACTTTAGCGAGATTGGAAGTCATCATGATTCGGTCAACAGAGTAGGGAAGGAGATCACATCTCAGGTCAAGCAGCGCCTCATCTATTCACACAGCCTGCATCTTGGCAGGATAAATCGACGAATCGCTTGATGTCGTCTTTATAATGCCCACTCTTCAACCCTGAATTGCCAAAATTTTACAGTCTGCATTTTGTCTCGCAACAGTTTGAGACACTGCTTTACACACCTCGTAGCCCTGTAGAAACAGAGGAACCCGCTTCAAAAAGACTCTAAACCACCATAAAAATGGGGCTGACGTTCAATCTGTAAACCCCAACCCCTAACAAAGATAGAAATGGAGAGCCAATCAACTGCTTGACTTATTCACACTCAACGCATATGCAGGCTTGACCACCTCAGCACTTTCTTTCACTTTTTGGAAGAGAGCCTCATATTGACTCAAAGCTTGCTCAAACGAATACCGCTCGATCGCATACTGACGACCTTGTTTGCCAAGCAATGCAGCATATTCAGGATTGTTGTAGAGTTCTAAAATTTGATGCGCCAACGCTTCCGGGTTTTCTGGCTCCACAACCACGCCACCATGACTTTTCTCAATCGCTTTCGCTGCACTCCCCGTACTCGGCACAGATGCAATCACCGGACGCCCACTTGCCAACAGCACTTGTGTTTTAGACGGCATGTTAAACGACACCACGTTTTGCTTTTGCACAATTAGCCCAACGTCAGCCGCCGCCAGCATTTCAGGTAATTTTTCTCGAGGCTGGAAAGGCAGAAGAATAACATTTTCAGCGCCACAGGCAGCACAATGCTCTTTGAGTTTTGCGATCGCTTTCGATTCCCCCACAATTACAAAGGCAATGTCAGGCAGATCTCGTAACCGAGCCGCCGCCTCGACCACCGTTTCTAGCCCTTGGGTTAGCGCAATATTGCCGGAATATTGCACGACAAACTTACCCTCAAGGTTATGGGCTTTTCGGAAGGCGTTCTCCTCTTTCGGCAAGGGTTTGATAAAGTGAACATCGACCCAATTGGGAATGCAGGTGATTTTACCAGGTGGAACACCTTTGCGCTCTAAATTATCGACAAAGCCATCTGCAATCACGCTCACGGTGTGGGCAGTGCGATAGGCAAACTTTTCTAACGACTCAAGCACCCGGATCATTAGCTTGTTCTTGATCAGCCCTACATGCACCGCCGCTTCGGGCAAAATGTCTTGAACATTGAGGATAATTGGGCAATTGTGAATCCAGCCTAGAAGGGCGGCAGGCACGCTCACTGGCAGAGGTGGCACAGTTAAAAGAATCAGATCTGGTCGCCACCCTCGGAGTGCTTGAAAGAAACTAGTAAAGACAAAGCTACTATCTAGCAAGATGCGATCGAACAAATTTGGTTTTGGTTTAATCCACACATAGCTGCGCTGGATGGTCACTCCGTTTCGTTCTTCGGTTGTGTAAAGCTTTCCCCGATACGCCTCATAAATTTGTCGCTGCGGGTAGTTTGGCATCGCGGTGATGACTCGAACATCATGCCCTCGTTTTGCTAATCCTTCGGCGAGTTCGGTCATGAGCGGTGCAATCCCGATCGGCTCTGGATAGTAGTTGTAAGAATAGATTAAGACGCGCATAGCTTGTGGACTCAAACGGTGACGGGTCGCCTTCAACGGGTCATTCTGGGGGGACGATGCGGGGGGAAATACGCAATCTAGTCGAATTAATCAGAGGACACAGTGGGGGACTTGTCGGGGGCTAAACGCAGTGTCGATCTAAATTACTTAAGTAGGGTGTTGCTAGGGGGGTAGCCGTACCATAGCGAGCGGGATGTGTTCTCTGAAACCTTTCTGCAATAGTCTTCAAGAAATCTTTTTGCCTCTTTGGGAGTCTCTAAAGCTTTCTTGAAGAATTATTACCTAGTTTCACTGAGTTTAAAGTACCCTTCTAAGTTACTTTATATACTCAAATTTAAGCGTAGAGTTTTGCATCTCTTCCCTAATGGTGAGAGGCTTAAAGCATTACCTGTAGCTAAAAGCACAAAGATAAGGGGTAAGCCGTTGTGCTAGTGATGGTTTGATGAGAACGACAACTAATGTATATTTCATTTCCAGAAGATTCTTTCCGGAAAGTAATAGGTCTTTTCGGATACGTTTGATGCGGGTGCGATCGCAGGTCAACTATCGAATGGCGGGGTTTTTGAAAGTGTATCAAACGTTAGATCGGTATCCGAAGATCCCTCAGCCGAGTTTTGCCTGAGCCATCTTCAATTTCAGTCCATTGACTAAGGACAGATAATGGAGAATAAAGAGGCATAATCTTCTTCTGCAAGCCCCTGCTGAAGCGCTGCTTTGAGAATTTCGCCAACGCCTTCTACAGGTTCAACCCTTAACTGATTGGCTTGAGCGGTGGCAATAAACAGGTCAATGTCTTTTTTGAGATGTTTTGTTGGGAAGTTGGGATTTGAGTAGTCTTGATCGAGCATTCGCTGTAGTTTTTTATCAAACGTCGGAGCATATAACGCGCTTTTACGCAGAATATTCATAAATGCGGCGGTCTCTACATTTTGACGGAGCACCAATCCCAAACTGGCAGAAAAAGCGCTGGTCATCGTGCCGATCAACTGATTGAGCGCTAGTTTCGTTGTAGCCGCAGCCCCTACTGAACCGAGGAGAACTGGTTCAGAACCGAAGACGCTTAACACGGGCAGCGATCGCTCAAATTGCAACGGCGTTGCACCAACCATGACAATCAAATTGCCCGATCGCGCTTCTGGAATACTGCCTAATACTGGCGCTTCAATATATTCTCCGTTTGCAGCAGCAACCTCATCTCGAATCGCCCGGCTTTCATCGGGTGCGATCGTACTCATCTGAATCACGGTTCGTCCTGAAAGGTGGCGGCGTGCTTGCTGTGTTAACAACACGCTGCGAATCGCTGAGGCATCAGTAAGCATGAGAACCACAAACTCAGAGGCGGCAATTACGGCGTCTGGAGAGGCGGCAATCTTGGCTCCAGATGCCCTCAGTGGTTCTACCTTGGCTGCCGTACGATTGTAAACGCTGAGAGCATGATGGGCATCGAGTAACCGGTGCGCCATAGGCAAACCCATTAATCCAGTTCCAATAAATCCGATGTTCACAGAGGGTGCCTCCAAAAAACTCAAAAGCGCTGAAGGGGGAACCATCCAGCGCTTAGATATTGACTTAGATATTGAGTTTAATCGTAACGGTTACTGAATGGCTTTCATCAAAAACTCAGCAATTTCAATCAGTTCAGATTTGTTAAACACTTCTAGTAGAGTTCTGGCAGCGGCTCTCGGTTCACGGGGAATAGATACTTGCGGTTTGGTCGCAGCAGAGGCACGATTAGCGGTTTGAGGAGCAGACGGCGAGGAGGATGGCGGAGTTGGTACGACAAGTTTTTGCAAGTTAGCGCTAGCGGCAATTTCGGCAGTGCGCCCTGCCAAGAGTAGGTCGCTGGAGTGCTTCAAGTCTTTGATCACAACCGGCGCGATCGCAGCATAAGAATGCTGAGTCTTTGCGATCGCGCGCTGCACCACCTGAATGATGGCAATCCAAGCCGTTTCTCTAGGGCTGACTTGAATCAACCGATGGCACAACCCAATCAACTGCTGTCGGCTTTTCTGAGAATCGCCTTGCTTAAAAAGTTGCAGCATCGCCTTGAGAATCGTGGTAAGCTGAACCGCCGCATTCGCAGGAAGAGCAGAAGCAGGCATCCCTTTAGGCGCAGACATCGGTTTGCCAGAAATGAGAAGTTGCAAATACGTTTGCAATTCGTTAAACGTTGGTTCTGCCGCCAAGACGGCTTGCTGAGCCGTTTCTTCTCGCAACCCAAATGGGCTTTGAAGCTCCACAATTAACGCCTTCAGCGTGTCAAATCCTGTCAAAAACAGATCTTCAACCCGCTGATCAACCTTAACCGAATGCTCTTTAAGAACTTTGAAACAATCTTCAAAATGGTGCGCCGTTTTTTGGATGCTGTCAAAGCCCAACATGGCGGCTCCGCCTTTAATAGAGTGCGCTGCCCGAAACAACTCATTGACGCGCTCAGAGTCTGCCATCGTCGATCTCAAATCGACTAACCCCTGCTCGATCGTATCAAGATGTTCTTTTGCTTCTTCAAGGAAATAGCCGAGAATTTGCTGCTGCTTAACTGATTGCACTGCCCTGCTCCTGGAGTAATCAGTACCGAATAGACGTAACCTTGTCTTGCATTGAGTGTTCCCAAAAACCTGCTCTGTTCACGGTGAGATGGGATTTGGAAACCAAGCCCAGAATTTGATTGGAGATTTGATTGGGGGGTTTCCTGACCGTGCGGTTCCTACGGAGTTGCGCTATGCGCTAATCGCACCCTTGCACTGTGAACTTAAGGTGGATTTAAGTCAGAACATTAATGCATGAGAAAATTAACCGAGAAGTGAAATGCCCAATTCAGCTTTTTACCCAGAATGATGTAGATTTAAGAGCAAACTGCCTCTGTCATGCGATCGGAGGCGTCAATGGGTTGACAGGTTATTTGAACGGGTCGTTTGAACAGCAAATTACTCCACATCGAGAACTTTTTCAGATGGAACAGTCGAATCTTTTAGATCTCGCTAAACAGGGTGAGCCAGACGCGATCGCAGCACTCATGAATGCTGTCTTAGAACCCAAAGGCATCGTCGCCCATGCCGAACGAGAACGCGACTGTTTATCTATTCTTCTAGAGTCTTCTAAAGCACTCAACCGGGAGACGCTGGTTGCTTTCATTCAAAAAGGCTTGTTAGAGCTTGGAACACCCTCCATCAAAACAGCCAAAGTCAAAAGCCAAAAGCTTGGAACCGCCTCCCTTTTTTGGACAAAAGACCTTGAGTTGTACCCCAGGTTGGCAGATGATTTACTCTGGCTTGACGACCCAGACGAAAATCTTGACGAGCCAGACGCCCTGATCGAGCTTGAGGAAGACAGCCCCCTCTGGCTAGAAGATTTTGAAGTAGAAGAACCGGATGCGCCAGAACCAATCGTAGAAGAGACCTCTGAAGCAACAGAAGCAGAAGCAGAAGAATCTGAGGAGCCGATCAGCAGTTTCATTTCATCGTTGAAGACTTACTGGCTGGCTTACTCGTTGCCTGTGTTAATCGTGGTCATTGGGGCATTTCTGACCGGAGGCGTCATGGCATTTCTTTCCACCTCAAAAGCCGTACAGAGCGAGGCAGAAAACGCGGTGACACCCCCTGATGAGCAAACGCCAGAAGACCAACAGCAAGGGGCAAAAGATTACCTCAAAGCGATGAACACGGCGCAGGAAAAGTTTTATCAGCAAAATAATCGCTTTGCCAATAGCTTAGAAGAACTAGAGCGATCGGCAAATCTGATCGCTCAAAGTTATGACTACGCCTACCGCCTAAAAGTAAGCAATGCTTCTGGAGACGGCTCAGGTCAGCGCGCGTTGCTCACCGCCTCACCCCGAGAAGCCGGACTCAGGAGCTACATTGGCGGAGTTTTTGTGGCGCAAAAGGGCACAACATCCGTAATTTGCCAAACTCAGAAGCCTTCTATGGACGCTCCTTTAGTTCCTGAATTTTCTAGCAAAGGTGAAGTTAGCTGTGCCCCTCGATCGGCAAAGGTGCAAGAATAATGAGGGAAACTCCGATTGGTCTCAAATCTATGATTTCCCTATCTCCTACCCCCGCGCTGACAGGATGTTTGCGAAGCGTTCACCACATCGCATTGAATGTGCGAGACATGCAGGCGTCGCGTCACTTTTACGGTACCGTTTTAGGACTCCATCAGTTGCAGGGTGCAGACGTGCCCGAAACCTTACAAGCAGAGGTTGCCTCTGGAAAGGTAACAAATTTTAGAACTCCCGATGGCGTTATTGTCGATTTGTTTTGGGAACCTGAACTCTTGCCTCCTGACCCAGACCCAAAAGCCGCATTTACACGAGCAAATCACCTAGCGTTTGATATTGCGCCAGAGTTGTTTGAGCAAGCGATCGCAGTGTTGCACGCCCATCAAGTGTTGATCGATCATGGTCCTGTGAGTCGCCCAACCGGGCGGGGCGTTTATTTCTACGATCCCGATGGGTTTATGCTGGAAATCCGATGTAATCAAGCTTAGGATTAGGCAATTGTCTAAATTTCATGAGATTTTTTCATACTTTGTGTAGAAACAACAGTTCTTGTGAGATCGATCACATGGTAAAGTTCAAAAGTATAGGAATCTAAGTCAAGCTGAGGAAGCGCATCAGTCGCAAGGGAAAACTGGCTAGGGAATGAGTTCCGCCCTGTGCAAAGTAAGACGCTGCTCAGCGAGTTCCTAACTGTTCGAGTGAGGTCGGAAGATGCTGGCAAGACTATTTCAAGCCGCAATCATAACGCTACTACTCAGTGGTTTGGCAGGGGTAGGAATTCTGGAAGACCCAGTATTGTCCAACTCTGTTTTGCACTCTATCTCATCGCTTGAGTTGAGCCAGCGCTAACCTCTTCGTGTCAACCCAGCGTTGGGCGGAACCTAAACAGAAATGGCATTGATTGTGCACATTACCCAGAACGACCAGTGGCAACACGCAAAGCTCACGGGTTTCTACCGGGGTGACACTTTAGACTCAGAAGGCTTTATTCACTGCTCTCGACCCGACCAAGTAGTCTGGGTTGCTAACCAGTTGTATCGGGGGCAATCTTCGTTGGTGCTGCTGTGCATCGAGCCAAAAAAGGTTCGGGCGGAGATTAAGTATGAGGGACTTGAGGGAGGCGAAGCGTTTCCTCATGTTTATGGGGCACTTAATGTAGACGCGATCGCAGGGGTCTTACCGTTTGAGCCAGAGGCAGACGGTCACTTTACCTTACCCGACGAATTAACCACACCTTGAAGCCGCACCAAAACCGATAACAATATCTGGAATCCTCTCGCGAATTGTGTAGCATTTGTTAAGATTTTAAAACCGATAACCCGCTACCTGTCCTGGAGAAATTGCATGCTGCGATTGGAACACATTAGTAAGATTTACTCGACCGGGGAAGTTCTCAAGGATATTAATTGGGAAGTCAAGTCGGGTGATCGGATCGGGCTAGTTGGCGTAAATGGTGCCGGAAAATCAACCCAACTCAAAATCGTCGCAGGTGAGATTGAACCGACCTCTGGGGAAATTATTCGCCCATCTAGTCTCCGAATCGCGTATTTAACTCAAGAGTTTGAGGTTGATCCCACTCGGACGGTGCGGGAAGAGTTTTGGCGCGCCTTTCAAGAAGCCAACGATGTTCACGAAGCCCTGTCTGATATCCACCTTGCCCTAGAGAGCGCCGCCCCAGACGAGTTAGACGCGCTGCTTAACAAGATGGACAAGCTCCAACGGAAATTTGAAGGGATGGACGGCTATGGGCTAGATGCCAAAATTGAGAAGATCTTGCCAGATTTAGGATTTGAGGGAGAGGATGGCGATCGCTTGGTCAGCGCCTTTAGCGGCGGTTGGCAAATGCGAATGAGCTTAGGCAAGATTTTGCTTCAGACCCCAGATTTGCTGCTGCTAGATGAGCCGACCAACCATCTGGATTTGGAAACCATCGAATGGCTAGAAACCTATCTCAAGGGCTTAACGACGCCCATGGTGATTGTTTCCCATGACCGCGAATTTTTAGATCGGCTCTGCACCCAAATCGTGGAAACAGAGCGCGGTGTCTCGACAACCTATCTTGGCAACTATTCGGCTTATTTACAGCAGAAACAAGAGATTCGGGATGCTCAACTGAGTGCCTTTGAGCGGCAGCAAAAAGAACTAGACAAGCAGCAAGCTTTTGTGGATCGCTTTCGGGCAAGTGCCACCCGCAGTACCCAAGCGAAAAGCCGCGAGAAGCAACTAGACAAAATTGAGCGGGTTGAAGCTCCTGATGCTGGCATGCGATCGCTGCACTTCCAATTTCCTCCTGCTCCCCGAAGCGGTCGCGAAGTCGTCATGATCGACCATCTGACCCATATTTATGATGACAAAATCTTATTTCTAGACGCCGAATTGCTGATTGAACGAGGTGATCGACTTGCTATTTTAGGGGCAAACGGAGCCGGAAAATCAACCCTACTTCGGCTAGTTACTGGAGCCGAAGCCCCAACAGAAGGGTCGGTAAAGTTAGGGGATCATAACGTTATTGCAAATTATTTTGAGCAAAATCAAGCCGAAGCTTTGGATCTCAAAAAAACTGTTTTAGATACGATTCATGACGAAGTACCCGACTGGAAAAATGAGGAAGTTCGCACATTGTTAGGGCGATTTCTGTTTAGCAGTGATACCGTCTTTAAAGACGTAGAGGCATTGAGCGGCGGGGAAAAAGCCCGGCTGGCTCTCGCAAAAATGCTGCTTCGCCCTGCCAACCTACTGATTCTCGATGAGCCAACCAATCACCTCGATATTCCGGCTAAAGAGATGCTAGAAGCTGCCATCCGCAACTATGATGGCAGCGTCATTATCGTGTCTCATGATCGTTACTTTATTTCGCAAACTGTAAACAAAATTGTTGAGATTCGAGACGGCGAATTGAGGCTTTATCGCGGCGATTATCACTACTACCTCGACAAAGTTGCAGAAGAGAAGGAAAAAGCCAAGCTCTCTAAGATCGAGGCAGAAAAAGTAGAAAAAGTAGCGGCAAAACGCATGAAGCAAAAAGAAAAAGAAAAGGCAAAAAAAGGGCAAAAATGAGGCTTTATTCACAAGCAAAATAGAGGACTACATTAAACTCCGTCGGGGATCATTCATAGAATGTGTAACGTTAAGAGTTTGTACTCATTTACGAATGAGGAATTTCGGTTAACTATTGAAGCGTAAGTTGAAGCGTAAGTCCTTCAACATTGACTTAACCGATTCTTAAATTTCATCCCCAAGCCGATTTTTTGGGAGAGCAAGGAATTTAAGAGCCTTGAATGCAGTGGTATGATTTGCGGAGAAATATTAAGTGAAAGGGCGCGAATATATGGGTCAGATGCCTGTTTCTCCCGTAGTCCTGATTATTCTTGATGGATGGGGTTATCGCGAAGACACCGATGGCAACGCGATCGCAGCAGCAAAAACTCCGGTGATCAACAGCCTTTGGGCTGCTTACCCTCACACCCTGATTCGCACATCTGGCAAAGATGTCGGGTTGCCCGATGGTCAGATGGGCAACTCAGAGGTAGGGCATCTCAATATCGGAGCGGGCAGAGTTGTCCCTCAAGAATTGGTGCGGATTTCGGATGCGGTTGAAGATGGCAGTTTGCTCAGAAACCCAACGCTTGTGGAGGTCTGTCAAACGGTCTACCACCGTCAGAGCAAGCTTCATCTCGTCGGTTTGTGCTCCAATGGGGGCGTTCATTCTCACCTTAGCCATCTGTTAGGGTTGCTCAACCTGGCAAAGGCACAGGGCATTGCCGAGGTCTGTATCCATGTCACCACCGATGGGCGCGATACGCCACCGACCTCAGCACGAGACGACATTCGTTACCTCCAGGCGCACCTCGATCGCGTTGGCATTGGGCGCATTGTGACAGTGAGCGGACGCTACTACAGCATGGATCGCGATCATCGATGGGATCGGGTACAGCGCGCCTACGACGTGATGACCCAAACCGGAGACGGAACGGGGCAATCGGCGGTGGATGTGCTCAACGCTTCCTACGCTGAAGGGGTGACAGACGAATTTGTGGTTCCAACCCGCATCGCTGCGGGAGCCGTTGAAGCCAATGATGGGGTAATTTTCTTTAATTTCCGCCCCGATCGCGCTAGACAACTGACTCAGGCGTTTGTTGATCCCCATTTCACTGGGTTTGAGCGCACCCCCATCGAGCCGCTCTCGTTTGTGACCTTCACGCAATACGATCCCTCGATGCCAGTTGCCGTTGCCTTTGCGCCGCAAAATCTAGACAACATTTTAGGGGAAGTCATTTCTCGTCAGGGGTTGCGCCAGTTTCGTACGGCTGAAACTGAAAAGTATGCCCATGTGACGTACTTCTTTAATGGTGGGTTAGAAGACCCGTTGCCAGGAGAAGATCGAGAGCTAGTGCCAAGCCCGATGGTGATGACCTACGATCGCCAGCCTGAAATGTCAGCCGATGCGGTGACCGATGTTGCGATCGCGGCTATTGAAAAGCGCCTCTATTCCTTAGTTGTAATTAACTACGCTAATCCGGATATGGTCGGGCACACTGGGCAGATGGATGCGACGGTGTGTGCCTTAGAAACGGTCGATCGATGTCTAGGCAAACTGCTAGAGCGAATTATTCAAGCGGGTGGAACGGCAATTATCCTCGCGGATCATGGCAACGCTGAGGTGATGTGGGATGAAAACGGCAACCCCTGGACAGCCCACACGACTAATCCTGTTCCGTTTATTCTGGTCGAAGGAGAAGGGATCAAGATTCCAGGGCATGGAACCGAGGTTGTGCTGCGAGAAGATGGGCGATTGGCAGACGTCGCGCCAACCATTCTGGACATCCTGCAATTAGAGCAACCGGTAGAAATGACAGGACGTTCTATGATTCAGAAAGCCGAGTTTGATGTGAGAGCAAATCGGACACCTGTGAAAATTGCGCGATAATGAGGTGAATATAGGGTTGAGTAGCGAGGACGGGTTGCACTGCCCGCTGCTCAAGTCATTCGCTTTACGTTTGGGGAGATCTTCTGTACGATGACGCTGATTACTGTTCTAAAAGCCATTTGGATGCTCTCTGCGGTAGGAATTATCATTCTTGTGCTGTTGCATAGCCCGAAAGGGGATGGTTTGGGAGGCTTGGGCGGACAATCTCAACTGTTTACCAGTGCCAAGAGCGCTGAAACAACGTTGAATCGAACAACTTGGATTTTAACCGTTCTGTTTATGGGACTCACCGTAATTTTGAGCGCAGGGTGGTTGGGTCGATAGAGAGCCTGGCTCATGGCGCGGAGAATTGCCTATGAACTGGGTTAGACGAGTGCTCCATCCAATTTTGAGCAGGCATTTAGGGGCTAGCCTCGCTGGATGCCTTTTTTTGCTGTTGATTTTGTGTCCGGCTATATCTGAGGCGTTGCCTGCCGCTCAGACCCATCCTTTACCACCCCGGTTAGCCCAGTGGCACGATCGAGCTAATCGTGGAGACTATTTTGAGCGAGTAGAGAAAACAACGCCAGGCTATCTGGTGTGGTCTGAGTTTCCGGTTAAGGTTTATGTCGATGGGGGGCGAGAGGAGGCGCGATCGCAGGTCTGGGATGATGCCGTTCGCCAAGCTGTGGACGAATGGAGCGCCTACTTGCCCTTGCAGACTGTGACCCAAGCGCAACAGGCGGATATTGCGATCGTGCGGGCGGCTCCTCCCTTAAAATTTCCGCCGACGCAACGAGTCCGCTCGGCAGAAACTCGATTTGAGCTTTACACGAAGGGATCACCGGCTATTTTGTATCATCGCTGCTCAATTTTTATTCAGCCAAGTCAGGCAGATATTTATCTAGTCGCGGCGGCGCGGCACGAGCTAGGTCATGCGTTGGGTATTTGGGGGCATAGCCCAGTGGAGACAGATGCGTTATATTTTTCGCAAGTTCGCGATCCCTTGCCCATTTCCGAGCGAGATGTAAATACGCTAAAGCGCGTTTATCAGCAACCCACGCGGCTAGGATGGAAGGTGTCTAAAAAATAATCTGGCTGTAGCAAATAGCTTACGCTACGGATGGGAGTGAATGACCGAGCGAGATGTGGTTGCCCAAATTCAAGCCTTTAACAAAGGACGCCATCCTCAAGCGCTGATCTTGAAGTATAAAGCGATGGCAAAGAACGCCTTTGGGTTTCTGCGCGGAACGTGTCATCTGTTCTATCAGGATTTGCCTGCTGCCCTGCCGGTCTTTCAAAAGGCTCCACTTACTTGGAGTTGCGGCGATTTGCACTTTCAAAATTTTGGCAGTTTCAGAGGCGACGATCGCCTAGTCTATTTCGATGTGAATGATTTTGATGAAGCGCTGCTTGCCCCTTGTACATGGGATATTTCACGATTTCTAACGAGCATTTTAGTTGGAGCGCATACCCTCGGCGTCACCGACGAAGACGCGCAAGCCTTGTGCCAGTGCTTTTTGAAAACTTATACGGCGGCATTGGCAACGGGAAAAGCGAGCACAGTGCACGGCACAACGGCAACCGGACTTGTAAAAGACCTGTTAAAGCATCTCAAAACCCGAAGCCGTAAACAGTTTTTAGACGAGCGAACCATTGTGAAGGGTAAGACGCGATCGCTAAAATTAATCCCAGACAAAACCCTTGCCATCCGTGATTGCGATCGCACCCGCATCACAACGTTGATCAATACGTGGGCAGCCCATCAGAGCGATCCCCAATTCTTCAACGTGTTAGACGTCGCCTATCGCATCGCTGGCACTGGAAGTTTGGGCTTAGAGCGCTACAGCGTTCTGGTGGAGGGATCGTCTCACGGCAATTGTTTGCTCGACCTCAAAGCCGCGCGACCGTCCTCGCTTCAACCCTACGCCCAATTTCCCCAACCGATCTGGGGCAGCGAAGCTGAGAGAATTACAGCAATTCAGTTTCGGTTTCAAGAATCTGCTCCGGCGTTGCTCAATCCGCTCACGCTAGCCGATAAATCCACCGTTAAATCCTTCGTGCTGCGAGAACTTCAGCCCACAGCCGATCGCGTGGATCTCAATCAATGGAAGGGCAAAATCAAACGCCTACAGAACGTAGTGGAAACCATGGCAGAAGTGACCGCATGGGGACAGTTACGAAGTGGTGGGCGGCAAGGATCTGCGATCGCAGATACCCTGATCGCCTTCGCGGAAGATCCCGTTTGGCATCCCCCTATTCTGGACTATGCGCGATCGTACGCCGCTCAAGTCGAAGCCGATTATCAGATCGCTCAGTCTGCCTGGAATGACCTTGCCTAAGCGTCTCCGCCTGCCCTTGCCGATGTTGGCACCCACGTCTGGCAGGCATTAATCCCTAGCTGCGGATTCTGTTCGTACTCTGCGCCTGTTACCCAAACACTGATCGAGCGATCTGCGTCTACAAAGTAAAGATAGCGAGCCGTGGGATCATACTTCAACCCCACCTTGAGATTAGAGTAGTCATCCTCGCAAATCTCAAACCCAAACCGCACCACAATTTGAGCAATCAGGCATTCTGGTGTATCGCTCGATTCTCCAGAAATATCGCGTTCTTGCCAAAACTTATCTAAAAACCGTTCTAGAGTAGGCAACACCTTGCTAGGGGAGCCATCGCGACTGGCATACACGATCGCTGGGTTTCCCTCGACAATAAAGTGGCAGGGAGTTTCCATAAATTAGAAGTGCGTGAAGGATGACTTGATCATTCCACAATTCTCTCCAATCTCTTAAATCTTTTGAAACCGTCGAGGATACTGCTACCTCAACGGTCTAGAACGTGAGAATGTTTGTAGTTCCTAACAGAACAAAAAAGTTGACAACTGCTTTAAGGGTGTGATGAAAGCCTTAAAGCAAGCCGTGCAGCGGCTCAAATCAGTAGAGACGAGGTGTAATACTAGGTATACCTGTTAGATTCCCCCTCATATTGGACATCTAGTATATGCTGCCTGCTCAAGAAGCTGAAGCGCTGATTCTCGAAGCTGTTCACCCCTTAACTGCCGAAAGCGACATAGAACAGGTTGAGTTAGCGTCTTGCCGCGATCGCGTCCTCGCAACCCCGGTCACTAGCTCGCTTGATTTTCCTCATTGGGATAATTCTGCGATGGATGGCTACGCTGTTCGGTTTGAGGATGTGAAAGGGTGCAGCGCTGAGCAGCCTGCGAGCCTAAACATTGTTGAAGAAATTCCCGCCGGGTATCAACCCCGCAAGCGCGTTCAAGCCGGACAAGCCGCGCGAATTCTCACGGGATCACTGATGCCAGCAGGAGCCGACACGATCGTGATCCAAGAGCATACTCAACGGCACGAGGAAACGGTTTTGGTTTTAGAGCCGCCCTCAGAACCGAAGGCATTTGTTCGGCATCGCGGAGCATTCTACAAAGCAGGGAATCCCCTTTTAGCGCCTGGAATTAGGCTTAAAGCGCCAGAAATTGCGGTTCTGGCAGCCGCACAGTGTACAAAAGTGCCTGTGTTTCGGCGGTTGCGGGTGGCAATCTTATCAACCGGAGACGAATTGGTTTCACCAGAGCAACCGTTGCAGCCAGGGCAGATTGTCGATTCTAACCAATATGCTCTGGCGGCGCTAGTGGCGCAAATTGGGGCAGACCCCTTGCTGATGGGCACCGTGCGCGACAATCCGGACGATTTAAAGCGCGCTATCTCAACCGCTACTCAATCTGCCGATGTGGTGCTGTCGTCTGGCGGCGTTTCGGTGGGAGAGTATGATTATGTCGATCGCATCTTGGCAACCCTAGGAGCCAACATTCACATCCGTTCGGTGGCGATCAAACCAGGGAAACCGCTCACGTTTGCTACGTTTCCCCATGCCTTATATTTTGGGCTGCCGGGCAATCCGGTGTCGGCAATGGTGACCTTTTGGCGATTTGTGCAGCCTGCCATTTTAAAGAAATCAGGCTTGGCAACCGGATGGCAACCGACGTTTATCCGAGCGATCGCATTACACGATCTGCGATCGAATGGGCAACGCGAAACCTATGTGTGGGGAACCATTACCCTTTCAGACGGCATGTACCATTTTGCTAGAGCAGGCGGCGACCACAGTTCGGGTAACTTAATCAATCTAGCGGGGACAAACGCTCTGGGCGTCATGGCGATCGGGCAAACCCAAGTCCGCGCAGGAGACTCCCTGCAAGTTCTAGATCTACATCGGGGGTAAGCCAAAGCGTTGATCGACACCCAAAAGCAGATGGCGCATGGGGTTTCACCTGGTTTTTGAAAGCCTAGTACTGCACTATTTTTGGGGTCTACGCCGTTGTAGGAACTCAGGAATATCCAGCCCACCCGGTTTTTGCTGTGGCGGCTTTTGCTCAGGGGCAGCCCCCGGCGGCACAGACGAAGACCCAACTGCCGGACGTTTTGACGTTGGAACTGCCTCTTTGTCTGACGAGAGCGGCTGGGCATCGGGAGAAAACCCGGTAGCAATCACAGTGATGCGAATCTCTCCTTGCAGCCGATCGTCAATCACCGCTCCAAAAATAATATTGGCGTTGGGATCAACCGCTTCGTAAATAATTTCAGCGGCAGCGTTTACTTCGTGCAGGGTCAGATCTTGCCCACCCGTGATGTTGAACACGACACCCCGTGCTCCATCGATCGACGCTTCGAGCAGCGGAGAAGAAATCGCCGCGATCGCAGCTTCTCTCGCCCTCGACTTGCCAGAACCAATGCCAATCCCCATCAATGCCGATCCCGCATCCGCCATAATTGCCCGCACATCAGCAAAGTCAACGTTGACCAATCCTGGAATCGTGATGATGTCAGAAATACCCTGAATGCCTTGACGCAATACATCATCTGCCGTACGAAACGCCTCCTGCACCGGAGTTTGTTCAGAAATTACGGACAGCAATTTATCGTTGGGAATAATAATCAGCGTATCAACACGGCTTTGCAGAGCCGCGATCCCTTCTTCTGCCTGACCCGTGCGGCGGCGTCCTTCAAAGGTAAAGGGGCGAGTCACCACGCCAACCGTTAACGCGCCTAGCTCTTTCGCCACTTCTGCCACGATCGGGGCTGCCCCCGTTCCTGTACCGCCGCCCATGCCTGCGGTGATAAACACCAAATCCGAATGTTCTAGCGCCGAGGCAATCTCATCTCGCGATTCTTCGGCAGCTTTTTGCCCGATCGCCGGATTGCTCCCCGCCCCCAGCCCTCTGGTGAGTTTCTGACCAACTTGCAACCGCTTGGGGGCCGAAGACTGCGCCAGCGCTTGAGCATCGGTGTTGATCGACCAAAACTCAACCCCCGACACATCGCTTGCGATCATGCGATTGACCGCATTGCCGCCGCCACCCCCTACGCCAATAACCTTGATTTTCGCCATGCTCCCAGGCACAATGTCACCGCTCCTTAGATCTTCGCCAGGTACAGCTTTGAGTCCGGCAGATTGCCCTAAATATAGACCAGAATTAAAGGGGTTAGAGGTTTCTGCTGACGTTGAGAAATTATTCGGTGTTCCGTCCGTATGGGAGCTTTCGTAGCCCTGCTCTTTCTCGTTGAGCGTCATCGGAACGGCATTTGACTCATGGTTAAGCGTCATTGGAATTTCAAGCGATGGGAGGACAGACCGTGAAGTTTCGACAATTTTAGGCGTAGGTGAAGAAATTAGCTAGTTGGGAAATTGTCCCACAGCTTGGACTTTATGGAGTACCTAATTTTACAGGAGTTTTGGACGCATTCATATGAACCTTGGGCGAGTCAGGATTGCTCAGATCAATATGAGAGATCTGAGTGGGGCTGATGCGAGTATTTAGGCGGCGCATCTGATCGAGCCGCGTTAATTGATTGGGAAAATTATCGCCATAGGAACCAAAATGAACGACCCCCAATTCTGTTTTTAAGATTAAGTTTGTGGGATCATCCCAAATTACCTCAAGCACTTTAACGGGGTTCCGCGCGATGGCTTGATAGAACGCTGACCAGTAGGGGCGGTAGGACTCTAGCTCACCACTCACTTTTAGCGTTGGTTGCTTAAAGTTTTGATTTAAGGCAGTGTAGCTCTGAAGGGGAATGGACAGACCGCTATCGTCTAACAGAGCAGGCTGAGTAGCCGATTGAGGCGTTTTTGCGGTTGAGACAGCCACCGGAACTCGTTCTTGAATCCGAACAGTCAAGCTGGGTGGAAAGAGTTGTCGATCGACCGTAGCTTGAGCGATCGGTGCTTTTGATTCGAGGGATTGGGCGATCGCTTGGGGCTGAATTTTGAGTAGCGACTGCGGGTAAACGATCGGCAGCAGCGATCGCACGGTTTGGTCAGAAATCAGGCGATTGCCCTCCACGGTTACTTGCTCTGGTTGACGAATGACCCAGGCAGGCAATGTCGCTGTCCAAACGGCTCCGGCAGCCAGTCCTAAAATAGCAATCTGACGCCATCCACTCTGAAAAAATCGAATGCGCCGTTGATGGCGGAGGGTGCGGCGGCGCTGGTTTAGTTCCGTGGGCGACACGGGGGCAATGGTAGTCATCCTGAACGTCTCACACAGGGCAAAGGGGAAATTGATCGTCTTAGCCATTCTGCCAAGACTTGCGACGGATCTCAACCTAAAACTTGAAAGCCTGATCGCTCAACTGTTGCAAATCCCTACTCTAATCGATTTGCTCTGCGATCAAACAACTTTTTTGAGCAGCTAATCAAGCGATAGAGAGCGCTATAGCGATGAACTGGAGAACTCCTAAACGGGTGTGCTACCAAGGTGCGTGACAGGTCTACGAGCTTGAGGCTTCCTGTAAAAGAGTCGCTACCCGCTCGCCAAACTCTGGATCAACGTTAGCTAGACTCAGAAGCTGAAGGTATTCTTGCCGAGTCAGCCCTGCTTGTTCGATGAGGGCGATCGCGTCGGTTTCTATTTCTCGCTGAATGCGGAGCGATTCAGAGTCGGTTTCGGCGGCTTGCAGTTGTCCTTCACGCCGCTCGATCAAGCTCACCACTTGAAGACAGGCGGAAACGAACTGGCTCACTTTCTCTGAAGAGACTTTTTCCGAAGAAATGGTGCTGGTATCGATCCCCACACTAGAAGCCGCTTGGGATGGCACTATCGAACTATTCTCCTGAGCAGATGCCGCCAGAGATGCAGTAGGGTTAGCTAATACGCAATAGAGCGCGATCGCAATCATGAGCAACCCTCGCTGCGTTTCCTTCAAGATTCTGCACGGGACGACTTGCATTTCAACATCCTTACGATTGCGACTTTAGCGTTGAGCCTACGGTTATTGAGCAGATGGTGAGATGTCAGATTTGAGAGACGAGCTAAAACAATTGTTGGATGAGGCGAAATGGGATTGGTTAATGCCCCATGAGGAACGCGGTAGGGTAATTGTTGTCGCCGGGGGGTTGGATTTGGTCGAGGTGGGAGTTGCGATCGCAAATGACAATCTATCCTCTGTTCAACACTGGATCAGCCAATGTTTGATTTACAAACCCTCAGACGAGCAGAAAGCCGTTTGGAGCCAAGACCAAGCCAAGCGATTTGATGCGCTGATTGTGCAGCCTTATGTTTTAGTGCAAGAGCAGAAGGGATAATTCAGAGTTACCTGAGTCCCATTGGTAACCGGTTGAGTTAGGGAGGCTTTTTGAATCGCAGATGCTTTTGAGCAGATTCTGCGCTTCATCCATCCTCCAAGCGTCATCAACGCGGCTCTTCTAAACCCTAATTTTTGCCATCCTTTAGATGGGTTAATGACGATCCCGTGTGCCCTGTTGCAATCCACACAAACGCCCGTCCACCGTCTCGAAGCGCTTTCAGCAAAGGTTCGGGTGCTTGGGTTGACGGCACAGAAACCGGTTTGAGATGAATTCCTCGACTCCCCAACACAATTTCGCCAATCATCTGGGCGCGGCGCATGTGATAGTCGGACGTGACCACATAAACGCTGCGAATGCCTTGCTGCTGAAAGCGATCCACTAACGTTGTGAAATTTGTAACCGTATCAACTGCCCGGTAGTCCAGATTTAGCCGATTTAGATCCACTCCTGCTTCAGAAAAGACCCATTCTGAATAATCTCGCGGGGTTCCGGAGGAGACCCAAATCGGTAGGTCAGGATACTGCTTGGCAAATTCTGCGGTAAACTGTTCACGCTCGGCAGCCCCTCCCAACACGAGGATGGCATCTGGCTGTTCAAAGTGAATCCGAATGGTGCGAACGCCAAACCACAGAACTAAGGGCACCGCCGCCCATGCCCAGGGAAACGATCGCCGCCGCGATCGCTTCGTTACCCGCCGCGCAGAAACCGATCTCGATTGTGGGGAAAACTCGCTTCGCGATCGCATGATGCTACCCAATTGCTCTAACCACGTTCACACTTCAATGCCCACCTTACCAATCCCGGACACCAGCGCCAGGTCAAGGGTCGCAAGCGGCACTGGCGGCACTGGATGCCACATCTAACACTACCCTACCCACGCCCTACTGCTCAGGAGTTTCAGGCTGGGTTACTCGCTCAGATTGCGCTTGGGCAATCGTCGCTTGAATTTTGGGAACCGCAAAAAACGTCTGCGTATCTGCCAGCAAACGAGCGCCCCAAAGATTATCCTTCAAAAATTTAATATCGCTGTAGCGGCTATCCATTTTGAGCGCCGACTCGCCCAACGCTAGAGCTTGGGCGCGATCGCCTTTCGCATACAGCGCTACTGCCACCGCCAACTTTGGCTCAACCGCTTTTGCATCTAGCAAAACCGCCTGTTTCCAAAGCTTGATCGCTTCGTTGGCATCCCCTGCTTCATACTTCACGAGACCAATGTTGTTGATCGCAGGCCAAAATGCCTTGTCTTGAGCGATCGCTTTTTGGTAGCTGTCGATCGCCTCGTTGGGATTGTTCAACATCATGTGGGCGTTACCCAAGTCAAACAAAGCTCCCGGCGTATTGGGCTTGAGCTTCAGACCTGCCTGAACATAGTTGATCGACTGGGAATAGTCAGCTTTCTGAAAATAGGCACTGCCCAAGGCAAACGAAATGGCAGCATTTCTGGGATCAAGAGACTGGGCTTTCTTCAGCGACTCAATACCTTTATCAAGGTCGTTGGCTTGCAAATACAAACTCCCCAAAATTGCCCAAGATTCCGGTGCTTTTGGCGCAAGTTGAGTCGCAAGCCGCGCCCGCGATAACGCCAATGGAAATTGCTGGAACTGAGCAAGCTGCGTCGCCTCTTGCAATAATCCTAAACCTTGTTGCTCTAGCTTATTGAGATCAACCTGGGGGAGGTGAGGCACAAGCTGCGCGGATGCAGGATGGGCAACCGCCCAAAACCCAAGCGCGAGGCAGGCAGACAGGAGAGAAAAGCGTCTTGGCACAATAAGATAAGACTTGAAAAACGACAGGGTGCTGTCAGCTAGCTTAATCGATTTTGTTCGCGATCGTGACAAAAAACTTAAAGGATTGACTCTACCGTTTCCGAGCAATTCGAGGTATTCTACCTAGTTTCAAACCCTCTATCCCACAAAGCTCACCGCTGCCGCCGCTCAACTTATGGATCGCTTTCAAGTCGAAGTTATCTCCCAAACGCCCAACCCTCAACAAACCATCTACGCTGCCATGCACCAGGATTATGCAGAGGGCTTTGTGTGGGACGATCGCCATCACTTCCCCGACGAGCGTAAAGCCGGGGAGATGATCATCAAACACCTGCTGGCAGGCAATCGAGGGCACTACGGCCCGTTGGAGCATCCTCAGATTGTCCTCAACTGTGGCTGGTTTCCCCACAGCACCATGCAGCAGATTCGGACGCATCGGGTAGGCATCTCGTTTGATGTTCAGTCTTTCCGTTATACCGGGCAGCGCGTTATCGATGTTGTCGAAGGTAAGCGCGACGTTGAGGAGGTGTTCTACTTACGCCCGTTAGGCTTGTATAGCGATCGCCAAGGCAAAAAATACGAATACACCCCCGAACAGCGTCAGCAAGATATTGAGTGGTGTCTAGAGGCATGCAAACGCTACCAATTGCGCATTGGGCAAGGCTTTTCAGAAGAACATGCGCGAGGCTTGATTCCCTTCGACGTGCGACAGCATTGGGTGATGTCTGCCAACGTGCGATCGCTGATGCACCTTTTAGATCTGCGCTGGAAAGCAGATGCCCAACTTGAAGCTCAAAAGCTCTGTGAGTCAAGCTGGGATCATTTCAAAGCCTGGGTTCCAGAAATTGCAGAGTGGTATGAAACCAACCGGCTAAAAAAAGCTCGGCTCTCACCCTAAGACTCTCACCCTAAACCCTAAATCTGAACTGTGTACTCGGTTCTCAGCCCAAGATGTCATTAACCCTTCAGTCAAAAGGTTAGGGGATCTGCAAATTTGGTATGCTTCTGTTTTGAAGTTGCAAACCCAGCACGCGGGGTGAGGCAGGTATGGAAGGAGAAGATCAATGAATATCGTAGAACTGTTCCAGAAAGGCGGGGTGAGTATGCTTCCCCTCTTGCTGCTGTCGATCTTGGCGCTTACAGCAGTTATTGAGCGATCGTGGTTCTGGTTCAATGTCCTCAATAAAGAAAAAGAAGTCGCCAACCGCATTCTTGATACCTCAAAGCGAGACTGGATCGCTGCTACAGAAATCGCTCGGCAATCCTATGACCAGCCGATCGGTCGGTTTCTCTACTCGCCCATGCGGCTGCAAGATCCCGATCCCGAACTGTTTCGCCTTGCGCTAGAGTCTACGGCAGATGAAGAAATCGCATCCATGCGCCGGGGGGACAAAATTTTGGAAGCTGTCATTGCCCTCGCCCCGCTCCTCGGTCTGTTGGGAACGGTGATTGGTCTGATCATTTCGCTGGGATCGATCCGCATCGGCGACATCGGCACTGCGTCAACTACTGGCGTCACAACAGGAATTGGAGAAGCGCTGATTAGTACGGCAACGGGTCTAGTTGTCGCCATTTTTGCTGCTTCCTTTTATCGCATCTTTCAGGGTCTAATTTTTAATCAGGCTAAGATTTTCCGGCGCACAGGCAACGAATTAGAAGTGCTTTACCGTCAGAAATGGCAAGTTCAGCACGACAAAAATTTTTCCAATCAGCTTGATTAGCGTCGCTAAGCTCGATCAGATCGCTCATTTCCCTACCTCACCATGAAAATCAATTTTGACTCGTCCGGCGATGATGCCCAGATTCAGATTATTCCGCTCATCGACGTGATTTTCTGCATCCTCACCTTTTTCATTCTGGCGGCGTTGCAGCTAACCCGTCAGCAAGGTATTAATCTAGATTTGCCCAGAGCCAGCACTAGCAACGTGCAAATGCGAGAAACGCTGGTTGTGACGATCGACTCGACAGGGCAAACCTTTGTCGATACCCAACTGATCAATCGCGCTCAGCTTTTTCAAGTCGTCAAGAATTACAACGATCAACGACCCGATGGGCTGCTGGTTCTGCGGGCATCCCAGACCGCGTTTTATAACGATGTGATTCAGGTGCTAGATATTTTAAGAGCCGTGGGTGGCGATCGCGTCGCTCTTGCCACCGAGCCGACAACTCAAGTGCCTGGGCAGTCCCCAGATCCAACCGCGCCAGGGTCTCAATCTCCGTTGATCCCAGCACCAGGATTACCGGGATCGCCTGCTAGTCCTATCAATCCAAACGGGCTGCAACCTGTGCCTACTGATCCCAATCAAAATCAGTCGATCCCTGGTCAGTTAGCCCCTTTGCCCAATCAAAATCAGTCGATCCCTGGTCAGTCAGATCCGTTGCCCAATCAGGCTCCTGCTAATCCGGTTCCCGGTCAATCGCAACCCTAAACCCACAAAAAAAGCAGGCATTTCAGCCTGCCTAACCGGAAACTAGCGACTCTTATGAATGACGACCATTCCGAATAGGAGTGCCGCAAGGATAGGTTGCTACGGGTTGACGTTCGACCTTGGTAACGACAGAAACGGGTTCTGTGACAGGATGAGCCGGCTGTAACTTTGCGGCTTCATAATCAGCCTTGAGTTTTGCCATCATGTCACCGCGCCGCTCATAAAGGCGTTTGAGCGATCGCGGCGCGCATTGATTTATCACATAGGCAGTGATAATCGGTAGGGCGATCGTACTGTCGGTGTAACACACGATCGTATCGGGCAATTCATCAGGATCAACCTTTCCCCAACTCACAGCTTCCGTGGGTGTTGCCCCCGAAAGACCCCCCGTATCAGGGCGTGCATCCGTCACTTGAATGAAGAAATCGTGTCCCCGTTCTTCTAAACCCAACACCTCATGTAACTGGGGCTGAGTTTGCAGCAGAAAGTTTTTAGGGCTGCCGCCGCCAATGATCAGCGCTGCACTCTTCCCCTCTACCTCCGGGATGCCAGACTCACGAGCCGCATACGCGATCGCGGCGGTTTCGTTGACGTCCACCAACGGATCGATTTGCAGCGCCGACCCTTCTAGCGCCATGGCTGCTAAGTTCATCCCAATCGAGCTATCTCCCGGAGACGAGGTATAGATCGGCACGCCGCACTCATAAGCTGCTGCCAGCAAAGAGGCATGTTTTACCCCCAATCGCTGCTCCACCTCATGCACATACTTTCCGAGCAGGTAGTGAAACTCTGCGGTTCCCATGCGCTTTTGAAACGGTTCTGCCTTGATAATTTCTCGGATGAAGGCGTCTGTGCCCAGCAGCACATCGTACTCAAAAACGATGTCGTAAATCCGAATCCGTCCTTCTTGGCGGAGTTTCACGTCATCCACAAACGGATTGCTAGCATACAGATCCAACCCTAATCCATAGTGCAGGTCATGATACAGATTGGCTCCTGTGCTGATAATCCAATCTACAAACCCATTTCGCATCAAGGGAGCCAGCACCGATGTGCCAAACCCAGCAGGCGTCATCGCACCCGATAGGCTCAATCCTACGGTCACGCCTTCTTGCATGACTTCGCGGCTCAGCAGATGGCACGCTTCTCGCAACCGTGCTGAGTTATAGGCAGTGAAATACCCATCGATCAGATCTACAACACTGATCTCAGCAGGCATGGGGGAGGGTGTAATTTTGTGACTAAGAAGTTTGGACATTGTTGCACTCCAGAGAGATTAAAACGCATAAAGTGAGGTTTAGAACAGTAGAAATCAGTCAACTGACTGAGGATAGGCAGAAGATCTCTGTACTCTATAGCTTGAGAATTGGCAAAAAAGCCCCTCAGCATGACACCAGAAGCAACCCTTCAGAACAAGGGCGGAGAAGACCGCGTTCTCAACAAGACCCCGCCAAACTGCGATCGCTCCAGTGCACGAAGGGTCCTAGCTAGGAAACCGATCTACAAACCCTCGATCGCTGCTCGGAACTCAAGACGGCATATTTGCGATCGGCATCTAAACCTCGTCGCCCAGACCGCAGATCACCATCCAGTCACACTATTCAATTTTCAAAATTCTCTCTGCGGAGAACTCGACCGACCCAGTTCGCAAATCTATCAATCACAAAGCGTAACAACGGGTGACTGCGAACCTAAAGTTACAGATCGGTCAGTTCATACTGGGCGCTTCACAGCGGTCTGCCCAAGAAAGTGCAGGATCACACTGGCGCTTTCGCTTTAGCTTCATTTCCAGATACCAAAGCGGACGCCAAGGGTATCCAGCAAACGAGAACGATTTCAACGTTTTTGTAACCTATGAATAAGCACGAACGACTTTATACTAACACTAATGTCTCAACCAGCAGATACTTAATGCGACTTTATTCAGTTAGAGGATTCAATTAGAGGGGCAGGTTTCATCGAAAAATTTGCCTCTTTGAGTTTATGGTGTGCTGGTAGACTGCTGTTCGATTGTGATGCCTAAGAGTTGGGTGAGGTGCGATCGTAGATCCTGTGCAAATTCAGAGCGCTGCTCGAAGCCATTAGTGCGAATAGGTTTACGCTCTGAGTCTAGTGTCCAGCCGTAGTCACTGCTGAGGCGTAACTTCCCTTGCCAATCTGAGATCGACACCACTAGTTGAGGTGCTAGAGAGTGGTCATACTCCAGCACCCGAAACACATAGCTGAAGGTGTTCTGGCTTGCCGCCGCTACGGTAGAAGCTTGCCCGTATAAGTGTTCTAGCTTGCTGTGAACTTGGTCAGCAAGTCCTGGTGTAGAAATATCTTCTAACGTGCGAACCACAAGCGTTAGGGCAAAATAAAACTCTTCAACCGGGACAAACTCAAGCTTCATAAGGATGCGGCACGATGGACGATGAACAAGCTTATCACCATTTTTCTGACCACCCTATTTTTCTGACCACCCTATTTTTCTGACCACCCTATTTTTCTGACCACCCTATTTTTCTGACCACCTTACAGAGGCTTAAAATCTCTGGCTTTCGGGAGAAGAAGGAGAGATCGGATGGTTTTAGCAAGCGATCGCAGGCTTTATTTGAACAGGCTTTTCCCAAGGGGCAAGTTTGGGCATTCCCAACCCAAATCCTTGTCCTAGATCGACTCCGATATCGCGGCAAAACCGAATATCTTCTAGCAATTCTAAGCCTTCTGCTAGCACCAAAATTCCTAGCTCATGGGCAAATTGCAGCAAACTGCGAACCATCACCTGTTTCAATGGGTAGCGGCTACATTGATGAACCAATCGGCGGTCGAGTTTGATAACATCTGGGCGAAACTCGGTGCAGTAGTGATCAATCGCGACATTGCTCCCCAAATCATCTAGCGCTAAACCAAACCCCCAATCTCGAACTTGCTGAATCAGTCGGGGCAGTTCTGGGTGGTCTCCCAACGCTTCTACCTCGGTCAGTTCAAACACGATTTGTTCGGGACGCAACCCTAGATTGAGCACCTGTTGGCAATTTTCTTTGAGGGAAGTTGGATTTTGGGCGATCGCATTGGGCAAAACATTAATAAAAAAGGTGGGTTGTGGGTCTGATCCGGCAAACTGCTGGCATACTTTCCCTAACGCCTCCAAGCAAGCCGTTCGTGCTGCATCGTCAAACTCGTGGGTCATGTTCATCTGCAATGCCGCATTGATCAGTTGCTGACCGCTAAATTCTTCTCCTCGCGCTCCCTGTGCTCTTGCTAGGCACTCATGGGCAACAATGCGTTCTGAGGCAAGATGCACGATTGGCTGAAAATTAAAAAACAACCCTTGCTGAGTCAAGACTTGTAAAAACCAGGCATGTTCAATGAGTAGCGTCAGATCTCGCAACGACTGAGCGTTGAGAAATTCCAGTAGAAAAACCTTAGAATCAAGCGGCGATCGCGTCAAAATAAACCGAGAATGACACTGCCTATCTTCTGGCAAATAGCGACTAATTTTAAGAAATAGCTCTGACACCTCAGTCTCGTTTACATGGCAATACAGCAGTTGAGGAGCCATCGGCACCTTCCCGAATCCCAACTGATATAAAGCAAGATGAGACTCCCCATCACTGGGTTGCACAATTAACTTCAGAGCATCATCCACCGGGTTCACGTTCCGCACAGCCAACCATCCCCTTCGCTGCACAATAGAGGTTAAAACAGCACACCAGAGCAACTAGCTCAAGAGTGCTTTAGAGGCACACATGTACTGAATCAACCACCTGTCGCGCTTGCCTCGTCTACGCTCTGGTACATCCAAGCCCAGCACTTGAGTCAGCTTTCCAAGCTCTAAGTTGTTAAGCCACACCGCAACGTACAGAACCGAAACCATTCGTTTGAGTGGTGACTACAGAGCAATGAAGCCCTGACCTATAAACGCGAATGGCTGCCCTGAATGCATGACTATGACATCAGAGTAATGTAGATTGTTTACTCAGGCAACCTCTTCGATATATTGATCGTGATTCAGATTATGATCCAATCTTCTTCCTTAAGTACAAATTTAACAAGTTCTAAAGATTTATTAAATTGGTCAACGCTACTGCAACAATTACTCGATCGCGAATCGTTGTCAATTGAGCAAGCTGCATCCTTGATGGAAGGCTGGCTGACAGACGCCATTCCCCCGGCGCTGTCGGGGGCAATTCTGATGGCGCTGCAAACCAAACGCGTGTCGGCATCTGAGCTAGCAGGAATGGCGCGAGTCCTTCAGGCTCAAGCTGCTTCTCCTATCGCTGACACGCCACACCTTGCACCCCTAATTGACACCTGCGGCACTGGCGGCGATGGCGCGTCTACGTTCAACATCTCGACGGCGGTTGCGTTTGTGGCGGCAGCAGCGGGAGTGCAGGTGGCGAAACATGGCAATCGATCGGCATCAAGTCAGGTTGGGTCGGCGGATGTTTTGGAGGAATTGGGGATTCAGTTAGCTGCCCCGCCGGAAAAAATTCGAGCCGCGATCGCTGCTGTTGGCATCACATTTTTGTTTGCGCCGGGCTGGCATCCGGCACTGAAAACCGTTGCGCCGCTTCGTCAGCAGCTAAAAGTGCGAACTGTGTTTAATTTACTAGGTCCGTTGGTCAACCCATTGCGCCCAACTGGGCAGGTAATCGGCGTGTTTAATGCAGAGTTGCTAGATGCGATCGCGGGAGCACTCCAGCAACTGGGTGTAAAAAACGCGATCGTGCTGCACGGCAGAGAACGGCTAGATGAGGCAGGTCTGGGCGATTTGACCGATTTGGCAGTTTTATCAGATCAGCAGATTCATCGTACAACTTTTGATCCCCAAAAGCTGGGGCTTGTTTCTGCCTCGCTAGAGGCCCTTAAGGGCGGAGATGTGAAAACAAATGCAGCTATCTTGAAGCAGGTTTTGCAAGGGAAGGGAACCCCTGCCCAGCGAGATGTCGTGGCGCTAAACGCAGCATTGGCGCTGCATGTTGGCGAGGCGGTTACGTCTTACGAGCAAGGGATCACTCACGCCCATGACATTCTCGCTTCTGGCGCAGCGTGGGAGAAGCTAGAGCAACTGGTAGCATTCTTAAAGTAGCCAGAGGCTATGGCAGTCTGGGTCAAGGCTGATTGGGGTGTTGCGGCTTTTTCAACCTCTGCTGCGTTCTGGTTTGGTCGAGATGAATAGCGCTCCCTTGAATCTTTGCTCAGGTGCAGCTAGCCTCAGCACCAGTCTTCACTACCTTCTCTTGCCGCTATGAAAGTTGCTGTCTTTAGCACCAAATCCTACGATCGCCAGTTTCTAATCGCTGCAAACTACGATCATGAGCACGAATTGGTTTTTCTAGAACCCCGCCTCAGCCGAGAAACTGCCCTTCTGGCGAAAGGGTTTTTAGCGGTTTGTGTGTTTGTTAATGATCAGCTAGATGCCCATGTTTTAGAAGTTCTTGCGGGTCATGGAACTCGGCTGATTGCGTTGCGCTGTGCAGGGTTCAACAATGTGGATTTGAAAGCCGCTGCAAAATTGGGGATGACGATCGCGCGGGTTCCTGCTTATTCGCCCTATGCCGTAGCCGAGCATACCGTGGGGCTAATGCTGACCCTCAATCGCAAAATTCATCGCGCCTATAATCGGGTTCGAGAAGGAAATTTTTCCCTGGATGGGCTGCTGGGATTTGATGTGCACGATCGCACCATCGGCATTGTTGGCACGGGGAAGATCGGACAAATCGTCGCAACCATTCTGCACGGCTTTGGCTGCCAAATTCTTGCCTATGATGTCGCTCCCAACCCTGCCTGTGAGGCGGTAGGGGCGAAATATGTTGACCTGGTGAAGCTTTTCGCTGACGCTGATATTGTTACGCTGCATTGTCCGTTGACGCCTGAGACGCACTATTTAGTCAATCAAGACTCGATTGCCCAGATGAAAAGGGGAGTGATGTTAATCAATACTAGTCGGGGTGCGTTGATTCATACAGAAGCGGTGATTCAGGGATTGAAGTCTCAGAAAATTGGGTCGCTGGCGTTGGATGTTTATGAACAAGAATCGGATTTGTTTTTTGAAGACTTGTCGGATCAGGTGATCCAAGATGACGTATTTGAGCGATTGTTGACCTTTCCCAATGTATTGATCACGGCTCATCAAGCATTTTTTACGAAAGAGGCGCTGCAAAACATTGCTGAAACAACGCTCTCGAATATTACCGACTATCAACAAGCCAAATCTTGTGCAAATCAGGTGAATCTCGCTCAAGCGATCGCGCCTATGCCTGGATGAACCGTCGCTCGGATTATTTGTTCTTTTGACATTGGGAAAACTCCACCACATCCCGCTTGATCGACAGATCGCAATCGCCAAACAAATCGTGACCCAGCAGCCCTACCTCAAGTGGTCCAATCGAGACGGGCACATCCACGATCGTGTTGTTGCCAACCGAGATCGAGTTAAGAAAGCCGATGTTTACGTCTGTTACGCCTGCGGCAGTTTGGGCTTTGCTGGTGCCGACTATTTTGACGCCTAACCGTTCTGCCATCTCTTCGTTGATCATGGTGTTGGATGCGCCTGTGTCTACCATCATTTCGTAACGTTGACTGCCATTAAAAATCACATCGATCACGGGAATCCGGTGCTTACGATATTTGATCTTGACGCGATAAACCGCGTCTCCAGCGCTGTAGGAGGGCGTTAATTGAGTTTTGTCCAGTGGCTCATCGATACTAAAGCCGGGATCGATAACCTTAATCTTGTCGGTGCCCATGCCCTTTGCTCGACCCTGGGCGATCGCAAGATTGCGCTGATAATCCCGCAACTTTTGGAGGGCAAATTTTTTATTGGGATCATGCGGCGGCACTTGTTTCAACAGGGCGATCGCTTGTTGCCACCGCCCGATGACCAATTCCCAATCTTCGGGCGACTGAGCCGATTCGGTAATGCTGCTGGCGCTATCTGCTCGATCGAGTGCCAGTCGGTAGCTTTCGTCTTGCAGCGTCTCTGGCGCGGTGGGCGTTGGTTGCGCGGTGGGCGAGCCGGTGGACATCACCGCCTTGGGCTTGGCAGAAGTAACCAGACGACTACACGCAACGCTGCCCAAGGCAAAAACGCCTGCGATCGCAAACAACAGTGCACCGGAAGACTTAGGCATGGGTAAAGCAGGATAGGGAGGAGAAGCAGAACCGATCTGCGCTTTCCCTAGGGTTCCAAAAACCAGGAGAACCGCATCACACGATCGCCCACGGCTTGATGGCACTCCTCTTCTCAAAATAACTGCTGGCGCTGCCCCGCAAATCCAAAGACTCGTGGAATAATGAGGAGAATTTATCGCAACTTTTGTGCTATGTCTCTCACTGCCGTTCAACCTGCCTTACTCGTTCTAGCAGATGGTACGACCTATTCAGGCTTTTCGTTTGGCGCTACAGGAACCACCATCGGAGAAGTTGTGTTCAATACGGGCATGACGGGCTATCAGGAAGTGTTGACCGATCCAAGTTACCGGGGGCAAATTATCACGTTTACCTATCCAGAATTGGGCAATACCGGTGTCAACCTAGAGGATGAAGAATCGAATGTGCCCCATGCGAAGGGCGCGATCGCTCGCAACATCTGCGATCGTCCGAGTAACTGGCGCTCTACCCAATCGTTGCCCGATTATCTAAAGCAACATAATGTCGTCGGTATTTACGGCATCGATACCCGTTCTCTGACCCGCAAACTCCGGTCAGTAGGAGCTATGAACGGCGCGATTTCAACCGACGTGCTTGATCCCTCAGAGTTGTTAGAGCAGGTTCAAGATGCGCCCAGCATGGCAGGGCTGAACTTGGTAAAAGAAGTGACGACGCTAGAGGTGTATGAATGGTCGGAAGGGACAGATAAAGAATGGGAATTTAGCCCATCGGCACTGGCAAACGGTGCGGAACTGCTGACGGTCGTGGCGATCGACTTTGGCATCAAGCGAAATATTCTCCGCCGCCTGGCAAGCTATGGCTGTCGGGTGATTGTGGTGCCAGTAGATACGCCTGCTGACGAGATCTTGAAGCACAATCCGGATGGCATTTTCTTGTCAAACGGACCCGGCGATCCGGCGGCAAACATAGAAGGCATCGCCACGACGAAAGCGCTGCTAGAGGCGCAAAAGCCGGTATTTGGTATCTGTATGGGACACCAGATTTTGGGGCTATCCCTAGGAGCAGACACGTTTAAGCTCAAGTTTGGGCATCGGGGGCTAAACCACCCAGCGGGACTTCGGCAAAAAATTGAGATCACCAGCCAAAATCATGGGTTTGCGATCGCTGCCGATTCGCTCTCCGATGCTTTGGTAGAAGTGACTCATCTTAATCTCAACGATCATACGATCGCTGGTCTGCGTCACAAAACCCTGCCGATGTTCTCGGTTCAGTACCACCCGGAAGCGAGTCCCGGTCCTCACGATGCCGATTATCTGTTTGAAAACTTCGTCAAAGCGATGCGCGACCGCAAATAACAGCCTAACCATCGTCTACTGCCCAACCCTCTGGCTGATTTCCCTCCCAAGCAGTAGCCAAGGTCTCTGCGAGAGTGTATACTTAAGCCTCAAATTCACCGATTTCATGTCATCGCTAGGAGGGAGCCATTCCTGAGCAACTTACCCTAACGGTTAGTTTACGAGGCACACGAGAAGTTAGGGATAATTACCAATTGTTTCGCCTCACTGGTCTGTTGGATGCGTTTTCCGAGCCAACCTTCCGCAAAGTTCTGTCGAAATGTGTGGACGACGGTCCAAGGAACGTTGTACTCGATCTGTCTACTATCGACTTTATTGATAGTTCGGGACTCGGCGCACTCGTGCAGATTGCGAAGAAGGCTCAGTCTGCCAATGGCACATTGCAAATTGTCACCAATCCGCGGGTGACACAGACCGTTAAATTAGTGCGATTAGAAAAATTCTTGGCGTTGCAACCCTCAGTGGATGTAGCGATCGAGAATATCAAGTCTGCCTAAGTTCATCGCCAATCCGAAAAGCCGCTATCTTTTATTAGATAGTCGGTTTTTTCACGATTTTGGTTTTTTCACAACTTGAGTGATGCGATCCTTTCCCTATGCGCGATCGCATCAACTGGTCTGGTGAACGTTTGGATGTGGACTGTTGGAGGTGGACTGTTGGATGCAAACTATTCTATGAGTGCCTTAGAGAAAATCAGTGATCTCTAACGATCTGTCTCCTCTGAGCGATGGCATCGCGCTACCCTATGAAGGCGATGTAACCTCTGCTCAGGTTCAGCGCCTTGCCCCTGCTGCCTTAGCCTATTTGGGCGATGCCGTTTATGAACTGTATGTTCGTCGCCACTTTTTGTTGCCTCCAAAACGCTCTGATACCTATCATCGTCAGGTCGTTGCTCAGGTGAGAGCCGAGCAGCAAGCCGAACATCTGCGATCGCTCCTGCCACTCTTAAGCGAGAGCGAGCAGGGCATTCTCAAACGAGGTCGCAATGCCGCTTCCAATCGTCCCAAGCGACTTGATCCAGAAATTTATCAGCAAGCTACTAGCCTTGAAGCGTTGATGGGCTACCTTTACCTCACCAATCCAACCCGCCTGCTAGAGCTACTCAACGCCCTGAAGTTGGATGAAGAGATAAAGGGGTAACCGGTGGAAAGGAATTAAGCGCTAGAATCGATATCTTGCAATTTTGAGATTCGGCATCTTTAGTTCAGCGCTTGCCCTTTGCTTTCATTTAGTTTTCACCATTGATCGATTACTCACTCCGTCAGGAAAAATATTATGGCTACCGAGAAGCGTAACTTTAGCTCCCCCAATCGGTCAGGTAAGAAACCTAGATTTAAGGGCAAGCGACCGATCACGGGAGGTTCACGGCCCAATTCGCCAACCCTGCGCCGCAGACGGTTTGACGGAGATGCCCCAGAACGCGACGATCGCTCTGATGCGCCTAGCAGATATCAAGGAGAGCGGGATTCTCGTCGAGAAAGCCCGAAAAAGCGCTATGACACGGGCAAATACGATGCCCCAGAGACGGGTAGATACGATCGCGATTCCCGCCCTCAGGGGGGTCAAAAAGAGCGGCGGTTTGAAGGGCGCGAAGGCGGCTACCAAGGCAAACGCGACGATCGCGCAGGTGCAAAAAAGCAACGGTTTGATCACAGTGGTGGCGGCTATGAGAAGCGGAGTCCTCGTCCTGAACCGCGCTCTGGGGGATCAGGAGAGCGGCGGTTTGAAGGGCGCGAAGGCGGCGATCAAGGCAAACGTGACGATCGCGCGGGTGCAAGAGAGCGGCGTTTCGATTCAGGTAGTGGTGGCGGCTACGAGAAGCGGAGTCCTCGTCCTGAACCGCGCTCTGGGGGATCAGGAGAGCGGCGATTTGAGGGTGGAAAACGATTTGATCGCGACGATCGCGCGGGTGCGAAAGAGCATCGGTTTGAAGGGCGCGATGAGCGATCGAGTTCTGGAGAGCAGCGATTTGGTAAACCTGAGCGATCGTCGTTCCGCGATGGGAAGTATGAGCGTCGTCCTGCCTCTTTTAGTGGAGTCAACAATCGAGACTACGATCGCGCTTTAGATGCTGAAATTGGGTCGCCCTTTGAAGAGGAAGCTCCTGATTTGCTCTACGGACGGCACACCTTATTATCTGCGTTAGAGGGCGATCGCACGCTCAACAAAATCTGGGTCACCTCTAGACTCCGCTATGACAGCCGCTTTCATGGATTGCTGAATGAGGCAAAAGCCAACGGTTCGGTGATTGATGAAGTGTCACCGCAGCGACTAGATCAAATTACCCATCGTGCTAACCATCAGGGGATCGCAGCGCAAGTGGCAGCCCACGAATATCTTGAGATTGGCGACCTGATCGCACAAGCAAAAGCGGCTACCGATCAGCCCATCATTATTGCTGCCGATGGCATTACCGATCCCCACAATTTGGGAGCCATTATTCGTACTGCTGAAGCCCTAGGAGCGCAGGGGCTTGTCATTCCTCAGCGTCGGGCGGTGGGCGTTACCTCAACCGTGATGAAAGTCGCGGCAGGCGCGTTGGATAAGCTACCGATCGCACGAGTGGTGAACCTTGCTCGTGCGCTTGACGATCTCAAAGCCGCTGGATTTTGGATCTATGGAACCGCCGCGGAAACCAGTCAGCCCGTTCACACCGTGAAATTTGCTAAAGCCACTGTTTTGGTGATTGGTGCTGAAGGCGAAGGACTTAATCTTCTCACTCAGAAAAGTTGCGATATCCTAGTGTCTATCCCCTTACAAGGTGAGACTCCTAGCCTCAATGCTTCCGTTGCCGCTGGTATGGCGCTCTACGAAGTATTTCGGCAACGTTGGATCAGTACGATTCACCTTGATACAGTCAAAGCAACATGATCCCCAATGCGATCCCTGCATAATTTAGACACAAGTGTGATTGCAAAACGAAATGCAAGGCAGTATAAAGAAATCTGTGCTTGCATTTTGGTTTGTAGGTCACAGTAGAAGAGAAAATTTTTGGGCAAAATTCATTCATGTGGAACGCAAGATGGATTTGACCAAACCATTCACAAGCAGTTCTTTAATGTAGTGGCATTTGACTTATGAACGAGTTTTTGACAAGCCTTTTAGATGCGATCGCGCTTGCTTGGTGGGTTGAAATCAAAACAGAAAACCCGCGCTGCACCTACTTTTTTGGTCCTTTTTTAGATAAAGCCTCGGCCGCCTCAAGCCAGGGCGGATATGTGGAGGACTTAGAGCATGAAGGGGCACAAAATATTGCGGTTAGGGTGATGCGCTGCAAGCCTAAGAATTTGACGGTGTATGACGACAAAAGCGATCGAGTCAAGCTGGGAGTCTTGAGCAACCAATTTTAAGCCCGGAAGGGATGAGAAAGGAGGTCTTAACCCGCCGATGGTTCTGCGGTTCCGCCAGCGTTGTTTCGCTTTGCGGCAACAGTCTCAGGATGCTGCGCTAACCACTGATCAATGTCGCTCAAAAGTTGGGCAGGAATTTCCCATGGAAGCAGATGGGCGGTGTTGGGGTAAACTTTCGATTCGCAGTTGGGAATAGCGTCTGCCGTTTCCAAACTGGAAATTGCGCTGATGTGTCGATCGGCTTCTCCTGCCAGCATCAAGCACGGGCATCCAATCTTCTCATAGCCCTGAACGTGCGTGTAGCCTTCTCGCATTGCCTGAGTCAACGCCCGGTTTGCGGCGGGTGAGGTGTTGGCAAACGCATAGACCGCATCGCTTGCAATGTAGTGATAGGCGGCGGGGGTGTGTTGTTGAATCAAGTAGCGAAACAGCGATCGCTTGGCAAACGTTTCGATATTCCACTCCCATCCCGGCTTGACCAGGTTTAGCATTGCGGCGATCCCGGTATACACGTTATCTTGCAAGCTCACGGGCGGGTGGTTGCTCCACGGACGCCCTGCCGTCGCCACTAAAATTAGCCCACTAAATCGTTCTGGATGTTTGACTGCCAACTCTAGCGCCAAAATTCCCCCCAACGACCACCCCAAAAGCAGGCAGCGATCGAGGGAGTAGCGATCCAGCAACCGCTCTAAATCGCTCAAATGATCTGTCATCGTAAAATCTTGCCGGGTTTTGCTCTGACCGTAGCCCCGCAGATCAGGCGAAAGAGTTTGAAAGTTTTGAGCAAGATGCTCGGTAAATACCCGCATACTCCGCCCCGATCCGGGATGCCCATGCAAGCACAAAATTGGATAGCCTTGACCCGCGATCGCGACTTTTAACTCAAACTCGCCCATTCCCATACCCCATACCCTAGACTCCCACAGTCCGCTATCATTAAATCGAGTTGCTCAAGCAGAGGATTGTGAGCTATGCCAGACGAAGAGACCAAGCGCAAAAACGACGCGGAAACCAAACCGCCTACAACCGCCGATCAGATGGCTCCAGAGGTCGTAGATGACCATATCACCCGCACAGGCGACCCTGCCACTACCGATATTCCAACTGCGAATGCGCCTGATCCCAACGCTGTAAATGCTGAGGACAATCCTAACGCAACGGTTCCGAAAGTTGCGAAAACCACAAAACCCGCTTCTCCATCCGACAAAGCGGTAAAAGCGGCGGTCGAGACGGCGGAGAAAACGGCGGAAGGGGAGAAGCCTGCTGCCAAAGCAAAAGCTGCAAAAGCGCCGGTACAGGATGAAAAGCCTGCGGCTAAGGCTAAGAAGGAAAAGCCCCCTGCCCTTGAAGACAAGCCGTTTACAGAGTTTATTCGGCAACATTATCTGCCAGCACTCAAAAAAGGGTTGGAAACCATGGGAGTGACGCCGCTCGATCTCTCCTTTGAGAAGGAAAAAATTCCGATTAAAGGCTATGCTCAGGCTGACGAATGCTGGCAAATTGTTGGCAAGTGGCAACCGCACCCCGCCCAACGACGGGAGTTTAATATCTTTTTCTTTGATGAAAGCATTAATGGGCTAAAAGGGTTTTCGTGTGCAGAGAGCGATCGCTTTAGCACGATGGAATCGTTTTTGATTGATGAACGCCGAGTCACGTTAGATCTGCTCGTGTATGGAGCCGTTCAGCGCCTCAATGGTCAGAAATGGCTGACGAGAAATTAGGGACAGGTTGCTGTGACCCAACCTCTCTCTTGGGCAAGGAGGGAGCCACCATCTCAGGAGTCACCCAGGGAATAGGTTACCCCGCGCGATCGCAGGTTTGAAATATTCCAAAATAGGTGAGCTACTGATAGTGACAACCACAGGGGTTGAGCTAAATTACGATAATTCTTTGAACTCGTATAAAATAACCCCAGTGTCGGGATCGTTGCTGACCTCGACATAGCCACTCTTCAGCATATCGCTCAGCAACGCTTCTATATCGGCAAAGCCAATTCCGGTTGCCATCACTCCTTGCGTAACTGAAAGCTTTCCTCCTCGTGCATCTGCGGCTTTGAGTAAAGCAATAATCACCTGCTGGTGAGCAAAATTTGAACCCAAGCGCCCCGAACTTGCTGGAGCACTGATCTCGATGGTCTGAATCTGCGCTGCATTTCCCTGCCCACTGCTCAGCCGAGCATTGTGCGACTCCACCATTTTTGGAATCAAGATCAAGTCGGCTAATTGACCGACTCCAAACAATCCCCAAGTGAAGAGCCAAAGCAGCCCCGTTCGGACTTCGCCATTATACAAGCGATGCAGCCCTGCAAAGCCCAGCAGCCCTCCTAACCATAGAACATACGTAGTACCAACTTTGTTCATAGATTCTTGGTGACGCAAGAGACGACTATCGATCATGATAAAAACTTTGCACGAGATCGGCTAGAAACTCTAGCAACAAGACGAGTGCGATCGCACTTGAATCGCCTTTTTATTGCAAACTGTAAACATCTGTTGCAAGTCTTAACGCGATCTCGGAATTTCTGTCGCAGTAAGCTTGGTAGACTAAAGGGCGTAATGCCGACTCCGGGATGCTAGTGGCGTCATCGCCCCACGCCGGACAGGTTCTGTTATTCAAGCCGCGATTAGCGCTTCGCGCCATTCCAGAGGAACGATAACTCATGGTAGATTCTCTTAAAAAACCTAGCTTTGAAGAACTGCGCCCCGGAATCAAAGTTCCGGCAAAAGAAACCATTCTGACGCCTCGGTTTTACACCACCGACTTTGAAGAAATGGCGCAAATGGATCTATCCCTCAACGAAGATGAGCTTCAGGCGCTTCTAGAAGAGTTTCGCATCGACTACAACCGTCATCACTTTGTGCGGGATGCCGAGTTCGAGCAATCCTGGGATCACATTGATGGCGAAACCCGCAAAATGTTTGTGGAATTTCTGGAGCGCTCTTGCACCGCCGAGTTTTCAGGTTTCTTGCTGTACAAAGAACTGTCGCGCAAGCTCAAAGACCGCCATCCCCTATTAGCTGAAGGCTTTGGGCTGATGGCACGAGATGAAGCTCGGCATGCTGGCTTCTTAAACAAAGCGCTGTCAGACTTCAATCTTTCCCTGGATTTGGGCTTTTTAACGAAGAGCCGCAAATACACCTTCTTCAAGCCAAAGTTTATTTTTTACGCCACCTACCTATCTGAAAAGATTGGCTACTGGCGCTACATCACCATTTTCCATCATCTCGATCAGCACCCTGAAGATCGGCTCTATCCTATTTTCAAATTCTTTGATAACTGGTGCCAAGACGAAAACCGCCACGGCGATTTCTTTGATGCCGTGATGCGTGCCCAACCTCAGTTCTTGAACGACTGGAGAGCGAAACTGTGGTGTCGGTTCTTCTTGCTGTCGGTGTTTGCGACGATGTATCTCAATGATATTCAGCGCTCTGGCTTCTACGAGTCGCTGGGTCTGAATACGCGGGAATTTGAGTATGAAGTGATTGAAAAGACCAATGAGACCGCAGGGCGCGTGTTTCCCGTGATTTTGAATGTGCAGCATCCTGATTTCTACAAGCGCTTGGAAATCTGCGTTGAAAACAATCAGAAATTGAGCAACATTGCGGCTCAGCAAGGTTCCAAAATTGTGAAGACCTTGCGGAAGGTGCCCTATTACGTTTCCAACGGCTGGCAACTGCTGAGACTCTATACGATCGCTCCGATTGACATGGTTTCATCTCACGGCAAAGTCCGTTAATTTTAGCGATTCAAGTTACCCCTTGGTAATAGCGGCTCTGTGAAGGCAGAGCCGTTTTTTTACGCTGCACTGCTAAAAAATGTGTTAGATAAAGCCACCAACAGTCAGTATGATTCGTTAGATTTAATGCGGCTGAGTGCGGAGTTGGGATGAAACGATTGTTAGCGGCGTGGGTGGGAGTGCTAGTTTTTACAAGTCCGGTGTTGGGAGAGGAAGCCTCATCGATTGATCTCGATCCTAGCGTTCTTCAAACTAGCCCCGTGCTGCAACGCTGGCTCAAAGACGTTCCAAACGTAGCCGACGATATTCAGAATGATCCTAGCTTTCGGACTCGGCTACGCCTAGGGTATTTACGATTTTCACCAGACGCCAATCCAGGACTAGCTGTGGGTATTGAAGATCTGAGGATTGGTCAAACTCGACTAACGCTAAGTGGAAACTACCAAACCACGTTTAAGGGACAAAGCGCGATCGACACCCACTTAACCTACTATTTGCGTCCTTTAGGAAGCTACGTTAATGTTGCTCCGATGGTTGGCTATCGTCATTTAGAAACCGATCGATACTCGACAAGCGGCGCAACTTTAGGGGTTCGTGTTCTATTCGTCTTGTCGCGAGGCGGCGGAGCAGATGTTGCATTGAGCCAAAGTTGGGTTGCTCCCGGAAGTGATTCGGAGATCGGACTTTCAAGGCTGTCTTTTGGGTATGCCGTGACCCATCATTTAAGACTTTCGACTGATTTTCAACGTCAGAATTCTCGCCAAGGGCGCGACGATCGCATCGGTATTGGGCTGGAATGGCTGCCTTGATATCCATTTATTGAACACTGCCTGCTAGGGATGAGGTCAACTGCTCTAATGGCGTCAGCTATCGATTGAGTTCAGCGGCGGCTAGTAACCTTTGTATCCTAACCAACCATCTTTATTCCGCCGTTGCAACGATTTGTTATGCCGCCGCGATCGCCGCCCCCGCTTAACTCCCCTTAACGTTCAGGAGGAATTTGCAACTTTAACTCCTCAATCAAAGGTGGGATCTCTAATTGGATCACATCCCAAACGATGTTGAGGTTGACATCATCGTATTCATGCACTAGCCGATTTCGCATTCCATTGATTTCCGACCATGAGATGTTGGGCAAGTTCTGTCGTGTTGTTTCGGAAACTCGTCTGGCGGCTTCGGCAATTACCAAGAGCCGCCGAATCACTGAATCTTGAAGCTGCACATTTGCTACGAACTCAGCTTGCGAGCATTGAGCCGTGTAAGTCAAGATCAACTCTGCAGATTGCAGCATATCAAGCAGGAATTGAAGATCCCGTTGCATAAATCACCTGGGCGGAGGAAAGAATTTCGTGACGGCGTAAGTAGTTGCGGCTGGTTTCAATGCCCTGACGGGTGATCAAATCAACGTCTCGATCGAAGATGGTTTTTAGCTCGGCTTCCATTTGGTCGAGGGTGCTGAATGTGGGGTGAGCGTCCGGGTGGAATTGCACCATTACGTCAATGTCGCTGTCAGGGCGGAAGTCGTTGCGCAGGATAGAGCCAAATAGAGCAAATTCTGTCACCTGCCACCGCTCACAAAACTCAGCAATTTTTTCCATCTGTAGGTTGATCGCGGTAATGGTCATATCAGCGTTACCCCCAAGACTTCAAGTTGTTGGTTGATCCAAGCTGTTGCTGCCGCTTCATCGATTTCGATCGCTTTTTCTACTCCTGTTTTAGCAATTTCCAGCAGTTGTTTGGATTGCTCCTGCGCTTTGCGGGATTCTCTGACCTTTTTTGTAATTTCCTGACGAGTAGATTCTTCCGGTAAGGTAATCGGAATACTTAACAGATCCTCAGTTGAAATTGATGGATACATACTGGCAGTGGTATGAAGATCTAGAATTTCGCAAACGATGGGCGATCGCAAATAAATTAGTAAAACTTCTGGCTCAATTTTGGTTGGTTTGAGAACAGCAAAACCAGATGAGCAAATGTAGTTATTCTGCTCGGATTCAATTAAGGCTGAAAGTCTGCGGATAGGGCGAACCGTTGATGTGATCACATCGTTAGTTTTTACAATCCACTGCGCTCGACTGGGGGCTTCTTCCATCGCTACCATTTCGCTATTCGCAAAGCCTTCTCCGCTGAGATTGCCAATTTCGATATAGTTAAATTCGCCTTGTTTGTCGGGCTGAAACTTGCGCTTTGCTAGTGAGACAACATCCGCAATGCAAAGACCAGATTGACGCATAATTGCCATTACTTTTTGCTGTTTTGGCTGGTAATACTCAGCGTCGAGGCGATCGCTCGACAAAAAAGACTCAGCAAAACTCTTGACGGCAACGGTTTCTTCGGTAGGTTGCCAATCCTTCAAGCCAAGCTCCGACAACAGCAAATCCTCAGCTTGGCTATATAAGCTTTTCGAGACTGATATAAGTTCCAGGTATTTAAGAGCGGCTTTTCTGATAACGTTCTGAAAATCTTGACTTGCTTTATATATTCTGACTTTTTTAACCCGGTCAAGCGTTAATTGGTACTGAATCGTCAACTCTCTTTGTCGAAGTAATTGTTGAAATCCAAAGTGACTTCTCAGAAAAATAAGCAGGTAATAAGGATCTACATTTCTAATCTTCTTAATTCCTAGTACAGTTCTTGAAAGAGCTACCAAATCATAGTCTTCTACTATACTTGTATGACAAGGTGAACCAACCTTTGTAATTATTAAATCGCCCTTCTCTAAGACATTGATTCCTTTACTTTCTTCAACAAATGAGAATGGTATTCTTTCAAACAAGTCATCCTGATCCTGCGTAATCAAGGGATAATTAATGCAATCTACACATCTAATGAAAGGCGTGTCACCAAACTCATAAAGCTGAGTTGCCGCCGGATAAAATGCACTAGCGACAAAATCACCTAAATTCTTTAGTGGCTTAGTTTCTCTTTGCTTGAGGGTTGCTTGAATTTTCAAACTGTCTTTCCAAAAGTATTCCGCATCAAACCTGTCCCCTAAGTCAATCTCACTAAAGTTAACTGCTGCCGCTTCAAGCCCATCCATCAATCGCTGATACCTGACAGCATCAAACGGTGTCACGGATGGGCTGGGTTCAAAAAAACTAAGCTTCTCCTTTTTGGCAAACTCAATGAACGCTTCCGCAATGCCGTCTTCCGTCAGTCCTTCATGGTTATACAAATCATGATCCACTACTAAATGACCGTGAATATCTTGCAAGAAGTCGCCTTCTACGCCCACCATTCGCTGCATCGGAGAAGGTGGCATCAATTCACTCAGTTCGTCATCAGGCGGTGAAGTAGAAGATGGAATTTTTCGCCAGATCTTATCTCCAGAATTATCCTTCCCCGACTTCCGCATCGTCGCAAAAAAGATGTTGTAGTCATCTTGTCGAGGGCAGAGTGCGCCCGCCTTTGGGTCGTCATTCCACTTCTGCACAAGCAGCACCGAAGTCTTCGTGCCTGTATGCGGCTTGAATGTATTGCCATGCAGCCCCACTACTGACAGAATCCGGCAGCGTGACGCAATAAACTCTCGAATACTCTTATCCGATGAATTGTTAAAGCGTCCTTGGGGAAGCACGATCGCCATTCTTCCCCCCGGCTTCAAAAAATCCAGATTCCGCTCAATAAACAAAATGTCCCGCCCAACCTTGGTCTGCCATTTCCCATCTGGCTTTTTTGCCAAATCATAGCGGGCAATCATGCGCGGTTCCTTAATATCTCCTGCAAACGGCGGATTCGCCATCAACACATCAAACTGAAACTCTCGAAAGTCTTTACTCCCTTTTGGTCGCAACCGTTTCAGCCGTTTGAACCCAGCATTATAAACATCATCCCATTCCTCTTGTTCCGTCACTTCATTCCAGAGGTCATAGTCCAGCGTGTTCAAATGCAGCACATTCGTCTGACCATCCCCCGCAATCAGATTCAGCGTCCGCGCCACTCGCACCGCCTTTTCATCAAAGTCGATCGCAAACACCTTCTCTTCTACATATTCATTGCACCGGGGCGGCTTGTCTTCCAACGAAAACAAATGACTCGCTTCCAAGCCCTCATCCGCCAAAATCTGCCGCCACACATGGAAAATCGTATGCACCGGAAACCCCGATGACCCCGCCGCCGTGTCGATCATGTACTCATTCTCTTGCGGATTAAGCATCTTCACACACATATCAATCACATAGCGCGGCGTGAAATATTGCCCCTTATCCCCCTTGCTGCTCTGATTGATCAAATACTCAAACGCTTCATCAATCACATCCAGGTTGGAGTTAAATAGCTTCACGTTTTCCAACGACGACACACACACCGACAAGTGAGACGGCGTAAGGCTAATCTTGGCATCCTCACTAAACACCCCTTCCCACTTTTTCGTCGCCCCATCAAACAAATCCTGAATCTTGCTCTTGAGGGCAGCTTCCGTCTGTCCCGTATTGCGAAACTCCAGAGAGCGAGTCTTGCGACGATTGCCCTGCCCGGAATACCACTCGTCATAGAGCTTGGTGAAAATCAGCTTAAACAATTCCTCAAACACATCCACCCCAGCATTCGCCAGCACCTCATCTTCCATTTCTTCGATCAAGGTCTTGAGCGATTTGTTCTCCTTAACCAACTTGTCATTGGCAATCAAGTCTTCTAGCGTGAACTTGATCTGGAGAATATCCGCCAGAGTTTGATTGACATTAGGCAGACCCGGAATATCTTCAAAATAATTAGGGTCTTTGCGCTGGTAATAGGAGATTTGATCACCATTCGTCCAAACGGCGATCGGCGCACCCGTCGCATTGCAGTAAGAGCGAAGCTGATCTTTTCCATCCTTCAGCTTTGGCTTCTTCAACTCCACAATCATGTAAACCGTGTTAGGACGATCTTTGTCCATCACCACAATGTCTGCCCGCTTCACCTCTCGCCCAAAGTTCACTCCATACTCAACCTGAATGCGATCGAGGGGATAATGCAAGCGGATCGGTCAAGACCCGTAGATATAACTGTCGAATCGCCTCCTCTGGTGTCAGCTTAATTGCCTTTTGCCGCACCAGACAAACCGTGTGGGGAACATCACCTTGGTCGGCTTCAGGGTAATTGCCTTCTCTAATTGCTCAATCTCAGCAGTCGTAAACTGCGACAGTTTATAGTTCGAGTCTTTGAGGATGTCGGCTAGGTTCATCAGGCGCTACAGGCTCTATAGAAAGGCTTAGTCAGGTATAGAGTGTAGCGCTATGTGGAAACCGACTGATAGGTTTTCTTAATATTTTGATGGCAATTCCCCAAAGGGGAGGCTCTGCTAACCCTTACTAAGAGACTTTGAGAATCATTTCCTTCTCGACAACCGCAAAACGACTTAGTGCCCAATACTGGCAGATTGCTGTCAAGTACCGCCCCCACCAAGGGCTTGCGGCATAACTACTTAGTAGCAGGACTGCACTCAAGGGGTCAGTTCCAAACCAGCGTTGCTCTATCGTCTGCCTGAACGAGTCGATCGACTGCATCAACTAGGGAATCTACTGAATGAACGAGTTAATAGACCGCATTGACTGAGGAAGATACTGCCTGGACGAGTCGATCGACTGCATCGACTAGGGAAGTTACTGAATCGTGGCAGGGATGGAGTGAACGGACAGGGCGATTGGCGCACAGGGCGACTTCAAAGACAGTGGCTTGGAGTGGCTTGGCTTTGCTCCGAAGCATCGCCTCCTTACTGTTGCGTTTCCGATTTCGAGGGATCTGCTGAAGCATTTGTAGCAACGATGAATTGATTTGATCGCACTCCAATTCTGCGCTCAGTCTCGATACAATAAAAGCTGTACTTTACTGGGTTCAGACTGTGACGACTACACCGCTTTCTCCTAACCAAAACCGTGTCTCTTCTGAAAATCGCCCCGATGCACTTGGAAGATTTGGTAAGTTTGGCGGTAAGTATGTTCCTGAAACCCTCATGCCTGCTCTGACAGAGCTAGAGCTAGCCTATCAGCACTACAGCCAAGATCCAAGCTTTCAAGCAGAACTTGGAGGACTACTCCGCGATTATGTGGGGCGTCCGAGTCCTCTCTATTTTGCAGAACGGTTGACCGCGCACTATGCTCGACCCGATGGCACCGGCGCACAGATTTATCTCAAGCGAGAAGATTTAAACCACACGGGCGCTCACAAGATCAACAATGCGATCGCGCAAGCGCTCTTAGCCAAACGCATGGGCAAACCGCGTATCATTGCTGAAACCGGAGCCGGACAGCATGGCGTCGCCACGGCAACCGTGTGCGCTCGATTTGGCATACAGTGTGTGATTTATATGGGCGTCCACGACATGGAACGGCAAGCCCTCAATGTGTTTCGGATGCGGTTGATGGGGGCAGAAGTGTGCCCTGTAGAGTCGGGCACAGGTACGCTCAAAGATGCCACGTCTGAAGCAATTCGTGATTGGGTCACGAATGTTGAAACTACACACTACATTCTCGGTTCTGTGGCGGGTCCTCATCCTTACCCGATGATCGTGCGAGATTTTCACGCCATGATTGGGGCAGAAACTCGCGCCCAGTGTCAGGAAAAGTGGGGTGGTTTGCCAGATATTTTGCTGGCGTGTGTGGGCGGTGGCTCTAACGCGATGGGATTATTTCATGAGTTTATGGGAGAAGCCACCGTCCGGCTAATTGGGGTAGAAGCGGCAGGGCACGGCGTTGAGACCGCTAAACATGCAGCAACTCTGACAAAGGGGCGAGTTGGCGTATTGCATGGTGCGATGAGCTATCTGCTGCAAGATGAAGAGGGTCAGGTGATTGAGCCGCATTCCATCAGTGCTGGGCTAGACTATCCGGGCGTTGGCCCTGAACACAGCTACCTGATGGAAACGGCACGGGCAGAGTATTATGCAGTGACCGATGAGCAGGCGCTAACTGCGTTTCAAAGGTTGTCGCAGTTAGAAGGGATCATTCCAGCCCTAGAGACTGCCCATGCGATCGCTTATCTTGATACTCTCTGCCCTCAACTTACGGGCAGCCCTCGCATCGTGATCAACTGCTCAGGTCGAGGCGACAAAGACGTGCTGAGCGTTTCTAGATTGCTAGAGTCCTAATCGAATCGATAACAAGCGCGACTCAGTTAAAGCTCTGACTTCGTATCAGGCGCGATCGTGGTGCCATCGATGCCAACCGAAACCTGATTGTCTTTGATCAAATCGCTCAATTCATTGAACTCAATCCGCATATCGTTGCAAGCTTTTTCGAGTTCTGCCCGAAAGGTGTTGAGGTCGCTGCCATAGCCACACAAATTGGCGGCAGTTTCAACACCTTGCTTGGCATTGGCTCTAGCACAATCGACCAGATCGGTGCCGTGGAGGGGTGTTGGAGAAGCCATAGGTTTCTACTCTCGACTCAATTTACTTGCCATCTAGTATTGAGGAAGAAGGCGCGATCGCACGACCTGCTTTTGGCGGATCAAACCTCTTCCGGAGGGATGAAGGGTACACAAAAGGTCTGGAATCAGATCGCCTCCCAGACGCTTCTGCATTGACCGAGGCTCAAAGGTTTTTAAGCGCTTGCCATTGCGGGTTCACGCATCATCAATGCCAGGGGATCAGCAACACCAGAGCCGTAAACCTCGCAAGAATTATTCGGACTCTCGATCAGCTTTACCTTAAAAAGCTGTGCCCCGATCGCGCCAATCGGTGTTTCCAGCAAATCGCGAATGTGAACCGCAATATTTTCTGCGGTTGGAACGACGTGCTCAAAGTAGGCAATATCTTTGTTCAAAAACGTGTGATCAAACGGTTCGACAACAAAATCATCCACGGCTTTTTGAAATGCCACCAGATCAGCGATCATGCCCGTGCGCGGATCGATGTCGCCTTTGATCGTGACTTCGAGATGGTAATTATGCCCATGACCGTTGGGACGAGCGCATTTGCCATAAATTTCACAATTTTCCTCAAAGCTCAAATCAGGGCGAGCCAAGCGATGAGCGGCACTAAAATGTGTACTAATAGTCAGATAAGCTTCCATGGTGTTTCCTAAGTAGTCAGCCCAAAGTTCAGGATGTTCGTAAAGGCGAATGCGAACGATCGGTAGATCGGCGCTAAGCCGATGCCAAATCGATCGCGCAATATTCTCTGTAGTTGGCAGGGTTTCCTGAAACTCTGTCCAAGCCTCGTTAAGAAATGAAAAATCTAGCTGGCTCGTCACTTCTTTGTTGATGACATGCTTTACCTCTGAAAGATTAAGCACCATGCCATAGTCGTCGAGATCGCCCAACATCGAAACGTAGAGAACATAGTTATGCCCATGCCCTGGATAGCGGGCGCAGGCTCCAAATCGTTCAAAATTTTCTGCCTCGCTCATCTCTGGTAGATAGTACTGATGACTTGCTGAAAACTGAGCGCGGCGATCGATGATACATTTCATACAGGTTAGGAAAGAGCGCAGAATGCTGAGAGTACGAGATAAAATTTCGGACAGGAAATATTAAGTTTGTTGAACTTACTTCTTTAGAATACCGAAATAATTTACAACTCGCGATCTGTCGTTCAGCCTTTAAGGCAAAGGTATCCGAATTAAAGCGATTTGTTGACATTTGCAAGACGTTGACCACCAATCGCTCTTGCTCAACCCTGATGAAGAAGAGCGATCGCGGTTGTTGTCTTAAAGCAATACACTAAGCCAGTTCTAAAGCACTGCTCTAAAGCACCACTATTCATGTCTCTCAGAGATTTGTTTCATACCAAATTAATCCGTAAATGCTAGAGACGTGCGACCTCCCCCAATCTCTTCTGAGCCAGGAGGGGAGCCGGAAAGTCCCTCCTGCTGACCAAGGGGGGATGCCGTAGGCAGGGGGGTCGAGGATCTGTCGCCGCGATCGCTACCAATTAATGCACGTAGGTTGGAATCGTTTGAGCCGGGTGTATCACAGCATCCTGCACTTTAGATACAAGTACGTGATGACCAACCTTTTTCTCTTATGCTGCTTTGCTGTTACTCCAATTAAACCCCGGCATACGGTCTATACCACTTCTTTCGACAGTTTTCCACACCAGACTTCTCTGCAACAATTTGGCATGATAAAACCATAAGGTGAAGGAAAAAACTATGAAAGTCCCGTTTTACGATTGGTATCGCAATACGATTCGCAACTCTCAGTATCGCTGGTTAATCATTTTTGGCACGCTTGCCTATATTCTTAGCCCGATCGATTTGTTGCCCGACTTTATTCCGCTAATTGGTCAAATTGATGACACCGTAGTTCTGGGCTTGCTGATTGCTGAACTATCTACCGCCATGTTTGACCGACTTAAGGCACAGAAGACCACAGAGGTTGCCACAGTAGATGGAGTTGCATCGTCTGATACGGTAGATGTCAATGCAACTAAGGTCGGTTAAGCAAGGTTGAATCGTTATCGTGAATGGTGGTGTATGGAGGCGTGCACAAAGCGCCTCTTTGCTTTTAAACCTCTTTGCCGTTAAATAAACTTAGTCCCATCTCTCTGCAATATTGGTTTGAGAAGTTTGTCAGGGTTGCGCTTGATCGGCAGTCAGCAAAATCTAATAAGCTATAAGCAAAATCTAATGTTGAGTAGGCAAAACTTGATTTAGACTAAGCAAAATCTAGTTTCGAGTCAGCAAAATCTAATTTCGAGTCAACAAAACTTGATTTAGGCTAAGCAAAATCTAATTTCGAGTCAGCAAAATCAATTAAAAGCAATTGCTTATTCTATTAGCATTCTGCAAAACCGATTTGACAGCCTGCTAGTTTGCCAACAAAGGCGCGATCGGCGTCAACTCTATCGGCTCGCACCTCTCCAAAACCTTTATGCCCTTACCTGAAGCCAGTCAATTTCAATTTACCCCCGATCTTAAAATTTGCCGAGTTCTAAACGGGATGTGGCAAGTGTCAGGGGCACATGGTGGAATCGATCGGCGTAAAGCGATCGCCGCAATGTTTGACTACATCGACGCTGGGTTCACAACGTGGGATCTTGCAGATCATTACGGACCTGCTGAAGATTTTATCGGCGAATTTCGGAAACAGTTTGCTAAGGCTCGTGGCGAAGCAGCGCTCAGTTCCATACAAGCGTTTACAAAGTGGGTTCCTCGCCCCGGTCGCATGACTCGAAAACTTGTTGAAGACAATATCAATATCTCACGGCGACGAATGGGAGTAGAAACCTTAGACCTGTTGCAATTTCATTGGTGGGATTATCAAGATAAAAACTATTTAGAAGCGCTAAAGTATCTGGCAGAGCTTCAGCAAGACGGAAAAATTAAACACTTAGCCCTAACAAACTTTGATACCGATCATCTTGAAATAATTGTCGATTCTGGTATCAAGATTGTCTCCAATCAAGTTCAGTTTTCGTTAGTAGATCAGCGCCCCAGTTCACGCATGGCAAGATTCTGTGAGAACAACACTATTCATCTGCTAGCCTATGGCACTGCCTGTGGTGGATTGTTGTCTGAGCGATTTTTAAAGATGCCAGAACCCGGAAATGCCGGACTCACAACTGCCTCTCTGAGAAAGTACAAAAATATGATCGCGCTGTGGGGCGGTTGGGATCTATTTCAACACTTGCTAGCGGTCTTAGAACGGATTGCTAAGAAACATGGTGTGAGCATTACAAATGTAGCTGTTCGATATGTGTTAGAACGTCCCGCAGTAGCAGGCGCGATCGTAGGAACGCGGCTCGGCGTTTCAGAGCATATTCAAGAAACGGCTAGAGTGTTTAACATGGCTTTGGATGAAGACGACTACGCGCAGATTCAAGACATTACCGCGCGATCGCGCAACTTACATCAAGCGATCGGTGACTGCGGCGACGAATACCGACGGTAGCTTTTGCACTCCAATAAAAAAGGCATCCTCAATGGATGCCTTGGCGTTGAACAAAAATTATTCTAGCTGAGGCTAGACATTAGCTCGTTAATCCTATCTTCCTGTCGCTGCATGACTTCTTCTGGAAATCGGAGTTCAACGACTAAATGATTTTCCAAAAGCTCTACATTCTCCACTTGAGCTAACAATCGTTTCGGCAATGCTTCGTCAGGTGCTTGGCTCAACAATAGCCCGACAAGCGGTTGATTCTCTTTCAAGTCTTCCCAATCGGTCAGAAATGGCATTTCTAGTTGCAAACTGCGTGAGCTAATCTTGAGCGCTGTTGCTGGGTAGAAATTTCCACGCCAGTAAATCTGGGCATATGCCTGAATCTGCTTGCGGACTCGTGTGCTGGTGTTGGGTTCTGCTTCTCGTTTACGCAGCGATCGCGTCAAACTCGTTGCAATAAATTTCATCGACTCCATTGGGTCATCAATCGTCTCACGATGCTGCGAGTACCACTCCTTCACATCCGAAAACATGACAATGCTAAGTGCATCCAGTTGAGCGCGGGTGAGACTAACAAAGTCGATCGACAAAATCGACTGATTGTCATTCATCGGAACAACCCGAACAATGTGCCCTCTGATAAATGCCCGTGCGCCATAATCGCCGATCAGTTCTAAATCGGCTTCATCGACCAAACTTGCCCACGAGTCGAGAATCATCTGGCATCCCGTTTCGCTGATGTTGACTGTTTTGCCGTGCAGCGATCGTCCTTCGCTATAAATCACAGCATTGAGGCGACGATCGAGGCGGTGAGATCGCCGTAACTGGGGTTGCTCAAAGGCAACAATCAACGCAGATACAATCAATATCAGGTTAAAGAAACTCCAAAACATGTTGACGAGAACCGCTTCCGTTGCTTCTGGGTTTACCACTAGCCAGATCGGCACTGCCACGATCGAGGCAGCAACAATCGCTCCTACGATCGCTAATCCCCGTGCTGATGCCCAATCAAAGCTCCGTTTCGTGACCGACAGCCCTTTATCGGTTACGTTAAAACTTCCCAGTTTGGGATTGAGCAACGCCAAAGTCGTGACCACGCCCGCATGGAACGACATCGCAAACTCGTAAATCTCATTCCAGAAAGAGAATCGGACACTTTTATAGGTGATGTAATTTGCGTAGGTTGAAATGAAGAAATGTGGTAGCGCGTAGGCAAGCGTTTCTAACCCTAAACCGCGAATAGGATTGATGCCAAACACTAAAAACAAGGCTGGAGCTAAGGCATACATCAACCGAGGGAAGCCATAAAAGAAGTGAGAGGTTGCACTAAAATAACAAATCCGTTGAGCAATGCTGAGCTTGAGTTTTGGGTTAAATAGCGGATTTTCAATTCGCAAAATTTGCGCCATTCCCCGCGCCCAGCGAACTTGCTGACCCACATAAGCAGAAAACTTCTCTGGGGCTAGCCCCGCCACCATAATTTTGTCGTAATACACCGACTCATATCCCAGCGAGTGCAGCCGCAGCGAAGTATGGCAATCTTCCGTCACCGTCTCGACGGCAATGCCGCCAACTTCTAGTAAGTGCGATTTGCGAACCACCGCCGCCGACCCACAGAAAAAAGCAGCATTCCAAAAGTCGTTGCCTTTCTGAAGCACTTTGTAGAAAAGCTCGTTGCCAACCGGGATTTTTCCGCCTGTCTTCAAGTTGCGCTCAAACGGGTCAGGATTGTAGAACCAGTGCGGCGTTTGAACGAGAGACACTTTGGAATTGTAGAAAAATCCTACCGTGTCTTTGAGAAAATGACGTACGGGAATGTGATCACAATCGAGAATCAAAATAAGATCGCCACCGGTACGCCGCAATGCTGTGTTGATGTTGCCTGCCTTTGCGTGATCGTTGGTATCCCGTGTTAGCAAAATGCAGCCCAACTCTTCGCACATCTGCCGCAAGGCTTGCCGTCGATCGCGGAATTTTTCTGCCCGCCCATCATCTAAAATGTAAACGTGCTTGCGCTCACAGGGGTAATCGATCGCGATCGCACCCAATGCCGTTTTACGCACAATCTCCACATCCTCGCTGTAGGTAGGAATGTAGATATCAACGTTAAACCATTGATCTTCTGGAATGTTTGCTAGATCGATCGGTTTGCGCTCTTTGAGTTTGAGGGTCTGAAAAAACGCTAGCGCCAACGTCAAAATGGCATAGAGTTCTGCGCCGTAGAGCAACACGCTAAACGTTGCATCGAGCCAACCGCTTGTGAGATTGAGCGTGTAATGGGTGCGGTAATACAAATAGCGAAACGTGGTGATCAAACTCAGCCACACCATAAACAGGTGCAAATATTCGCTAGTGCGGCTTTCTGTCTGCTTGCGCTCGATCGTCGCAACAGACCAACCCAAGACAACCAAGGCGACAGCGACAATGCCCTGCTGCCAAATCTCTAATGGGGTAATAATCAGAGGAACCGACAGCAGCAGCAATACTGCCATCAGCAACATCAGTTGAAGTTTGCCGCTCCGGGTGAGCAAGCGATCGAAGATATGCGGAATCAGTTCGGCAAGCCAAGCGATCCGCCGTCCTTGCTTACGCCTCGATGGTTTGGGGTCAAGATTAGAAGTTGTCATGGCAGGCTATTCCGCTACACGCTTGAGGAAAAGTTGAGCAACACCGTACAGAAGCAGCGATGCAGTGATGATGCCGATGGGCACGAGATACCACTGTTCTTGTAGAAAGCGTCTCGTTTTACTGAGAAAGTTGGTGTTTTCGATGCGGTGACGATCCGCTTGGTCGAAAAATTGAAGTTGATAGGCGTTGGAATCGTACGACGAGACGGCTTGCCCGTTGGCATTGATCAGCACCGTATCGTTCTTGAGTTGATAGAACCACAGGTCATTGCCGATTAAATCTTGGACGTGTTTCAGTCCGTTCTCGGTTTGGGCGCTCAATGCCATCAAGACTCGCTCAGAATTCCACGGAGACAGAACGCTTTTGACGACGCCATTGGCATCGGGCAAGGTTTGGATCTGCTCTTGTCCGAGTTGGCGACCAAAGACATCCATCAGTCTGAAGCCATTGGTGTTCTCAAATGCCTCTTTGAGGGGGAAGCGATCGCGGGTGCCAATGCCGATGAGATGTCGCTCTTTGCGGATCGATTCGGGCAGCGTTGTTGCTTTATAGACCTCCAGTTTCACCGATGAGGCTTGGCTCAACCGACCCAGCCGCTCGCTCAATTTCAGCAGCGTCATCACCTCGGATGCGGTAGGAGAATCGGCAAGCACGATCGCGGTTTTTGACAAATCTTGGGGTGCGGTGAAGGGATATCCGGTAGTCAGCAGTTTGAGATCCGGCAGTTCAACCGCATTTTCTCGTCTGGTATTAAAGCTTGTGTCGCGGTGAACCGTTCCCCAAAGCTGCTGATCGCTGGCTTGTCCACATTTAGCCAAATCTTTGGGATACAAGTCAAAGGCAACATCAATCACCGAGTTTGATGTGATTAAGTTTGCAGGGAGGTCAACGTTAAACGTCTCTTGCGATGCGCCATTGTCAGATGCGAGTTTTTTGCTGCCAATTCCTACGCCATCGATCCGCACTGAAAGCGTCGAGAGTTTCGGATTGATCTGAGAACTATAGCTGTACTTCAGATTCATGGAACTGCCGCGCAAGAAGCGATCGTCGGGCAATGCTCGAAAGTTAAACTGCACCGGTGGAGCCGAGGTGCCCCGCACAGTCACATCTCTAAACGGTCGGTTGTCTAGTCCTTTCAGGTCGCTGAGCTTAAAGGCATCTCTGGCGGGCAAATAGCGCTCCCACTCTCGCGGTTGCGGAGACGAAAGTTCGGAAATCTCAGAGACGATCACACCTTGACCGGTGCCGATTTGATGGCTTGTGGGTTGAACTAAAAACTGCATAGCTTTAGCAACGCCTTCGGCTCCGTTGCCAGACACCACCAAAACGGGTGTGTTTCCGTCGTTGATTGTGGTCAGCATGAGGACGCCAACCTGCTCAGGCAACGCAGTTTTGTTGCCGTCTAAGATCTGGTTATTGGCAAGCTTGAATGGAAGGTTCAGCGATTTGAGCACAGATTGCTCGGCGGGCGTTCCCACAATCACGATGCGATTGGCTCCGCCAAGTTCTGAGGCATTACCCCCAGGCTTAAGAGTTTTGATTAGGCTCGTTTCTAGCGGTCGGAAATCTGCCAGACGCCCCATGGTGGTTTGAAAGCGGCTCGTTGCTGTCAGCCAACCTTCGCTGATCTGAGATGGCAGCAGATACCCGATCCGGCTTGCATCCAAACCGTAGCTATCGAAAAACGGGAACGGATAGCGGCTGAAGTCTAACGTGGTTGGCTGCGTTTCCTGCTCGAAAACAATTTTTGAATCAGGCAGCACTTCCGACCATAAGGATTTGTCATCCGGATTTGAGCAGGTCGCAGAATTATTTTGTTGGGCTGCGATCGCAAGTTCATTTTCGTTCTGAATCAATTTTGCGGGAATGGTAAAAACCGCTTCGCCAATCTGCGAATTCTTGAGGTTTAATGGCACACTGCCGATGCTCGTATCGTTGACTCGCACCACAAGATCTGACTTGCTTGCCACCAAGGCGGGAGAATGCTGAAATCGCACAATAGCTTTGGCAGATTTAAGATTCCAGGTGCGGGGTCGGGTGAAGCCCAATCTTGCTTCTGCATACGTTCCTTCTAGCCGAAACCGGTTTCCCACGATCGGGCTACGATTAAACTCTAGAGCGTACTGGTTGAACGGGCTAACGCTCTTCTCTGCGGCGGTTTCAGGTTTTGTCCCGTTGTCTGGCAGTTCGGCTGTCTGTTCGGGCAGCGTCTCCGATGGCACCGCTTCTACGGGCGGAGTGGAGATGGGCGTTTCGCTAGGACTTGGCAGCTTAAACAGTTGGGCGATTTGGGTAGGTCGTAATTGCCCCAGCCGTGGGAGTTGGGTAGAGCCAAGGGCATGCGCCGGATTGTGCCCGTTTAGCACAACGATCGCTAGCCCGGTCATCACTCCGGTACAGCACAAAAAGAGGGCGCGCATCATCATCGGGTTAGACACCATCGTTTTAGGGAAGCGAAACCGTCGCCGCAGGTTGGAACTTGAAAACCGTTTGTTCATGGGGTTGTGTTTTGCAGAGCTTGAGTGGGTTGCGATAGGTAGGGGACGATGATGCGGTGGGGCATCAGTCCGAACCATGCTAGGTTTTGCGTGTAATAAGCCGAATCGTTGTCCCAGAACCCGTCGTGGTACTGAGGCAACAACTTTCGCTCGAAAATCTCCTGCGCGATCGCCGGATCGGTGACTCGGAAGGCGGCATACAGCATTCCATACTGGGAGGTGGCTTCATACTCGACGAGGGGGCGTCCTTTTAGATCGAGTTGAGCCGGAACGTTTTGGTGTGAGATCCAGAGCGTCTTCAGGTGTTTCAGATGAGATTCTAAAAACGCGATCGCTCTGGGTTCTTGAAACCAAGTTGCATCCAAGGCGACGCGCCACCACACACGAGTTGCATCAAAGCCATACCGGCTGATCAGAGGTTCTGGCTCATTCACTGGGCTGTATTTCCCGGTTTTAGGGTTAAAGGCGATCCAATCACTCGGTAAGCCTACGGCAGAGGTTTGGGTGGAGTGTTCTAACAGGTGATAGCTACTGTCCACCAAGCTCAGCCAGTCGCGATCGGGATCGACTTGGGCAAAGAGGCGAAACGCATAGGGCGCAAGGTAAGAGGGGTTAAACCGAATCGTTCCGTCTCGTTGAAATGCCTTCAGAGGTCCGGGGAGAAGATAGCGTTGCGGGTCGATCTTTCGAGATGTTGCTGAGGGCGGCACGATCGTCACGGTGGCCTTATCCCAGATGTCTTTCAGTTTGGCTTTTGCGATCGTCAGGTAGTCTGGTTTTTGCCAGCGCCGAGATGCCAAAATCAGCGCGGTGGCGGCGTCGATGTCAGCATCGGTCGCAAAATTTTGATCTAGCGTTCCCCAAGTTCCAGAGGCGGTGCGTCCCCATTGCCAAGCCCATAGCTGATCGAGGGGTTGGTTTGCCGCATTCTGGCGTTTGAGATTGTTCTCTGACCATTGCAAAACCCGGTCGAAACTCTCTGGGCTGTCGGCAAAAACGGCTCTCAGCAAGGCGTAAGCCTGCCCTTCTGACGTTGATCGATCCGTGGCTTCGCGATCGATAATCCGCCCGTCTTGTTGAATAAATCGCTGACGATAGGCTGCCCAACTGTCTGCCAACATCGTGTCTATCCTCATTGCCGCCGGGTCGGATGCCTGGGTATTGGCTGCTGCTGTGCGGCTCAGGGGAGAGGGTAAAGCGCTCGATTTTCGCGATGCATTACAGGCTGCCAACCCTGCGGTCAGCACCAAGCCAAATATCATCCGTGGTAAGAGCGATCGCAGCATGATGAAAATACGTTTTGCACGACAGAAAATTAGTACCGCTCCCAAGGAGGCTGAAACCCCCGTTGTCTCAGCATGTCTTCTTGAAGCTTTTGAATGCGTTGATCGAGTTCAGGATTGGCGCTGCCTGCCTGCTCGATTTTGAGCCGCTCAAACTGAGTCAGCGCATCGATCGAGTTGCCTTGGACGATCGCGAGTTCTGCTAGCGATCGCTGCGCGACCAGACTGTCAGGATTGACCTCAAGAATCTGACTATAAAGCTGAGCCGCCGAGTCAAACTTCCGTTGCTGAAACCGAATGCCGCCGAGAGACGCGATCGCGTCTAAATTCTCAGGCTGCATCTTGAGAATCGCTTGATAGGCATCTTCTGCCCGGTTGAGATTGCCAAGAGTCTGCTCTAACTGACCCTTGAGAAAGAGCAGAGATACGTTGCTGCGGTCATCTGGCGATAGTTGCCGCACCCGGGCAATCAGTCGGTTTGCCTTTGCCCTTGCCTCGTAAGGATCGCGGGTCGCCAAGATTTGAATGAGCTTGACTTGAACCGGAACCTGGGTTGGATCGGCTTCGATCAGCGCTGTGTAAAGCGATTCCCGCTTTGGGTGGCTTGGCAACACACCTACTAAAAAGTAAAGCTCCTCTGGATTTTCAGCAGGGCGAGCTTGTAAAAACTGATCCAGCACGCGTTCGGCAACCGTCTCCGAGATTTTCTTGGCTTGATAGGCAACGGCAGTACGACCTAGCTGAAGTTTCAAGTCATCTGGACTGCGAGAAATGAGTTGGTCGTAGAGCGTTAGCGCCTCTGAGAAGCGATTTTGGGACAGCCGCACGCCTGCCAATCCTCGAATGGCACCGTCTTCTAGATCGGTGCTGATCGAAGCGTTGGAAATGAGTGCCTCATAGCGGTTTGCGGCGGCATCAAGATTGCCTTGGCGTTGATCGAGTTCGGCTAGTAGCAGTTCTGAGGCGCGATCGCGGCTTCCGGCAGGCGTAGCTTGATAGGTTGCGATCGCGGTTTTCGCCGCTTCAAATTCGTTCTGCTCGATTAACAACTGCGCCAGCCGAAACTGCAAAAACGGCTCATTCACCCCGGCTTGAATCAGCCGTTGGTAGATGGGGAGAAATTCCAAATCCGGTTCTAGCCGGACGAGCGCTTGAGCGATCGCCAATTGCTGGGTGGCGTCGCTGGGCAACGGGTCTAAAATCGGTTTGAGCCGTTGCCTCACCTCGGTGCGGCTTAGCGTTCCCAACTGGCTTTCAAGCGAGAGTTGCTGAATGATCAGAGTTTTATTCGTGGGCTGTTGCTGAACTAGTTGACGATAGAGTTGTAGCGCATACTGGCGCTCTTGGGCAATCCCGCTTAGCACGTCCGCTGCTTCTCGAACGAGAGATTCATTCGGATTTGCGATCGTGTTGAGAACTTGTTTATATAGCGATGCCGCTTGCATTGAGAGTTCTGGTCGGTTTTCTTGTTTGCCAATTTCGTTGAGCGCCCGTGCGAGCGGCAGACGAGAATCAGTGCGATCGCGCAACGGGTCAAGAATCGCCAGTGCCTGCGCCGCCTGCCGATTGGCAAGATACGCTTGCGATAATTCTGAGCGTACCTGAATGCTGAACGCCGTGATCTGATTTGGCAGTTGAGCTTCAAGCATTTGGATCGCCTGCGCAGTGTTGCCGGTTGCTCGGAGGGCGCGGGCATACGCGATCGCGGCGTTTCCGGTAATAGCGCCACTCGTGCGCGATCGATACTGGTCAAACAATGCTAAGCCGCGCTGCGGATTGTTGGCATAGGTATAAATCTGAGCCGCATTTAACAACACTTCGGGGGCTGGAGTGCCTTGTAATACCAGTTCATAGTCTGACAGCGCCTCCGAAAACTTGCCCTGATAGCCATATAGCAATGCCCGTTGAGCGCGAGCTTCGGAGTCGCTCGGAACCAGATCTAGCAACGTCGTCAGGGCGGCGATGCCTTGACTTTGCCATTCCCCCCGATAACCACCGAGAATTCCCACCGTTTTTAATGCTAATTGGTTGTTGGGATCTCGCTCTAGAACTTGCTGATAGGCTTGCCATGCTTCGCTATCTTGACCGGCACGACGATACGCGATCGCAAGTCCCAACCTTGCTTCCGCCGAGCTTGGATACGATTGGATGGCGCGCTTGAACGCTGCGATCGCATCATTCACCCAACCTTTGCCCAGCAAGGCATAGCCTTCACGGATTCCTACCGGGACAGTTTCAGCCTGCGCCATCACCGTTTTAGCTTCAGCAAAGGTGAGCAGCGGCGTTCCGGTTACGAGCAGTCCCAAACATAGTGAAGCCACCCAGTGGTGAGCGTTGCGAATTGTTGGAAACATGGTTCGATGACTAGCTAGAAGTTTCTCAATCACTGAACGGGTCTTCCTTTGGGTGTGACATCAAATTCGGTCTTGATACGAACACCTGCGATGATTTCTGAAAAATCGTTGCGCTCCTGAATCGAGAAGCCAACCCGCAAATTCTGTAAAAAGCGAAAATCGTAGAACAATTCCAAAGCATCAGGCTTTTTGTCGTTCGTCTGAAGGCGTAGCCCATCGTTCGATAAGCCGCGACCGTAAGCCAGTCCTAAGCGATCGTCTGGGGTGAATAGATCCAAGAACGTAATGCCAGCGCTAAAGGTATCTCCGCCTTGCCCTAAGTCCACATTGTTGTAGCGCCCATAGCGTCCAAAAATTCCCAGTTTAAGATTAGGAATAAAGTACTCTGCGTTGACGCCGTAAGCCTCCTCACGATCGCCCTTTAGCACGCCAAATTCATTGTTGCCACGAGCGAGGGAAAAGATTTCGCTAAAGCCAGTTTTAGAGCCGGAGTCGCGATCGCTGGCATAGGTTCCCCGCACAATCAAATTGCCGTAGCGGATGCCCAACTCTCCCGCAAATCCGTCAAGCGAAAAATCGCTTAACCCTCTAGATGATGAGAACACCGCCGCTTTTGCTTCAATGTTGTCATTCAAACTAAAGTTGACGAGCGCGCCCGGACGAGACGCAATTCCTGCCGCGCTCAAGGCAGGATTGGTTTGAAAGATGGGATTGAAGAAATGAGATGCGCCATCTTTTGCAAAGCTGTTGCGATCGAAGTACGACGTTAGATCCAGTTGCCCAACCACAAACCGCAAATTGGGAATATCTTTTGGTGCGATCGCAATATACAATTCATTGACATTAAATCCGTTTAATGGAGTATCCGTAAAGGCATTTCCAGTTGTTAAATCCAGCGTTGCACCGAATAATACACTAGGCGATAACGGATACGTTCCCGTTAATCTTGCCCGTGCCGAGGTTTGGTCGCCCTGATACAAATAGACCCCCTGAAACGTGAGGTCGGGTGGCGTTAGTGCAGTGCTTCGCATAAATGGTCGATTTCTCAAAGATGTCGAGTTATAGCCCGACGACTGAGCGAGTAACCCTTCTTTGCTATGCGTTTCATCAATTGCTGTGACCTCAGGAGTTGGGACAATTGATGGCTCTGTAAATGCATCAGGGTTCACGCCCCGAAGTCCTGAGGTTGGCGCTGAAAACTGATATTCTCGTGGCTTGGTCTCAACTAATTGCAGTCCCACATCAGAATTCTGGGTTGCCGTTACCAAAACGGGCGGCGGTTGGGTAGTGCGAGGTTGTGCCTGAGCCGCAGCGCGTTGGAGTGCTGGAGGCACAATTTCGACAGCAGGTTGCTTTGTGATATTGCCAAAAGGCATTGTCGCGGTTGGCGGTTGGCGAGATGGCAAAGGCGCACTCAGCGCAGGACGCAACTCCGAAGAAACCGCTGCATTTCCAGACATCTGCCGAATCAAATCATCTTCGCTGATCACGTTTGAGCGAGTGGGCTGAAGCTGAGGTAAACCCGCTTTTGCCGAATGGCTGACCGCCGCAATCTCAGTTAGGTGCATCTGCTGATGTTCTGCAAATCGCAAATCTGCAAGTTTTTCAGCCTCTTGAAGGGCAACACGCTGATGCAATGGTGCTGGCTCAGACTCATGAGGTCGATGGGAGTTCTCTTGAGCGCTCACCGCAGGCATAAAAAGAGTAAAAAAAACGACTGCCTGCGCCAACTTTTCAAGGATCGCGCCGATCGACAACAGATATTTTGAGAGGGTGTACCGGGATAACTCAGACATGTTTCACTTACACCGTTAGATAGGGGACGATTCTGAAACAGCTAGAATGAATGCTCAGAGCAAAATCGCTCAAAGTTTGAACGGTTTTACTGGTAAATGTACGGACATAAATTGAGTAACATATGAAACTCAACTTTGGAAGCCTGACTTAGCCCTCAGAATGCCCACCTTCGCACTGACAAGCTCACGTAGAAAAAATCATTTCTAGCTCTCTGAGGCATTTGGCAATGTCAGTGTAATTTTTTGCTTTCAATACTTTTAACTCATATCCTCTATTTTGTAGCGTAAAATAGAGGATAAAGTTGACCTATTTAAGTGTTTTTACGTAGATCTGAGCATTCAAGAAATCTTTTAGAGTTTTGCTGTGCAAATTGCGGGTATTACTAAAGCTAATTGAGAACGCTGAGAGACTTCTCGCGGTTATTTCCTATGACAAGTCTGCACTTTGTTTTGCCTCATTTTTCAATGCCCAGTTTTTGCCGAAGTCGCTGGCTTTTCCATGTCTATCTCAGTATCTTGCTGATCTGTACTGGTTGTGCTCAGGGGCAAGCCTCGAAAACAGAATTGACAATGCAAGTTCAACCGACTGGACAAGCAGGAGTTTATACGGTGTCTGGTCGCACAAATTTGCCTGAACAGACACGGATCACGGTTCAGGCAGTTCGAGATTTAAAAGCACAACCTTCATCCAAACTTACCAACGATTTTGTGAAGCTTGGCACCGCCGATCGTTCAACTTATTCGATTTTGGGGCGCACTCAAGTTAATGTGAAAGATGGTCAGTGGCAGACCAGTTTGAATCTTTTGCAATCTGTACCCGATCGGCAAACGCCAGGCACTCCAGGATTGCTAGAAACTTGGCAAGTCAGTAAGGCTCAGTTGGGGTTGCAGCCGAATCCGAGAGTGATATTCTTAGCTGTCACTGATCCAGTTAGTCAAGCCTTAACTGTTGAACAGGGTTCTCCCAGCGCTGCACAGGACAACTTGAGCATTCGCTTTACCAATGATGGCAAAAGCTATCTTCAGGCTGAGCAGGCACTTGTCATTGAGCCGCCAAACGTAAAAGTATCCACCCAACCGCCTGTTTCAACCATCGCCACCGTGCCTGTGAAATCTCTTGATGGTTCTACCGAGTTGACAAAGCAGTCGAATGCGCCGCTCTCAACAAATGCGATCGCACGATAACAACCGACTTGAAGCAGATTATGTAGAGAAGGACAGGATTGGTGAATCCATTCTTCTCTACATGACCTTTAAGTTATGAGGCAATGCTTCAGACGGCTTTAGATCGATCGAGGATTTGCCAGCGAGGTGTCAGTTCGTTGAGAGTTGTTTCTGTAGTTTGGATGCTTCCCAACTGAGCCGGAGCCGACTGCGGATTGACAGGAAGACTGTTTTGCAACCCCTCGATTTGGATCAAAATCTGCTGGAGTTGGCTGTGCAGTTCTTGCACTTGTGCTGTGCCTGCCGAATTGGGAGAGGCGGCAGTTACCAGGCGCAACTCGGCAGGAACCAGGTCTGCCCCATCCCGATGCGCGCCCTCTGCTCGATGGTGAGCCTCTATTGAAGACCGCGAGAAGCTCAAAACAGCCTGCGCGGCTTGTGAGGGTAAAACCGTCTTCTGCGATCGCATCTGTGCTTTAGCGGTCGGCGCTGCGCTAGGAGAAGAAACTTGTTCTGTGAGAACCGCCACTGATTTAGCTATGGGATGGGCTGTCAAAACAGCCTGGGTCGTTCTTGCAGGTTGAGGTGCCTGAGGTTGAGCGATCGCAGCATCATTTTCTAGGAAAAACTGCAATCCACTGTCTCTCAAATAGGTCTCTGAGAGCCGCGTTCCTTGAAGTTGCGCTTGTTTAAGGCTAAATTGCTGCTCAACCTTAGCAAGTTGCATTTCTAACGCTTCGGACTGCCGCGCTGTTTGCCGCCAACCCAAAACTGCCACACTAGCGACGGTAGCACCCAAGCTAAGCACGCCAGCAAAGGTAAGATAGGGAGTCGCCATTTCTCTAAGTTGCCCTTCAAAGACGCTTTCTGTGCCGAGATGGATCTCAATTTGTTGAGATCCCCAAAAAGCTAGAGGCGCAGTTAATGTAGCAAAAATCGTACCAGCAGCGAGGGTCGCGGGAATTAAAAATTTTCCAGGTAAAGCCATAATGTGACGTTTCTGAGTATCTTCAGGACTGAGAATGCAGAACCGGGGGCGTCAGTTTCTTAAATCTTGATTGCTCTAGATGTGTTGTGAGTGAGAGTTGAGCTAGAGCAATGGGCTGGGGGCTTACCATTAGTTACCAGAATAGTTGGGTGACCTCATCGATCGGGTGTAGACCGGATGAAGAATCTCATCACCATAAAAAAGTTTATGTGAAATCTCGGATGCTACTTTCCAAAAACCTTCTCACAACTAGCGGATGAAACCAGCGCCAGTTGGGATAGCAGCACGCAATGCTTTTTCTCAGGGCAAACTAGATAAGACTACACTTCTACACAATATCTGCATCAGAATTAGGCTTCTATTCACGGCACAAAACCATCCCTTCTCAGCTTTTTCCTAGAGAAATAATGGAGTTTTGGACACTTCTCCCGGAAAGATGCGTCAAGATTTGGAGTTTGTAGTAACGAACAAAGTTTAGCATTGTGACTATCCAAGCAAGGCTAAGTGAATTTGCGCTGTTCTGGGCTTCTCCGATTTAGATGGGCTTATTGAAATCATGACTAAGTTCTTTCGCTTTATCGCACTTGCTTTTCTCGTCGCGTTCCTCAGCCTATCGTCTTCCCATGCAGAAGTTTCTTCCCGGGCAGTTCCATCTCTTGAGACGGCAACGATTCAAACTCCTCTCTCAACTCGTGGGGATGAGATTGTTGATCGCACAGGTCGAACCGTTTTACTCAGAGGCGTGAATTGGTTTGGATTAGAGACTGAAGCTCAGACCCCTCATGGGTTGTGGGCAAGAGATTATAAAGAGATGCTGGCTCAGATCAAAGGTTTAGGCTACAACATGATTCGGTTGCCCTATTCGGTGAAAGGGTTACGGGCGACAACTGTTAGCGGTATTAATTTTGATTTAGGCAGCAACCAAGAATTGCAGGGAAAAACGCCTTTAGAAGTGATGGATGCGATCGTTCAAGAGGCAGAACGACAGGGACTGATGATCCTATTAGATAGTCATCGGTTGAACAACACCCGCATTCCCGAACTGTGGTATGGCGACGGATTCACGGAAACCGATTGGATTGACACTTGGATAATGCTAGCTGAGCGCTATAAAAATCAGCCGAATGTGATTGGGGCAGATCTAAAAAATGAGCCGCATGGCAAAGCGAGTTGGGGCACAAACGACAAAGCGACAGATTGGCGGTTGGCCGCAGAACGCGCAGGAAACGCCATTCTGAAAGTCAATAAGAATTGGTTAATTGTTGTTGAGGGTGTTGAGAAAAATGTCCCTAGGCAGAAGTTAAAGCAGCATTGGATGGGCGGCAATTTAGAAGGCGTTCGCAAGTTTCCGGTAAGGCTGGCTGTTCGGAATAAAGTCGTTTATTCTCCTCATGAATATGGCGCTGGAGTATTTGATCAGCCTTGGTTTGCAGAGAGAAGTTTTCCGAAGAACTTAAGCGATCGCTGGGAAAAAGGCTTCTACTACATTGCCCGTCAGAAAATTGCGCCGATTCTCATCGGGGAATTTGGAGGCAGAAAAGTGGATGCAGAGTCCAAAGAAGGAATTTGGCAGCGACAGTTTGTAGCGTTTGTGAAGCGAAATCAACTGAGCTTTGCCTACTGGAGTTGGAATCCAAATAGTGCAGACACCGGCGGCATCTTGCTCGATGATTGGAACGCGATCGACGAACCTAAACAAGCACTTCTCAATCAACTTCTGCCTGCATCTAGACTGCGATCGCTCACAGAAGCTGTTTTGCCAAAGCCAAGTCTTCTGCCAAGTCCTGCGATCAACCCTATATCGAAGCCAATTAGTAGACCAATTTCGTCAACAAACCCTGGTTTGAAGCCCACGTTAAACCCTCAACCTACGATCAATTCACCTGTACCGAGGGCGGGTAAACATGGCAAAACACCTGATCTGAACGCCAATCTGATGCTTCAATCGGACTGGAAAGAGGGGTTTTGCGCCAGCTTGGAAGTGAGAAATCCAAATCGAGTTGTGGTGAGCAATTGGCAGTTGAAATTTTTGATGCATCAAGCCGCAGTTTCTCAAAGTTGGAACGGTACTTTTGAGAAACAAGATTTGCGCTACACGGTCACGCCTCCAGATTGGGGACGCGACGTACAGCCCAACCAAACCATCTCGATGGGCTTCTGTGCAAAAAAGCTAGGAACCGATTACCTACCTAGACAAATTACGGTTACAAGCTCTAAACAGCTATAGATTTCAAGCCAAGCGGTCTGGAGTGCCAAAACTGGCATCAACCTTACTCGATCTCTCCAGGTTCCAAAATTCTTTGGAATAGATAACCTGTCCCCCTAGCTGTCAAAATCAGTTCTGGGTTGCTAGGATCATCTTCGAGCTTAGCGCGGAGGCGGGAAATATGAACGTCTACCACACGAGTATCAACGTGACGCTCAGGCGTGTAACCCCAAACCTCTTGCAAAATTTCTGAGCGAGAGAAGGGTTCTCCGGAGCGGCTTACGAGGAGTTCTAGGAGGCTAAATTCCATGCCGGTTAGGCGAATGCGTTCATCACCTTTATAAACTTGGCGCTTGTTGGTATCAATCCGAATGCTATTGATGTGGATCACACCAGAGCTAGGAATGCCTGTCACGCCCGTCTTGTCAACCCGGCGCAACACCGAACGGATTCGCGCTTCGAGTTCTTTTGGGGAAAACGGCTTGACGACGTAATCATCTGCACCGAGTTCTAACCCGGTGATGCGATCAGCGACATCTCCCAAGGCGGTGAGCATGATGATTGGCACATCAGACTCTTTGCGAAGTTCTTGACAGACGCCATAGCCATCGAGCTTTGGCATCATCACATCGAGAACAACCAGGTCGGGATCGGCATTGCGAAACGTATCGAGGGCTTCCTCACCGTCTGCCGCCGTCACCACATCGTAGCCAATCATTGAGAGGCGGGTCTCGAGAATGCGGCGAATGCTTGCCTCGTCATCGACAACTAGGATCTTTTCTTTATGAGTTTCCAAGTTTTGCAACGCTCCTTGAAGTCAAATCTATAAACCTTAATTTTTGTACTTTATCATTAAAGATAGTAGTTCGTTTCTTCATTTTGAGGGCGTAAAAACCCTATTCTGTCTGAGCTTCAGAGTTTCTTAATGTTTACCTGTTCTACAAAGCAATCTAATATTAATTTTTGCAAATGCCAAAAGTACGATCGACCTTTGTTTGTAATGAATGCGGAGCCGAATCTTCTCAATATTTCGGTCGCTGTCCCTCCTGTGGAACGTGGAATTCTTTAGAAGAACAGGTCGTTCGCCCTGCTGCTCAGGCTGATACCGCGACCCGCGTTCGCAGCATTAATGGCAGTAAGACCCGCCCCGCGACCAAAAATCCCTCCGCTCATGCCGTTTCATCCTTAAAACTTACGGAAATTTCTGATCACACCGAAACTCGCTTAGCGTCGGGCTATACGGAGCTTGATCGGGTGTTAGGGGGCGGCATCGTTCCAGGGTCTTTGGTACTGATCGGGGGCGATCCTGGCATTGGAAAATCGACGCTGCTGCTGCAAACCGCCAATCAGCTATCGACGCGCTATCCGACGCTTTATGTGTGCGCGGAGGAATCGGGACAACAGGTGAAGCTGAGGGCGCAACGGCTCGGCATTAAGGGAGACAAAGGAGATGAGGGAGAAACTCCTTCTAATCTGTATTTGTTGCCGGAAATTGATCTGGATACAATTTTGGCGGAACTGGAGTCGCTGAGACCTAATGTTGCTGTGATCGATAGTATTCAAGCGCTCTACTATAGTGCATTAACTTCGGCTCCGGGATCGGTGTCGCAGGTGCGGGAATGTACGTCGATTTTGATGCGGGTGGCAAAGCAGCAAAATATTACGCTGTTTATTGTGGGACATGTGACGAAAGAAGGTGCGATCGCAGGTCCAAAAGTCCTCGAACACCTTGTTGACACGGTGTTGTATTTTGAAGGCGATCGGTTTGCCAGCCATCGACTGCTGCGCTCAGTAAAAAATCGCTTTGGGGCGACTCACGAGATCGGCGTTTTTGAGATGGTGGATCAAGGACTCGAAGAAGTTACGAATCCATCGGAACTGTTTTTGGGCAACCGAGAAGAAGGGTCTTCAGGAACAGCCACGATCGTAGCGTGTGAGGGAACCCGTCCTATCGTAGTGGAACTGCAAGCACTCGTCAGCGCGACGAGTTATAGTTCACCACGCCGCTCGACAACTGGGATTGAGTACAATCGCCTGTTGCAAATTCTTGCTGTGCTAGAGAAGCGAGTTGGCATTCCCCTTTCTAAACTTGATGCTTATGTTGCGTCGTCTGGCGGTTTAAATGTGGGAGAACCAGCGGCAGATTTAGGAGTCGCGGTGGCAGTGGCGGCAAGTTTTCGCGATCGCATCATCGATCCCCACACCGTTGTCATTGGTGAAGTCGGTTTAGGCGGACAAGTTCGCCCCGTTTCTCAAATGGAACTCCGACTCAAAGAAGCCTCAAAGCTTGGATTCACGCGGGCAATTGTTCCGAAAGGGGGGAGTTACAAAGACGTTGGGCTAGAGGTGATTCCGGTGTCGCGAGTGGTGGATGCGATGACGGTTGCCCTAGCGGGTAGTCGCAGTCGGCAACAAGAAGAAACGGAGGCTGAGGAATAGGATAGATCGAGATCGTACCTTCACCAGCGCGATCGCGATCTCAATTCTTGATACATTAGCTAAACAATGAATGAGTAAAGGGAATTGTGCAAATTAACGCTGAGCTAAATCATGAATCTGCTCAAAAGCTAATCTACATAAAGAGCAGACTGATCAAGAAGAGACTGCGATCGCTTGCTCAACATAACCCAACGGTTGGGTTATGACAAGCACTCCGCATTCATATACTCAGAGTTTTCAAGTGAATTTTAGGAGAAACCCGATCTTGCGCTTTGAAAGGACGGTAAAGTACCGCGACGTACCTATCAATAGAACAGCAAAAATCCCTCTTAGAATCGATTATCTGAATTGAAAGGTTGAGAATACGATAGGGTGAGACTACAACGATTTTCGAGGAACTATGCCTGCAAGCAATCCCACTCTTTTGGCGCTCGACTTTGATGGTGTGATTTGTGATGGGTTGAAAGAGTATTTTCAAACAGCGTGGAAGGCATATTGTCAGATTTGGCAACCGGATCAAAACAATCCGCCAAAAGGTCTTGATCAGAAGTTTTATCGGTTGCGCCCTGTCGTGGAAACAGGGTGGGAAATGCCAGTTTTGTTAAGGGCACTGGTGTTAGAAACGAAGGAAGATGAGATTCTTGAGCGATGGGTAGCGATCGCATCTGAAATCATCACCAACCACAGGATCAAGCCTCCGGAAGTTAGCGCGATCGTAGACACCATTCGAGATCATTGGATTGCATCGGATTTAGATAGCTGGTTGGCTGAACATCGCTTTTATCCAGGCGTAGTTGAGCGACTGCAAAAAGCGCTTGCTCGCTCTACAAACTTCGTTATTATTAGTACAAAAGAAGGACGTTTTATTAAGCAACTATTGCTGCAACAAGGTTTAAAGCTGTCAGATTCTCAGGTTTATGGGAAAGAAACAAAGTGTCCGAAGCACCAAATTTTGCAAGAATTGAATCAAAAAAATTATGACAATGATTCGATAATTTGGTTTATTGAAGATCGCTTAAAAACTTTGCAAGTTGTTCAGCATCAACCTGCTTTAGAAACAGTAGAACTCTTTCTAGCAAATTGGGGTTACAACACTTCTGAAGAACGGCAACAAGCCTTTAGAGATAGCCGAATTAATCTTTTGTCGCTCGACCAATTTCGCCAAGATTTTTCGATGTGGTGTTGATGGCGTGGCAAGCAGTAATTTAGATTCTAATCTTTTAAAGAAGACTGACTCACTCGATTAAAAGCGCTATGCTACTAGTGCAAAAGAACTGGTGTGCGCGAATGCTGGATCTGACAAAACTCGCTCAGCAAATGCAAGGAATTAGTCAACATCTTACAGTGGAGGCAACTGCCACTCGTCAACGCATCGAACGTGCCGAACTGCTGATGGCACAAGCCTATGAGCGACAAGCAGAGCTAGTAGAAATGCAAAAACTGTGGCGCGATCGCTTCATCTTTACCGCCGCCGAGCCGATCGAATCGCTCAACAGCCGCATTGATATCGACTCCGCTCCGTTGGCTCACACAGTCATCGCGACTGACGGTTCTCAAATTGCGCCAAGCCATCACGAAATTGCCTACTGCTATTTAATCAACATTGGGCGGATCATTTTGCACTACGGACAAAGCAAACTGCCTCTGCTTGATAGTTTGCCCGAAGCATTTTACCGTTCTGAAGATCTGTATGCATCGCGGCAATGGGGCATCCGCACCGAGGAATGGATGGGCTATCGCCGCACGACTCAAGAAGCATGTGTGTTGGCAGAGTTAGCAGAAGCGTTGGGAGAAGAACGGGAGCGCGTCGCGCCGACGATCTCGCTAGTGGATGGATCGCTGCTGTACTGGTTCTTGGAGCCGTTGCCTGCTGAAGCGCGGGATCAAATCTTAAGTCCGATTTTAGAGGCTTGGGACAAGTTGCGATCGCTTGACGTTCCCCTCGTCGGCTACATCAGTGCATCGCGCAGTGGCGAAGCGCTGAACTTTTTGCGGTTACAAAGTTGCGCGTATCTTGCACCCGATTGTGCCTCCCATTGTGCTGGGCAAACAGGTCGCGAAGTGTCTTCTAACCGCGCTCCCTGCCAAGTGCTTGATCCCTTAAAGGACACGGCATTGTGGGGGCGATTGCTTCAGCCTGGGCAGCGCAGCCCATTATGGAAAAGTTCGGCGCGAATTCAAGAGTTTTATGGGGATCATGCCATTCATTTTTGCTACATGCATGTGGGGAGCGAAATCGCCCGGATCGAGGTTCCGGGTTGGGTGGCGTGCGATCGCGAAATGTTAGATTCAGCGTTGAGTTTGGTATTGGCTCAAGTTCAGAAAGGCTATGGCTATCCGGTAGCATTGGCGGAAGCGCATAATCAAGCCGTGGTGAGGGGGGGCGATCGCGCTCGATTTTTCGCCCTGTTAGAACAGCAGATGATTCGCGCTGGATTGAAAAACGTGGGAACGTCTTATAAGGAAACTCGTAAACGGGGCAGCATTGCGTAATTATGAACTTTCAAGCCTTGCAAGAAAAGCGGGATAAAATATTAGCGATCGCATTCTAGCGGAGACAAAACTGCTATGAAAGACAGCCGAGTTTACCTGATTCATATTCGAGATTGTATTATAAAAATTGAAACCTATTTATATAGAAGGAAAATTCGGCTTTCTAGGTAATATAAAAACTCAAGATGTCGTCCTTGGAAAGCTGCAATCCTTGTTTGAATCAACCCAGCGTTGACCTGATGAGTGGAAACAAGCACACCCTGAACTGAATTGTAGGCAAACGGGTGACTTCCACAATCTACTAACTCATCAGTATTTAAGTTCAGTATTTAGGTATTGATCTCACAGTTGTATGGAACATCATTGAGAATTATTTACCCGACTTAAAGCGAACAGTCGAAGTAATGACAGAAGAATTTCAGGATACCTAAATAGTTGCTAAAGTATAGTTGCTAAAATTCCGATTCGTCGGTCAACGTTTCAATCAGCAAATCGACTTGTTTTTGTCGTTCTGCTAAAAAAGATTCGCATTGTCGCAAATACTCGACCGCCGCAGAAAATTCTTCAAAGACAGCCGCGAGTTCTAATTCACCAGCCTCAATCCTTGTCAAAATTTCTTCAACTTTGGCGACTGTTTCTTCATAATTCCAGTTGTCTTCATCAACAGTTGATGACAAGCGAGTCACCTTTGCAGAAGCCGTTTTAGAACTAGGGGAATTAGCCATATTACCCCAAAGATAAGCGAAGTGAGCGTTCTCTTCTTTATAATCCCTATTTAGAAAACTTGGGTGAAGCGTCTGATACGTCGGTGACTGTGACCTTGATCTGCCCTTGACCTAGTTGAATAGTTAAATCTTCATTCAAATTAACATCCGCGATCGCTCGTACAATCCCACCATTCTGCTGCCTCACCACCGCATAGCCTCGCTGCAAGACGGCTTGAGGATCAAGGGTAGATAATTTTTCTTGCAGCATTTGGTGATGTTGCTGTGCCGTTTGAAAGCGGCGTTGCGTCGATTGGATCAACCGTTGCCGCAGCCAAAACACAACTTGAGATTCTTGTTTGAGCAGACGATCGAGCTTCAGACGACCGCAGCGATCGCGCAGACTCTGCAAGCGATCGTCTGCACAACTCAAATATCGGCTCACGGCTTGATTCAAAGCATTCAGCCGATCCTGATGCTCAACCCGTAGATCTGCCAGACAGGGAACCGCTTGTTCGGCGGCGGCAGTGGGCGTGTGGACAAACACATCCGCCGCCAAATCAGACAACGATTCGTCACGCTGGTGCCCAATGCCTGCAATCACCGGAATGGGGCAATTTGCCACCGCTCGTACCACAATTTCATGATCAAAACATGCCATATCCTCGATCGCCCCGCCGCCCCGTGATAGAATTAGTACATCCGCTCTATTGTCACGTTCGACTCGTGCGATCGCAGCCACAATAGATGCAGGAGCCTGATCTCCTTGCACCAGTGCCGGAGAGAACAGGACTCGCAATCCGGGATAGCGGCGTTTTAAGGTTCGTTGAATATCTCCCCAAGCGGCAGCCTGCGGTGAGGTGACAACAGCCACCGTTTGCGGATGAAGCGGTAGAGGACGCTTTCGCGCTGGGTCGAACAGCCCTTCTGCCTCCAGGCGATTCCGCAACTGCCGGTAGCGCAACGCTCGTAACCCCTCTCCCCCAGGCAGAGCTTGCCACACAATCAGTTGGTAAGTGCCGCGATGCGGTTGCACATGCACCCGACCCAGCAAAATTAGCTGTTCTCCCTGAACGGGCAACGTCGCTAACTTATGCAACTGACTCTTCCAGACCACACAACTAATGGCGGCTTTCGCATCCGGGTCTTGCAGCGTGAAAAACAAGCCACTCTTGTATTGTGTTGCGCTCGACACTTCTCCGGTGAGCCAAACTTGACGCAGTTGGTCGTCTTGTTCGAGCAGCAGTTGAATGTATGCCGTAAGACCCGCCACAGAAAGGGCGGTATCTGGCACCAGCAAAGACGGCAAATTAAAGGTCATCGTGTGTACCCTGGAGGAAGGTAAAGATGTAAGCTCACCCGTTTAAACTCTCATGCTGTAGATGGAAAGATTAATTTCCATGCTACAAAGTTTGAGATTCGTTGTTCGTCATTCATAGTTAGTTGTTATACCAAATTGATTTTTCACTGCGACAGATCCTCGACCCACCCTGCCTAGGGCATCCCCCCTTGGTCAAGAGGGGCTTTTCGGCTCTCCTTCCTTACTAAGGAGGGGTTGGGGGAGGTCGCAGGTCTGTAGCATTTACAGATTAATTTGGTATTAGATAGAAGTCACAGCTAACCCCGATCGGTCTATCCCCCATTTAATACTTTCATTTTCTGAGGCGCTAATGGCAACCAAAACAGAGACTTCCGACAAGCAAAAAGCCCTAAGCATGGTGCTCACACAGATTGAGCGCAACTTTGGTAAAGGCAGCATTATGCGCCTGGGTGATGCCACCCGGATGAAGGTGGAAACGATTTCGAGTGGTGCCCTGACGTTGGATCTTGCCCTGGGTGGTGGGTTGCCCAAAGGTCGAGTGATCGAGGTTTACGGCCCTGAAAGTTCGGGTAAAACGACGATCGCGCTTCATGCCGTGGCAGAAGTTCAGAAAGCGGGCGGCGTGGCGGCGTATGTCGATGCAGAACATGCCCTTGATCCTGCCTATGCTGCTAACTTGGGCGTAGACATTGACAATCTACTGGTGTCTCAACCGGACACCGGAGAAGCCGCACTGGAAATTGTCGATCAATTGGTGCGATCGACGGCCGTAGATATCGTCGTGATCGACTCGGTAGCTGCCCTTGTGCCCCGCGCTGAGATTGAAGGCGAAATGGGCGATTCTCACATGGGTCTGCAAGCCCGTCTGATGAGCCAAGCCTTGAGAAAGATTACTGGAAATATCGGTAAGTCTGGCTGCACGGTGGTATTCATCAACCAGTTGCGTCAGAAGATTGGCGTTACCTATGGTAGCCCCGAAACGACGACAGGCGGACAGGCGCTGAAGTACTATGCTTCGGTACGACTCGATATTCGTCGGATTCAAACCCTGAAGAAGGGCAATGAAGAATATGGAACTCGTGCCAAGGTGAAAGTGGCGAAGAATAAAGTCGCGCCGCCGTTCCGCATCGCTGAGTTTGACATCATCTTTGGTAAAGGCATTTCCACCCTGGGCTGTTTGATCGACATGGCCGAAGAAACGGGCGTTGTGGTTCGCAAAGGGGCTTGGTATAGCTACAACGGCGACAATATCAGCCAAGGTCGCGACAATGCGATTAAGTACATGGAAGAAAAGCCGGAGTTTGCTGTAGAAGTTGAGAAACTGGTGCGCGAGAAGCTAGAAATGGGCGCAGAGGTGTCGGCAAATACGGTGGGTGTTGTTGATGAGCATGACAGCGAAGATGATGAGCTAGAAGAATAAGACTCGTCCTGGTAACTGAAATTTTATTGAGGGTAGGTTTTGTGCCTGCCCTTTTTTAGACCTATAACTTAGGGTGAGCAGAATGTAGGAAATTTTGATTTTGTCTACTCAAAAACGCCTGAGCGTCACAAAATGATTACGATCGCATTAAAATGCCCTAGACCTCTGAAGATCTAGGGACACCCTTTTCTAACCATTAAACTTTGAGACCATCAATCGAGGCGATGCAAGACTGGCGAGCCAAACACTGGCGTTAGAGATCCGCAGCGCCCTCACTGCCTCTGTTTGCGCCTTCTTGATCAGACTCGGACTCACTCCGATCGTTGTCGTAGCGTCTTCTAGACGACATCCGACCGTTGTTTGTGCGTTTGCGAAACTTACGAGCGTAAGCTTGATTACGAAGAGCTTTTTCTTTCTTTTGGTTGCGGCGTTTAGCCATGTTTACCCCTTTTACGACATCTCATAGATGCAAAGATATGCAAATAGCTATTTTAAAGGATTGCTGGGGTTTTTTGACAATTCTCGAAACTTTTCATTTCCCACGGTTGGTTAGGGCGCGATCGCACCCCGGAGGTGAACATCGCGAGACTGCCGCTTTACGGATGGGTGACGGATCGCTAGGATAGGCTTCTGTCCCCCGATATTGAGAAACCATTTAGCTACACACTATCGGGCTATTACCGTTCAGAGTGCTTTGCTTCCCCACTGCTCATGTATCTCCGGTCTCTGCATCTCAAACACTTTCGGAACTATCAGGCTCAGTCTATTGAATTTACCGCCGCAAAAACGATTTTGATTGGCAACAATGCCCAGGGAAAATCTAATCTGCTGGAGGCGGTTGAGTTGTTGTCGTCGCTCAAGTCTCATCGGACTTCGCGCGATCGCGACCTGATTTTAGATGGAGAACTGTTTTCGCAGGTGGGCGGGCAGCTTGAAAAAGACACGGGCAGCATTGAACTAGCGATGACGCTTCGCCAAAATGGGCGGCGCACGGTTGCCCTCAATAGCATTTCTCTGCGTCGGCAACTCGATTTTCTGGGGACGCTGAACATGGTTCAGTTTTCTAGTCTCGATTTGGATCTGGTGCGCGGCGGGCCAGATCAGCGTCGTCAATGGCTCGATGCGCTGCTGATCCAACTTGAGCCGATTTACGCCTACGTTCTCCAGCAATATAACCAAGTCCTGCGCCAGCGCAACGCTTTGCTAAAGGCAATCCAAAAGTCGGCGGCTCACCCGCCCCATTCCTCCTCTTCTGAACTGGCGCTTTGGGATGCTCAACTAGCGATCGCAGGCTCTAGGGTGATTCGCCGTCGTGCCAGAGTTCTCGATCGCTTGGTGCCGTTTGCCCGATCGTGGCATCAAACGATCAGCGGCAGCACAGAAGTGTTGGAAATTCGGTATGCCTCGAATGTGACGGCAGACGAAGATACGCCGGAAGCGCTGCAACAGGCATTTTTAGAGAAAATTCAGCAGCGATCGCTTCCAGAGCACTATCAAGGCACAACGCTGGTTGGCCCCCATCGCGACGAAGTGGACTTTACCATCAATCAGACGCCCGCTAGGCAATATGGCTCTCAAGGGCAACAGCGCACCTTGGTGTTAGCCCTCAAGCTGGCAGAACTGAAGCTGATTGAGGATGTCATCGGTGAGCCGCCGCTTTTGCTGCTAGATGATGTGCTTGCCGAACTCGACCTCAACCGCCAAAATCAGCTTCTAGACGCGATCCAAGATCGGTTTCAGACGCTGATTACCTCGACCCATCTTGGCTCTTTCGATGCTCAGTGGATCAACTCGGCTCAGATCCTAGAGGTTAAAGCTGGAACGCTACTGGAGCAAGAGTCGTTTTAGCGATCCTCTGGCTTTTGAAAGGAAGGTTCCCTGATCAAACAGAAACATTCCCTAATCAGACACAAACATTCCTTGCTCAAATAGAAGCATTGCCTGATCAGATAGAAGCATTGCCTGATCAGATAGAAACATTGCCTGATCAGATAGAAACATTGCCTGATCAGATAGAAACATTGCCTGATCAGACACAAACATTGCCTGATCAGATAGAAACATTGCCTGATCAGACACAAACATTGCCTGGCTCCAAGTCCCCCAAATTGGGGAATTTAGGGGGTTAAAGCCCCGAACAACGAAGCAGATAGTTTACATCGAACTCTCGTCAACTCAACTGCACAACCGGCTGATCTTCGACCAACGTTCTGGCGGTGAGCAGATCTTCTACCGTGATTCGTAGAAAACGTTGTTCGTCAACTTGAAACTGAACTTTGATGCGATCGTTCCCTGGCACTCCCGGCGGATCAAGCTCAGCGATCGCGCGTGCCCCGTCTCGATCGTTTAATGGCTGCACCAAGGTTTGACCACTCGATAAATTGCGCGTGATTAAGCGATCGCCATCAAAATAGACCTCTGTTTGCAGGGTTTCTGTCCCCAACTCTCCCACGATCAATTCAATGCTGGGCTGGTTATCGACCGATGCACCCAACACCAACTCCACCGAATTGCTCATCGGGTAAGGCTGCCCCGCTTTGATCAGAGGATGCCAACTATGCCCTTTTTGCCGCCGATCCCAATAGCGAACGCCGTACCCGTGGTAGAGAAAGTCTTTGAGTTGTATCCCTTGGCTCAGGTGCAGCGCCCCTTGAGCGATCGCTTCAAACGGCTTCTCGCACCGCACTTTCGAGGCATCAAAATATTGCTTGACCCACGTTTGTACAGCCGGAATCTGCACCGTGCCACCGACCAGCAGCACAGCATCAATATCACTCACAGTCAATCCTTGCCGTCTTGCCTGCTGAAGCACTTGCTCCATCGCGGTGGTAAGGCGATCGAAAAATTGGTGATCTTGAAGAATGTTCACGAAGCGATCGCGGCTGATCGACAAATCGTAGCTCTCAAACGTTTCATCATTGAAATAGACTTCCTGGGCCTGGGGCTGCACCGAAAGCTGAATTTTGAGCCGCTCAGCTAACCGGGTCGTGAGTGGGGTCACCGCTAAGCCCTGGGTTTCAGCAAAGTAATCAACCAACCAATTATCTAGATCTGAGCCGCCCAAATTTTGTCCTGCTTTTGCTAGCACTCTCGCAATTTTTGGCTTCTGCCCCGACTGTTCGGCAAACGATTTCTGCCCCCACTTGAGAATAAATCCCAGGGGTTTTGCCGTGGTCGAGTCGCCGCCACCATCTAGCTGAACCAAGGATAAATCTAGCGTGCCGCCCCCAAAATCGATCACCAGCAGAATTTCCCGATCAGCCAAGCCATAGCCCAGCGCGGCGGCGGTTGGCTCATCGATCATGCGGACTTGGTTGATATTGAGCGATTGAGACACTCGCCCCAACCACAGCCGGTACGCCTCAAAACTATCGACCGGAACGGTAAACGTCAGCGAATCCGTCACGTCTGGATCGTTGACCTTGAGTTGATTGATGACTTCAGTGAGAAACCATTCTCCGACTTGCTCAAAGCGAATGGTTTGCCCATCAAGTTCGGATAGAAACCCTTGAATGTTGGTGCCGATGCCACGCTTAAAGTTGCGGAAAAATCGAGCATCGGACGTAATGTCTAAGGCGCGATCGCGCACGGCTTGCCCAACGATCACTCTGGGGGTTATGGCATTTTCAACGTATGCCAGACTCGGAATCAACGGAGGATTTTGCCCCGTTCGCACCGACGTATTAGGCAATGCCAACGTTTCTGGCTGTTGGGTCGCGCGATTCCAGCGGGTAATAACCGTATTGCTGGTGCCAAAATCAATAGCGTAGGACATTCGGGTGATCAACCAACGGTGAACAGAATCAGTAACTCTCGCTTGCCGTCTCAGGCAACAGCTAATAGTACTGATACCAGTTCACGAAACCATAACCCATACACCCATAGCAAGAGTTCCGTCAGATGGGCAAGATGGGTGGGGCGATCGTTCGCAGCCTCACCCAGCAACTTGAAGGTAGGTGGGCAGCCGCGCCCTCCAGATCAATTCATAAATCGGAACTTGCCGATCGTATTTTGGAAGTCCCAGCGCACCGCATCACCGGGCAGGTCGTACACAGCGCTTAAGACGATGATGCGTTTACCATCGCGGCTGGGGAAAACCACGCTATCGCCGCACTCGGTTGCGCACCAAGAATAAGCGATCGCATCTTGCCCAGCAAATTTGCGGCTTTGGTAGTTGCTTTGCCGCCCGGTCTCAAAAAATGACTTTTCGCCGTTTTGCTGTGCCCACGCCAAAGCAGACAAATTGGTTGGGTTGTCAAAGGCGGCGGCAACAATGCTGCCTGCTTGCCCCCCAGATTCAGCTTTTGTGGTGGGTTGGGTTGCCTCGGCTTCAGGAGCGCTTGCCGGCTGCACAAACCGAAGATATCCCTCACCGACATTGCTCGTATCGACCGTATACCCTTTCGGGTAAGCAATTCTAAAGCCCAGTTCGGGGGTTTGGTAGATCTGATAGGCGTTTGACTCAGATTCGGCACTAGATTGGGCAACGAGAGCAGGTTTGGCTGTTGCTTGGTGGGGTAGCGCAGCAAAAACGAGGGTTGGAACGAGTGCAGAAATAACTCCTGCTAATAGGTAAGGCGAGGACGTACGCCAGGAACTCATAGGTTTCATAGGACAGTCTGATGCTGGTTAAATACAGTGAAAAGAAAGTAGAAACATTAACGGTAGATTCTTCTTAAATAGTAAAACAGTCTTTGAAATTATGGGGTTTTAATCAACAGAATTTCAGTCATCTTTCACACTGAAAGTGGGTTGTGAAGTTGAGCAATAGCAGATAGTTGAATTTAAGTTTATGGTTGTTCTAAAAAACACTCCTGAGAGGGAGGTACGTAGTGCCGTAGGCAGTCTAAACTCTAGTAAACGTAGACGACATGAGACCAAAGGGCTATATAGTTAGTTAGATAAATCGGTTTAATTGTTAGCGCTGACGTGTAAGTATCGATATTAACAAGCACTAAAGAAAAATGAATATCTTATTAATTTTTTTAAGCTTTGTTGCCTTTCTAGCGGCGATCGAGGCAGCATTAAGAACACGAGATCAATTTGTTTCTAAGTACGCACACTTTGATTCTGCAACTATTTCTCCTCGTCAAGCAAAAACTGTAGAACGTGCCATATTAGAGCCGGAGATAGAGCCATACTCTGTAAATGAGCCTGTTAACAACGTATCAAATATTACGTCAGAAATTGTAAGTTCTGACCCTAGTTTTCTATTAGCAACGTCCTTGACTATTTCAGAATCCCTTGACGAGTCCCTTCATCCGGAAAAATTAACCATTCCTGACCTTTACCCTGATTACCCTGTGGAGGCTGAGTCGCCTACCCATGCCCACCATGCGCCTGATGTACTGCAAGAGATTGCTCAGTTAGAACAAGTCGAACCGAATGAGCGAATTGCCCATTTGGCGCAGCATCTTCAGCATCCAGATAGTGCATTGCGAGGTGCGATCGCAGCGACGCTAGGCGAGCTTTTCCCCAAAACCCACGGCAGCGATCGCCAAGAACTAATCCGCATTCTCACTCAGTTAAGTCAGGATGCGAATGTCCAGGTTCGGGTGCAAGCGGCGGCGGCATTGGGCAAAGCCAATGTCATCTAGAAAATGTCATCTAGAACTTGTGGTCTGTCAAGATTGAAATGATGGACTGGGCGATGAGTGAATGAGTAGATGAGTGGATGGGTAACATCTCCCTCTATCCTCTCACTCCTCCACCCATCCACTCAACGTTAACAATCTACTAGAGTCATTCCTCTGCTTCTTCAACCCCGCAATCGGCGAGACCAACCTCTTCAGCCGAGGGAGGAACTAGCGCCACCGCCGCGATCGCATCGTCTTCATCCAACCGTTGCACCTTGACCCCGGTTGCGCCGCGAGACTGAGACGAAATTGCCTTGACCGATTGGCGAATGATGATGCCGCGACTCGTAATAATCATTAGCTCGTCGTCCTCATTGACAATATGCAAGGCTGCCAATGTATCGCCTTTCTTGCGAAACTTAGTTGCCAAAATGCCCATTCCTGCCCGGTTCTGCAAGCGGAACTGCGTCACGGGCACCCGCTTCCCTAAACCGCCAGTGGTGATCACCAACGCCCACGGCCCAGATTGAAGCGGAAGTTCAGCATTATCTTCCACCAAAATGTCATCATCCCCTGTCAGCCCTGCCGCCTCTGCCTGAACCACATTTTCAACCACTTGACTCGGCAAAATCGCCATGCCAACTAAGCTATCGCCTTTGCGGAGATTCATCGATCGCACCCCCCGTGTCGCCCGACCTAGCGGACGCAACTGCTCATGATTGACGCGGAAGTGAATTGATCGTCCTTGAGCCGAGCCGATGATGATACTGTCATCCACCCGCGCTAAGCGAACCCATCGCAACTGGTCGCCCTCTCCCAGAGAAATTGCGATTAACCCGTTGGAGCGGATGTTTCCAAATGCCGAAAGCGCCGTTTTTTTGATAAAGCCTTTCTGCGTCAGCATTACCAAATATTCATCGTCGGTAAACTCTGTCACCGGAATCACCGACGTGAGTTTTTCAGCGTGGGGAATCGGCAGCAGTTGCACGATCGGCGTTCCTCGCGAGGTGCGCGATCCGATGGGAATTTGGTAGGCTTTGAGCGCGTAAACAACACCGCGATCGCTAAAAAAGAGAATGCTATTGTGATCGCAACAGGTGATGAAATGTTCAACAACGTCATCTTCCTTCATTCGCGCTCCCGCTTTGCCGCGAGTTGCCCGGCTCTGCGCCTCAAACGAGTCAACCGGCATCCGCTTGATGTAGCCCTGCTCGGTGATCAAAATCAGCGACTTTTCGTTGGCAATCAAATCAATATCGCCGAGTTCGTCTTCCGATTGCTCGATCACGGTGCGGCGGGGTGTCGCATGAGTCTCACGAATCTGTGTGATTTCAGTGGTGACAATTTCTAAAATCCGCTCTCGCCGAGCCAAGATATCCAGCAAATCGATAATCTGCTCTCGGAGGGCATCGTGTTCTTGCTGGATCTTATCGGCTTCTAAGGCCGTCAGGCGGCGCAACTGCATTTGCAGAATGGCGTCTGCCTGCTGCTCTGAGAGTTCGTACGTAGAAATTAGTTCTTGTTTTGCCGTTGTCGTATCTGCTGCATGACGAATCAAGTGGATGATCGCATCAAGATTTGACAATGCAATCAACAAACCTTGTAATAAGTGATCGCGCTCTTCTGCTTTGCGGAGTTGATAGCGAGTCCGTCTGGTGATCGCTTCGATCCGAAAGTCAAGGAAGACGCTGAGAAACTGCTTGAGCGTCAAAAGCTGCGGCTCGCCATTGACAAGCGCCAGCATATTTGCCCCAAAGTTGGCTTGCAGAGGCGTCTGCTTATAGAGGTTGTTGAGCACAACTCGGGCGTAAGCGTCGCGCCGCAGTTCGATCACGATTCGCATTCCGTCGCGATCGCTCTCATCTCGCACATCCGAAATGCCGTCGATCTTGCGATCGTTCACCAATTCGGCAATCCGCTCAATCAACGCCGCTTTATTGGTTTGGTAGGGCAATTCAGTGACGATGATCGCATCGCGATCGGGGCGTCCCCGGTGTTCGATGGTCTCGATCGAACAGACACCTCGCATCGTAATCGAGCCGCGTCCTGTGGTGTAGGCATCGCGAATGCCACTGCGTCCAAGAATCTGTCCTCCCGTCGGAAGATCCGGACCCGGAATGTAGTGCATCAACTCTAAATCCGTGATATCTGGATTTTGAATCAATGCCGATAAACCATCGATCAACTCCCCCAAATTGTGGGGGGGAATATTGGTTGCCATGCCGACAGCGATTCCCGATGAGCCGTTGAGCAGCAGTTGCGGGATGCGGGCAGGCAAGACAAGCGGTTCTTGCTGCGATCCGTCGAAGTTATCGCCAAAATCAACGGTTTCTGCCTCAATATCTTGCAGCAGGGCGTTGGTGGTGAGGGCAGTCAGGCGCGCCTCCGTATATCGCATCGCCGCCGGTGGGTCATTGTCCACCGAGCCAAAGTTGCCGTGCCCGTTGATCAGCCGCTCCCGCATCGAGAAATCTTGCGCCATCCGCACCAGCGCATCGTAAATCGACGTGTCCCCGTGGGGATGGTATTTACCCAGCACATCCCCCACAACCCGAGCCGACTTTCTAAACGGGCGATCGTGGGTCAACCCCAGTTCGTGCATGGCGTAGAGAATGCGACGATGCACAGGTTTCAGCCCGTCTCGTGCGTCTGGGAGCGCCCGCCCCACAATCACGCTCATGGCGTATTCCAAGTAAGACCGTTGCATTTCGTTGCGTAAGTCGGTTGGAATAATCCGATCTTGAGGCGGGTCTTGGGAGAAGGTCATAGAATACTCCGAAAATGTCAGTGCTATCCTGTCAGCCAAATCAAGCCTAGAAAGTATACTCGCTAGGTTCGAGATTGTCTAAATTTTATCATATTTTGATAGGGTTTGAGGGGGCTGAATGCCCTGTGGAATGTGGGATTGGGGGAAATGGAGGAGGGGTATAGGGTGTGGCGCGCAGACCCCAAATTTTGATAGAGGCGTTGCAGAAATTCAATCCCATCCCAAAGGTTTAGAGTGCCGAATAGAGGAGCACCCCACCTAAGCCACAGCCACCCTTTGTCGAGTGCCAGTCACACTGTAAATTCTGCAAACTCGCTATCTGCGTCTACTTGTGGCAGGTTGGACGTAGGGTTTGCGGTTTGAACGCTTTGGTTCTTTAGCAACTCACTCAAGGTGAGGCTGGGGTTGTGATGGAGAACATTGAGCACGCCCACAAAATCTCGAACAATTTCACCTGGGGTAAGTAGGGTTTCAGCGCCGGCGCGATCGCGCAGTGCTGCCACAAACATGTGTAATTCTTGCTGGGTCAACGTTTTGTCAGACTCGTAGTGATCGTTGTGGAGATCAGAAAGGCGGTGCAGCAGTTTCACCACATGCTCATCCTGTAAGGGTTCTAATCGAATCACAGGCGCATCAACATCTCTGACCCCCGCTTGCGCTGTAAATCGACTTTGGGTGGTGCGGCGCTGCCAAGCCGGGTCGCTGTAGAGACCCCGGCGCGGATCTTCTAAAAACTGCGGTGTGCCGCCGATCAAGGTTCCGAGATACTTGACCTTGCCCTGCATCGCATCGTTAAACATGGCAAGCAGTTTATCGTAATTATTTTGACGAGAAACCGTTGTAGAAATCTTAAACAGATGAATCACTTCATCCAAAATGATGATCAAGCCTTTGTAGTCAATATCTGCCACAAATCGCGCAAATAATTTGATGTAGTCGTACCAGGTGTCATCATCAATAATGACCCGCACGCCTAACGCCGCTTTTGCTTCGGTCTTGGTAGAAAACTCGCCCCGCAGCCACCGCAACGCCGCCTCTTTTTGCTCGTCGTTATTTGTGCGATAGCCCGACCAATAGGCAATAATCACTGTCGCAAAGTCAAAGCCATTCACGAGATCCGAAACATCTTGGGTCACTTCGCGAATCCGCTCTTCTACGTGCTGATCAAACCCGTCATCGTTGGGGTGCTTGCCGGTGGCTTGGGCAACCTGGGTTTGGATCGCGGCGATCCAGCGCTCTAGAATCGTTGCCAATGCACCGCCATCGGGTCGGCTTTTGGTAGCAAGATTGTGCATCAACTCTCGGTACGTGGCGACGCCTGACCCGTTGTTTCCGGTGAGGCGGCGCTCTGGGGTGATGTCTGCATCAGCCACGACAAAGCCTCGTTCCATCGCTGCACTCCGAATCAGTTGTAGGGTAAAGCTTTTTCCGGCTCCGTAGCGCCCAACCACAAACCGAAAGGCGGCTCCCCCCGCCGCAATCTGCTCTAGATCCTGAAGAATGATGGCAAGCTCTGCCTCCCGACCCACTGCCAGATGTTCTAAGCCCGATCGCGGCACAACCCCTGCACTGAGGGCATTGATCAAAGCCGTGGAAATGCGTTTGGGAAGTTTGGGCATAGCGGATGGGGGCGACAAAACTGGGAACGACGGCGCGATCGCGAATAAACCGATAGGGTAGCATTGTTCGGTAAGGTTTGATCGCGGAGGCTTGGCTTGGGCAACGCTGGGTGAGGAGAAAAGCAGACGATGAGGGTGCCAGCATCGATTAGTTATATTTGCCTCTTTCAGTAAACTGGGAGGGCAAGCAGCGAAAATTCATACCGCCTCCGTAAAACTGCTGATTGATCTTCGTAATTCCTCCGGACTTCTCATCAGAGTGTTCGTAATAATGGATGGAGTTTTTGAACATGGGTCACGATGCTGTGGGGGATGCCACTTCATGATTCAACAATGGGTAGCTGTTTTAGTAGCGCGAGGTTTCACGCCCCTGGCTCAGGCTGAGTTTGGCGCAGTCAATATTGGGCAGAGGATGCTAACCGCCGCCTTTGTATTTGCAGCTTCGATGGGTGGATTAGCCGCGTCGCCCCATGCCCAAGCTGCGGTGTTGTACCAAATAGATGATGGCAAAAGCGAAGCAGGGGTCGGCATCTCAGACACGACTTGCAGTTTGGAGACCGGCACCGCGATCGCAGATTTTATCTGGCTCAACCAGTTTGAGGTGAGAGAAGGCACGAACACGATCGATGGGGTCTCGATCGCTTGGGGAACTCCTGCCGCGATCGCACCATGCAGTGGGCAACCCTTACCGCAAAGTGGCTTAACAGAAGGGCTAGCGGCAAAAGTTTTGGTATATGAAGAGCGGGGAGATGGCACCCTTCAACTGTTGGCGCAGCAAGATACGCCGATTGCCAATCCGGGAACGGATGCTTTTTTTGATGTCAGGTTTGATACACCAGCGCGGCTTCAAGGCAAGACGTTTTATGTGGGGGCGCTGTTGCCAAATCAGCTTCAAAATCAGTTTCCGGCAGCGTTGGATAGCCGCGATCGCTCTGGTCAACCCAATTCTAGAAACCAGTCTTACCTGGCGTTTAATCCATTTTTTCCGCAACGGGCTGACTACGACTACAGCGTGATTACGCCGACGCTCTACAGCGATGGCAACTTTTTGATCCGGGCGTCTGGGCAGCGCGTGCCAGAACCCTCAGTCGCGATCGCGCTGTTGACGATCGCAGCAGGGGCAGTGATTTTGAAAAAACGCCAGTAGTTCGCAAATAGTTACAGTAGGCTAAGGCTTTCGTAAATGCTCTAGCAAGGCGTGGATCGTCTCGGCATATTCTGGAGCCACGATCGGGGCGCTAGCACTGGGATCGATAATTAAATCTCCGACCGTATCCATGGCATGTTCGTTAATCGAGTCGATCAGCAGCGCGGGCATAGTCAGGTGATCTTCTGAAATTTGCTTGAGGGCAGGGCTAGGGTTGGTGTGTTCTGCGATCGCAATCAAGGCTTTAAATTCAGAATCAGAAAGCTGATTGAAAAAATTCATCCATTCCATCGTGGGCAGGGCAGAATCGGCACCCGCCTTGGGTTGAGATGGGGGCTGAAGGGGCGGGGTCTGCGCGGATAGTGGGGTTTTGCTGGTGAGTTCGCCCTGGAGGGAGGCTAGCTCTTGATCGAGCATTTCTTTTTGGTCGCGCCGTTCTAAAATCTGGGTTTCGAGTTGCCCCAACTCCCCGTGGAGCGAAGAGATCTGCACCTGGAGATGCTCGATCGCCCCTTGAAGCGATCGCGAACTATTTTCCACCTGCTGTCGCTTGGGTTCGGCAGAGGCTAAAAATTGATTCAGTTCGGTGCGGTAGCGTTCCAGGTCGCGAACTCTGGGTTCTAGGGCGACCAGTTCCATCTCTAGCTGCTGCTTTTGAGTAGTCAGGGTAGCGATTTCTTTGTCTAGGTCGTCTTTGCGGTGGGCATGGTCGAGCAGTTGGGCTTGAATCTGGTTGAGTTCGGCTTGGGTGGTTTTAACGGCAAGCTCGGCGCGTTGTTTAGCAGAAAGCGTTGCCGAAAGGGCGTTGTTTAGCTCTGCTTCTTTCTGCTCAAGTTCTTTGAGTCTGACTTGCAGCCCATACATTTGATTTGCCGTGGGCGGCAGTTCGGTTGTGCCCAGATTCCAACTCAGTTCTTCTTTTTGTTTCCAGAGATTAGAGCTTTGGATCTGCAACGTGCGAAGCTGCGTTTGCATAGAGTTCAAGCTATTGGCGATCTGATCGCGCTCTGTAGTCATGATCACGAGGGCTTCGTAAGCTTCTGCCCGTCTGCGTTGCAGCGCCCGAATATGGAGTTTCAATTCTTCACTGCGTTGGCTCAGGGCATGGCGATAGCGTCCTTCTGTGGCTGCCACGCCGATCAGACTGGCAACAACGGTGATTGCCCCCATGAGTAGCGCTCTGCCGAAGTCTCTTGCGGTGAGTAGCCCGATGAAGAAACTAACGCTGAAGGCGGTTAAGCTGAGAAGCAATCGACTTTTGAACATAGGGTTGTGAGGTGCACCTGGCTCTGCCAAGCTTCGGGAATCGGGAAGAAAGGCTGAGGAATGACCCGATCGCTGCTGCCCGCGCCTTTTTTCTTGGGAATTAAGCTGGTGAGTGCAGGGCGGTTTCGCATCTATCCTCATTCATTCATTTGTACTGGAATTTTCGCGGCTGCGAACCATCATTTTATCCAACGTCCACAAAATGCTGAGCGCGATCGCAACACTAAGTATTAAAAATAACCAGTAGCGATTGGCAACGGGGCGGGGTTGGTCGAGCGCCCAGCCGCCGAGGGGAGGGCCGATCAGGTAGCCAAGTGCCCAACATTGGGAGTTGATGCCTAAGTAGACGCCGCGCAAGGATTCGGGGGCTAGCTCAACCACCAGGGAAGCGGCGGATGGGGTGTAAGTGACGATGGCAAACGACAGCACACTTAAGGCGATCGCGGCCCAGGTTAAGGTGTTTTGAGGGGATGTTCCGGTGATCCAGATGAGCAAGAAGCCCAGGCTCCAAAACAGGGCAGAGACCATCAGCACTTGCGATCTCCGCCAGCGATTGAGGGCACGGGCAATGGGAAGTTGAATTAAAACCGCCAGGGTGAGATAGCCGGTGAACAAAATACTAATGGTTGCGGGTTCAAATCCGCGATCTGATCCGTCAACACGAACGAAGTTACTAAAATAAAGCGGTAATGTGCTGTCGATTTGCACAATGTAGGTGGTAAACATCGTGTTTGCGATCGCATAGATTACCAGTCTGCGATCGCTGAGGGCAGTTTTCCATCCACTCAATTGAGAGTGCTGGTTAAATGACCGATTGGTTTCTGCGATCGCAACATAGATCATGCCAAAAAACACAACAAAGGAAATGCCATCTACAACAAATAGCAATCGATAAAGTCCGGTGGTGCTGATCAAGATGCCACCCAGAACGACGCCAATGCCCAACCCCAAGGAATCGCAGAGGCGGGTGATAGAGTAGGCTTCGTTGCGCTGATCGGGGGTGGTGAGGTCTGCTACAACGGCTTCGGTGGCAGGCCAATAGATGCCAATGCCCAACCCCATGAACAGATTGCCAACAACGAAGGTGGGAAAGTTGTAGGCTGAGGCGAGGAAGACATCTGCGATCGCAGATATAGCGGCAGACAGCAGTAAGGTGCGGCGGCGTCCCCAAAATTTTGAGTCAGCAAAGCTGCCGCCCAGTACCCGCCCAATGATGCCCGAAATCGAGGCGCTGCCAATGCCAAGCCCTACGGCAGTTGCCGAAAGACCAACTTGGTTGACAAAGAAAATGGGCGCATAGAAGAGCGTGAATCCTGTGCCAATTTGTGAGAGGAGCCGACCAAAGGCAAGCAGCCAAACCTGACGCTGTAGACGCGGGAGAAATGACACAGTGCTAACGATGACAAAATGGTATGTCTGAAAGGATAACAGTCTTACGGCTGGGTGGATGGGGGTGCTTGGGCGATCTGTGGGTGTTGGATTTGCGCGATCGGTCGTCTGTAGTGCTTGCAGCAAAATGATGAGGCGCAAGAATTACAGCAAGTTCTGGAGGCTTGGTTTGAAGCCTCGTCGTTTAGTTGTCAATTCAACACCTTCCGAGATCAGAGCTTGACCTTTCGCCTTCAGAACCTGGAACTCCGAGATCAGAACCTCATTCTGCTGCATTAGAAATGCCGAGGATTAGACTACTCCAACCCTCGGCGATCGATTGTGACGACGTGACTAACTCGGCTAGCGCTGCTGTTGGATGTACTCTCGCACCTCTTTACCCGGCACATAGCCATAACCGTAGGTAGAGCGATCGCTATCATCCATAATTCTTGGTGTCAGCATCACAATCACTTCTTGACGCTGCTTGTTGCGATTTGTGCTTCTAAACAGCGAACCTAGGATCGGGATGTCACCAAGAATCGGCACCTTGCTAACCGTAGCGCGATCGCTTTCCTGAATAATTCCAGACAAAATCAACGTTTGCCCATCTCGCACTCGAATCGCACCAGACTGAATACTCCGACCATTGATCAACGTAATTTGACCTTGAGGAGTTTGCACAGATGATCCGGGTGATGAAATGATCGGATTGACGCGGAGAGTAATAAATCCGTTGTCGTCAATGCGATCAACCTGCATATTGAGAATCAAACCTGCTTCTTTGATAATTGGCTCGTCAACGGTTGTACTCTGCGCACCGTTGGCTTGGATGTTTCGCTTAAATCCTGCGAAAACTTCGCTCGTTAGACGAACACTCGAACTTTCACCATCCTGAACCACCACCGTAGGATCTGACAACACCTTCGCGTTACCGCTCACCACCTGAGACTGCAAGCGAGACAAAAACTTTGAAGGAAACTGGAACAAAGAAGGTAAGCCGTAAGTAATGGTGCCGGGTGTAGTGACAATTCCCGTCGTGCCATCAATAGTTGGAGGAGTAATCGCAGTTGGCCCCGGAGCAAAGGGATCGCTATTTGTTCCAAAGGGGGCGCGTGCGCCAGTTCCAGGCGTGCCAAACGGAGAGTTACTATTCTCTCGAACAAAGGGCCCTGAACTTGACGTTTCTGGGAATAAGCTCCCGGTGACAGGCGCAGAAGCTAAGCTACCCCGCACTTCTGCACTGGTTGGAGGTCGAACAGAGCCGAAATTAAAAACGGCGGCTCCTTGATCAACACTAAAGAAGTTGTTGCCAACACCAAACGAGAAACTCGTGTTGAAGTCTTCTGTTTTCAGTAGGTTAATATCTACAATCTTGACATTGACTGCCACTTGACGTTTACGAGCATCAAGCTGAGTCAGAAACCCAGTCGCAATTTCTACCTTTTTCGGCGCTCCGGTGATCGTGATGGAATTTAGGCGATCGTTAGTCGAAACAGACAATCCCCTTAAAACTAGCGCACCTGTTCCTTCGGTAGGTCTCAATGCCAAAATGGTTGGCGTCCGGGTTTCAACCGTTCGTGCTGCCGCTCCTTCGCCAATCGTTTGAATTTCAACTTGTTCAAATGGGCGTTGGGTTTCAGCCCCTTGCGTTGTCAAGAAAGCAGCCGCCTCACTCGAATTCACTTGATTCAGGCGAATTGTCCGAGAAATCAAATTACGCGCTTCATCCGGGAGGCGAGTGCCCACAAAGATAGTCCGTCCGACTCGGTTTGCTTCAAGCGCTGCACACTGTCCGCCTCCGCCTGCGGCTCCACCTTGTGCCATTACAGGAACGCAAGTAATCCGCAATACATAGTTGAAAACATCCTGAACGGCTTCATTCTCAATATCGAGCGAAATGGTCGGGCCGCCAGATTTTGCGGCGGCTCCGGTGGCTCCGGCGGCAGCGGCTCCATTTCCATTAGAAGCCTCACTATACGCCAAGTTCAAGCCTGCCGCTTTTGCCAACAAAGCCAATACCTCTCGCACCGGCGCATCTCGCAGCACTAGGCGAGGAATTCGTTCATTTGTCCCAAGATCGATCGCTGAAGGCGAGGCATCCATCTGAGCTACCGATTGATCACCAACCGGAGGCGCAACGGCACGCGGCATCAACGGCGGAACAGGTGCAGTTGGCACAAACGGTGCGCCACTCGGCTGAATCTGAGCATTGGGCACAAACGGCGCAACAGGCGTCCCCGGAGGACGAGGCGTCACCTGCATCATCACCGTACCCGGAGCCGCCGGAGCCACTTGGGTTGGAGCCGCTTGAGCCACAGTCGGAGTCACTTGAGCCACCCTACCGTTTCCAGCCGTTGCCACACCACCCGTGCTCGCCACACTCAAAATCACACCCTGAGCATTGCGACTCGCCACTTGCCCAGTCGGCACTCCCCCTTGCCCAACAACCACTACCTGCACTCCATTCCCGCCCATCGAACTGACCGAAACCGACGCAATTCCCGGTGCAGGATTCGCCTGCTGAAACGGTCGAGCAATCTGAGCATTAAAAACATAAGCCGTCCACGTATTGCCCCGATTCACGTTAAACACTTGCGGCGCTTTGTTGCCACCTTGGGTCTCTAACACCACATCCACCCCTGATCCCGTCGGATTGAGCTTGACATTGCTCACTTGGGTGGGGGCAGCCATAGCAGGCTGACTGGCAAATAGTGCGATCGTAGCGGCGGTCATTGCGCCGAGTCCTCGAAGCTCTTTCACGGATTCACTCCTCTAGGGAAAAATAGGGGTTGGGGGTTGGGAAAAAGACAATGCCTCTCCCGGTCTAAAATGGCTGACTTGGCTCAGGGTGTCGGCGTTGGAGTTGCTGCGATCGCCTTGCGATCGCCATCATTAAGGGGCAACAACGCCTGCATCTGGAAAGATGTCGTAATCTTTGTATCCGGCTGACAGTTGGTCAGATAACGAATGCGCCCATCCGGTTCAACTTCAAATAGCTGCGTCCCCGCCTTGGCACCGTCACCCACCTTCACATCAAGATTTCTAACGAGCAACAACGGCTGCAATCGCTCGATCGTTCTAAAAATCGATTGAGTTTGATTAAAATTGCCCTCAAACTCCACATCGATCGATTGGCGCTTTAGCTTGTTGTCTACCGCCGCGCCCAAAGAACCATCGTTAACCACCTCGACACCCTTTTCGCTCGGCTTAAACTTGCTCAGTTGGGCTTGGGCAACCAACGCCCCAAACTCTTGATTAAACTTGTCTGCCCCTTCACTACTTGCAAAGGCTTGCCGCACATAAATCGGACAAGCATTTAGCTTTGACTGCTTTGCAGTGAGTAAGCCAACGTTGTTTTTTTCAATCTGTTGATTTAAATCTAGCAACAGTGTATCCATAGATTTCTCATTCGCAAACAATGCATAAACCTGCTCACGCTGTTGTTTCGATTTTTCTAACTTAGCCTTCGCTTCTTTAATCTGCTGACGAATTGCATCTTGTTGCTTAACTTGTTCGCTTTTTTCCTTCACCTTGGCATCTAATGCCTGATAGTTTTCCCACGTCGGGCTAACCAAATACATGACGATCGCCCCACACGCCAGCACTCCGCCCAGCCCAAACAAGACACCCTGCACCACCGGAGTCATCGTCAACCCAAACACCGTTGGATAACTCGGACTCAACTCAAACTCTGAGTCTTGAATAAAATCTCCGCCGTTCATGGTTTGCTTGCTCCCTTGTCTTGCTTGCCCTCTGCCGCACCTTTAGACCCAGCCGCCTGCGCCGATGGGGTCGCAATCACGCCCCGATCTTGCAACGTTTCGATCCGAGTGACTAGCCCAACCGCGCCCTTGCGATCGAGTTCCCGAATCAAGTCAGACGCCGGAACATCGCTCACCGCCGTCACGATCGAAAAATTAACCGGCTTGGGTAGCTTGAGCGAGTCTCCGGTTCGCTTGAATGGGACATTGGGCAGGTCGGGTATTTTCAGCGGATTCTCTTCTCCCAATTGGGCATTCACAATCTTTGTCACTTCTGGTCTGAGAAAGTTAGACTGTTGCAGCGTTAGCAGAAAATCGTTGACATCATTAAACGAGTTGGCAGATCCATCAATTTGCACAACGTTAGACACCTTCGCTGTCGTCGCCGCCGCGCTGCCTGTATCTTGCGGCTCTAGCTGCTTGATCGTCAGAAGCCGCACATTAGCTGGCAAGCGATCGCGGATATCTTGCGCCATCGCTGACCACGGCTTAATTTGGTTAAACACCGTTGCCAGTGCCTGCGCCTCTTCAGATGCCTGCTTTGCCTGGGTTTCGATCGACTCTAAATTTTTCTTCTCAACCTCTAGGTTGCCTAACTGGCTGTCTAGCGTTGCCTGCTGTTGCTCTAGCTCTCCCGTTTTCAGCAGCAAAATGCCATAAATTGCGCCAGCAAACACCGGAAAGGCAACCAGAGCCGCCAGCCCAATATATAGAGGGCGCTTGTCGCCACTCGAAATCGCAATTTTTGGTACCCGCCCCGCTCGGCGACCGTTAGGCTTGATCTCTGGGCGATCGTTGAGAAAATTGACATCTAAACTATACATTTCACCATGCCTCCCGTAGTCCTAATCCCAACACCACGCCCAATCCAGACCGAGCCGTGTCCGAAATCTCTGCCGCTTCGAGCGATAGGGCAGCCACCGGATCGATCTGGCTACAGGGCAAACTCAAGCGCTGGGTAAAGAATTCGTCGAGTTGCCCGATCGCGGCTCCCGGTCCGGCGAGCAGAAGCTGTGCCACTTCTAAGTTTTCGCCCTGGTTGAGATAGAAATCGATGGAACGGCGCAGTTCGTCGGCGAGTTCTCCTAACACACGCATCATGGCGGCTGCCCCAGGACTCGCGCCACCAGCACCACCACCACGGGGTGCCCCTACGGTTTCCATCGTATTGAGTGGAACGGTCATGCCTTGTAACAAATCTGCGTTGCGTGATGGTGGCAAATTCATTGCCCGCGACAACGCCCCTTGAATTTGGAATGTACCAATCGGCACAGTTCGCGAAAATTGAGGAACGCCATCGACTGCGATCGAGATCTCTGTACTCTCAAATTCGATGTCTACTAATGCCACTGCTTCTTGAGGCGCAAACTGTCGCAATTGCTCTCGAATAGTGCGGATGAGCGAGAAACTACTGATTTCTAAAACGTCAACTTCTAAGCCAGCTTGTTGAAAGGTTGCGAGATAGCTATCGGTGATTTCTTTGCGAGTAGCAACTAATAAAACTTGAACTTTCTCGATCCCATCTTCATCAATAAATAGCCCTAGCTTTTGATAGTCAACATCAGCTTCCTCACGGGGAAACGGGAGATAGAGTCCGGCTTCTTGATTGAGTACCATTTCGCGCAGTTCTCGATCGTCAAGTTCTGCCGGGACGGGAATAATTCGGGTGACGGTATCTCGCCCTCCCGGAATGGCGGTTGCTACACGTTTTACCTTTATTTTGCTTTCTGTCAGAGCAGTTTGGATCAACTCAGCCATCGCAGGCGGATCAATGATTTCACCCTCCTTAAACACACCATCAGGAACCGGAACCGTAATGTAGTTTGCTAGCTTAAACCCTTGTCCTTGCTTGCGTAGCTGCACAATGTTGATGCGATCGGGAGCCAGTTCTATCCCGATGCCCTTAGACTTTTTAGAAACCAGACTTTTTAGACCGTTAACCACAGCGTTGTTAGCCCACTAGAAGATAGTTTGATGACCAGGATTAGCATCAAAAATAGTGGCAAGGGTGCCGATGCTAACGCACAGTACTCAATTTAATTCACGTTGAAATGTTTGATCAAAAAGAATCAAACATTAAGTGTTAACACAGAGAAAATCTATTGATTGCCAATAATTTTTCTAAGGCTTAACGAGCTTAGACTACCCAAGATTTACAAAAACCACACAATTCAATCTAATACTAAAAATCTTATTTGTTAACTGAAAAAACTGCATTTTCAGCGCAAAAATCTCCGATCTGAAATAGGCGTATTCTGTCGAAGAACGCTCTTATGTCTGCTTCTGAGAATATTTTCTAATTTAATGGATTGGGTTGCTTTGCATAGGTAAAATCTGATTCAACAAAACTTGAAGGGCAGCTTACCAAATGCATCGTATACGCAATGTTTAAAAGTGATCAATCGTTTTTAGTTTGTATCCGAGTTAATACTGATCATAAATGCAGACAGAGCCGCGTAGTAGTACTGAATTGCCTTGTCTACTGAAGGATGGCGATTGCAAATGTGCAGAGTTTGTTTCACAGTTAAGAGCAGATGCAGTTCTTTGGGTTGAGTACTCCCTATGCATGATTGGATCGTGATTGGCGCAGGAATTACGGGTGCAGCGCTCGCCTACGAATTAGCCAAGCAACACTTCTCAGTGCTATTAATCGATCAATCAGCGCAGCCCGAATCGGCAACGCGCTTGAGTTATGGCGGCATCGCCTACTGGTCAGGTACAACTGAGCTAACTACACAACTCTGTGGTGAAGGTCTTGCCATTCATCGTTCGCTCTGCGCCGAGCTTGATGCCGACACGCAGTTTCGGGAGTTGGATTTACTACTAACGATTTCATCTGACTATGACCCAGACCAAATCGCCACAAATTATGCCCAGTTTGCCATTCCTCCCACGCTCCTCACCATCAACGAAGCTTGGGAGCTAGAGCCATTGTTGAATCGAGACGCGATCGCAGGAGCCCTCACCGTCAACCACGGGCATATCGAACCTGAAGTGACAACACAAGCCTACTGTCAAGCCTTTCAGCGATTGGGTGGAGACCTAAAAATTGCCCACGTTGCCCACCTTCAGAAAACGGTCGCTAAAATCACCGGCGTGATTACGCCGACCGAAACATTTTCTGCAAAAAACGTCGCGGTTTGCACAGGAGGCGTGACCCGGCAGTTTCTCAATGCTGCCAAAATTTCGGTAAACCAATACTTTACCCATGCCGAACTGCTCGAAACGCCGCCCGTTGATCTGCGCTTACGCACCTTGGTGATGCCCGCCGAAGCGGAGCGCTTTGCTCTAGAAGCCAATGCCACTTGCCCAGATGTGGAGGCACTGTGGGATGTTCCTGGCAACGAACCTGCGCCGGCTATTTTGGACGCAGGAGCCGTGCAGTTTTTAGACGGCAGGATTCGCATCGGTCAAGTCAGCCGCACTTTGACTGATGCAGCGGCTCAGGTGAATGCCGCTCAAAGCGAAGCAGTTCTGCGGCAAAAGATTGGTCAGATCTTGCCAAAACTCGGTACGCTTTCGGGAACGTGGCATCACTGTTTGATTGCATTTAGCCGCGATCGCTTACCTCTAATCGGCGAAATTGAGGGCTATGAAGGGCTTCATCTCTTCTCCGGTTTCAGCAATCCTCTAGCGATCGTGCCTCCCCTCGCCCGCCGATTTGCGGCTCACGCCACGGGACAACGCGACCCCCTGCTTGCGCCTCTATCCCCGTCCAGATTTATGTAAGGTTTATACAGGGCAGTGCGATCGCGCTAAGATTTGCCCTCACCCTTGCATGCTAGAACTATCCCATAACGCAGAGTCTATAGCGCTACAACAAAGCCATCCTGCTCAGGGTAAGAGCTAAGATGGCTTCTCCGATTTGTGCTGTTTGCAAACCCAAAGTCTTAGCGCAAGCTTTGCTGAGCAGTCGGTTTCACGACGGGTTTTGCCAATGCTGTTTTCTGGATCACAGAGATAGCACGGGCATACTGCGGATCTTGCGGTGTCCCAATCAACTTCGGATTAGACGACAAGAACTTTTGCTGCGCGTCCGACAGGTCGATTTTGACATCGGGGGTCACTCCTGTTTGGCTGATGTCTGTGCCTTTGGGCGTGTAGTAGTGAGCGATCGTGACCGCCAAGCCCGATCCATCCGATAGAGAATGAACCGACTGCACCAGTGCTTTTCCAAAGGTTTGGCTGCCAATCACGGTAGCGCGTCCATTGTCCTTCAGCGCGCCGGTGACAATTTCACTAGAGCTTGCCGACTGACCATTGACCAGCACCGCCAAGGGCAGTTTTGTAAGTGCCGTATTTCGGGCTGTAAATTCTTCGCTGCCTCCCTGACGGTTCACCGTTTTAACGATCGCACCTCGATCCATCCACATCCGGGTGATGTCGATACTTGCTTGCAGTAACCCCCCCGGATTTCCTCGCAAATCAAGCACAAAAGCATCCACTTTCTGAGCGGTCAGATCCTGGATAGCACGGCGCATTTGATCCGATGCATGACTGCTAAATTCGTTCAAGCGGATGTAGCCAATCCGGCTTTTGCCTTCTTGCTTGAGGCTATAGCGGACGGTCTGAAGCTCAATTTTGGCTCTCGTGATTGCCAAATCAAAGGCAGAGGCAGCCCGACCGATCTTGAGCGTTACCTTCGTTCCAGCTTCGCCCCGAATTAGGTTGGAAGCATCTTCTACGGTCATGCCTTTGGTGAGCTTGCCGTTAATGGCTAAGATGCGATCGCCCGACTTGATCCCTCCTTTAAAGGCTGGAGAATTTTCAATCGGCTCAACCACGGTCAGTTCTTTGGTCTGCTCATTGAGTTCTAGCCGAATGCCGACGCCAGAGAGTTCGCCGGATGTTTGGTTGCTCAATGCCTCAAACTGCTTAGGATCCATGAAGCGACTGTAGGGATCGTTCAGCTTCTTTAGAGCACCCCGTAGCGCGTCATAGGCTTGCTCACGGGAGGTATAGTTTTTACTGAGCAACTCCTGCCGAACTTGTGACCAGTCATTTTTATTAAACGTTCCATCTACGTACTCACGATTCACAATCTGCCATGCTTCATCAAGTACTGCCTTGGGGCTATCTTGCAAAGCGGCACGGACTGAGCGACCAGGAGCAAACACAGTGGTGGTAGCTGTGGCGGCGATCACACCACTACAGAAGGCTACTTGGAGAAGCGAGGGTCGATTCATTGAGGTGGTGCTGATTTTAAGGTGGACAGCTACATACAGATAGATTCACCCTCGTTCAGCGCATTCAGTAAGCCTAGTCAACGAATTTAAAGACCCGACTGCGGCGGCTGAAACCCAGGGCTGCTATATGGTATGACCAGAGAATAGGATAGCCAAAGATACTAAAGGAATGACCCAAGATACTGAGGGCATGAAGCAGAGGAGACTGCTACTCAACCCCAAGCGTTAGGTACAGAATACACAGGTGACTTGAAGAGATTGTGACAGTTTCAGGACAGTTTATAAAGTGTCTTTGCTGCAAAAGTAATGTAGCGTAATCTGGGGAAAATCGCACACAGTCGTTACCCTCTTCACAACAATTCCATTCAGTCTGGGCATATTAACCAGGACAATGCCCAGATTTTGGTTAAGTTTTGTGGTGAGGTTGCCCTGTGGAATTTAGCATAAAACCGTTGGTTAGACCGTGGATGATGATGGTGGTAGAGGGTGCGATCGCACTTGCCGCGATCGCGGGGATCATCTCTATGCAACGCACTCAGCTTCAAAAGCCATCCCTCTGGGTGGAAAGCCCGACCCAAGCCGAGCAGCAAGAATCGATCCGCTTAAGCCTGTTGAGCAAATCGCCTAGTTTCGGCTTCGAGAATTTGATTGCAGATTGGGCGTTTTTGAATTTCCTGCAATATTACGGGGATGAAGCCGCGCGATCGCAAGCAGGCTATGGGCTGACCCCAAAATATTTTGACATTGTGACCCAGCGCGATCCCCGCTTTGCAGAGACCTACCTTTTCTTATCAGGAACCCTATCGCATCAGTTAGGACAGCCCGAACAAGCCCTGACCTTGATGCAGCGAGGGATGGCAGCCCTTTCGCCCCAGATGACACCGAAAGCGTTCACCGTGTGGCGGTTTGCTGCTCTAGACCAGCTTTTGCTGTTGGGCGATGTGCCAGGGGCGGTGCAGTCGTTAGAAATGGCGGCAGCGTGGAGTGGTGAAACCGAGGAATATCAAGCCATTGCCCCTGTTTTTCGGGAAACGGCAGCTTTTTTAAAGACCAACCCCGATAGCAAACTCGTCCGCTTTCAAGCCTGGACGACGGTTTTTGCTCAAGCGGGAGCGATCGGAGATCGCAAAACGCAGGCACGGGCAAGGCAAGAAATTTTAGCACTAGGCGGGATCGAAAAAGCTGATGAGCAAGGGCAACCCTTCTTTACGCTGCCAATACCGGCTCAACCTGCGAAGTCAACATCCAAAACTCCTTAAACGCCTCTTCGGGCTGCTCGCGGGATTGCTAATTGGCTGGGTAGTATCGATCTGGCTGTCGCTATGGATAGCGTCTTCATCTCCAGTCGATGCTGTTTTGGTACTAGGAGGCAGCATCCAGCGCGAAATTGCGGCTGCACAACTGGCAAACGGCTCTCCAACCACGCCAATTCTGATTTCCCAGGGATCAAGCGATCCCTGCATCCGGTCAGTGTTTCAGCAGGCTCACGCTCCAGTAGACCAGGTGTGGCTTGAGAAATGCGCCCGTTCGACGTTTGATAACGTTTGCTTTAGCCTGCCAACGCTGCGATCGTGGAAAGTTCACCATGTGAAGTTGATCACTTCCGAGAGCCACCTTCCACGGGCGGTTTGGCTGGCACAAATTGTGTTAGGAGCACATCGGATTTGGGTGGAGCCAGCGATCGTGGCAGAGCCAGGGGTTCCCGGCAATCGAGAATTTGGCTGGAAGACTGGATTAGATGTGGCTCGGAGCTTGGTTTGGGCGGGGATGAGCCAGGTTTACTCACCAAGATGCTCGAATATGGTGCGCCTCAACGAGGTTGATTTGACGGCTTGGGCAAGACAAGGATTTAGCTGTGAGCGGCGCGGTATTCCTCGGATCTAGACGCTTAAACGTTTAATAAAACGTGGCTTTGACAGAGTTCTTTCGCTGCGATCGCACCTCCAGGAAGCCCCGCACAACAAAGCAGATAATCTACATCGAACGCACATTTAATAAAAGTTGCCCAATCATGCGATCGGCTTGAGCGGCGTAGCCCCCACCAAACAAGTTGAAATGATTCAAAACATGGTAGAGGTTGTAGAGAACTTTTCGCTGCGAATAACCGGTGTTAACTGGGAAAACCGCGTTGTAGCCCTGGTAAAACGCAGGCGGAAACCCACCAAATAACTCAGTCATGGCGAGATCTACCTCGCGATCGCCCCAGTAGGTTGCCGGATCAAAAATCACGGGTTGACCAGAGGTTGTGACTGCCGCATTGCCTGACCACAAATCGCCATGCACCAAGGAGGGTTTCGGCGCGTGACCGGCAAGCAGTTCTGGAACGGCAGCTAGTAAGCGATCGCAGTTGGGAAACCGCCCTCCTCGCTGTTGGGCAAGCTGCAACTGATAACCGATCCGATGGTGGGTAAAAAACTCGCTCCAACTCAAAGTCCAGGGATTGTGCTGAGGCGTAGACCCGATCGTGTTGTTTCGCTCCCATCCAAACGCCGTGGCTTTTTGAACGTGATGAAGCCTGCCCAGTTGCCGACCCATTTCCTCCCAAGCAGGGCTGCTAGCCTGACCAAGCTCTAACCAGGTTTGCACCAGGTAAGACGAGTCTTCTGCTACTCCCCAACAAATCGGTTGAGGTACTAAAATCGCGTTTGCCTCTCTCAGGTGCTGCAACCCAAGCGCTTCTGCCTCAAACATGGCAAGCTGATCGGCGCGGTTCAGCTTGATAAAAAATGTGCGATCGCCGTCTGACACGCGGTAGCCTTGGTTGATGCATCCGCCACCAACAGCCCTGCGATCGCGGCTCTCGAAGGGCTGGGCGATCGCCTGGGAAATTTGGGTGTCGATAGAAGACCACATAAGACAGTTATGATTCGCCAGGTTTAATCACGACGATGCCGTAAGCGTTGGTCGGCAGGTAGGTCTGGGCGGCGGTTTGTAGAGCCGAGGCAGACAGCGACTGAATGGCAGCCGAATAGTTGAAGGCAGGTTCTAAACCCCCGACCAGGGTTTGGTAGTAGCCGTAGAGTCCAGCGCGATCGCTCGGCGTTTCGTTGCCAAACGTGAAATGGTTGGCAACTTGAGTTTGAACGCGAGCCATCTCTGACTCTGTAACGCGACCGGATTGGAGATGTTGGATATGAGCTACGATCGCCGCTTCGACTGCCTCAACATGCTCGACCGGTAGTTGCGCCGAAACCGCAAACACGCCTTGATGTAAGTAGGTCAGGTTGCTGGCTGACACACTAGAAACCAATCCCCGCTCTTCGCGTAAATCTTTGACCAATCGCGCCGTTCTGCCCTGCCCCAACACACTCGTCAACACATCTAGCTCGTACGTGTTCTGTATATCCGTTAAGCCCGGAACCCGCCAGAGCATCATCAGCCTAGCTTGCTTGAGAGCCGGATCGACGTATTCTTGGCGGACGATGTGCGTGAAAGGAGATTCGGCAGCAGAACCGGCAAGGTTGGGGAGCCGGTCGGGAACAGGATGAGACGAGGCAGGCAAGAGTTGGGTTACGCTCTCTTCGATGATGTGGATCAAGCGATCGACGGGAAGATTGCCTACTGCTACTGCTGTCATCGATGCAGGACGATACCACGTCGAGTGAAAATCTCGCATCTGTTGCGGTACAAGCTGCTCGATCACCGAGGTGGGTCCTAAAACTTGGCGGCGATAGGGCAGTGTCTCGAAGGTTAGTTCTGCCATGCGCTGATAGCTGCGGCGACGCGGATTGTCTTCAGAGCGACGAATTTCTTCTAAAACGACAAACCGTTCGCGCTCAAAGCCTTCGTCTGGAATGCTGGCATTGAGCAAAACATCAAGCTGAAGCGGCGCTAACTCAGCAAAATCTTTGGGAGCGGTTGTGATGTAGTAGTGAGTGTAGTCTTGGCTGGTCGCCGCATTGGTGACTGCGCCCCGTTGCTCGATCTGTTGCTCAAATTCGCCGCTCTTGAGCCGCTGGGTTCCTTTAAAGATCATGTGTTCTAAAAAGTGAGCCATGCCGTTGATCGCGTTAGGCTCGATCGCAGAGCCAACATTGAGCCACACATTTAAATTGACCGCATCGACGGGAATCTGTTCAGCAATGATCGTTAAACCATTGGGTAAGCGATGAACGGTAGGCGAATTGAGTTTCGGAGATTTGATGAGAATCGAAGTCATATCCCGTCCAGAATTGGCAAGTGCTTCATCCATCTTACTCCGTAGTAAAACTTAAAACTTTGTTGGAGGAGGGGTATTTTCATCCTCTAACTCTGTGAACTCATAGCGACCAAATTCTTGAATAGCATGGTAATCATTCGTCTAATCGCTATGACTTGTAATGACTATGACTTGTGAGCCATAGCTGCGATCGCATTACTTTTCTGCGGGTCTGTTCTGGCAAGTTTGAGAAAGCTATGGTGGTGACTCACGTCCGCACGGGCAAAACAATGCGCCTGTCTCATCCTCAGAAACTCTTTGCCCAAGACCGGGAAACAGTTGAGATCGCATATGCCGGAGACGTAGTGGGGCTGAATAACCCTGGCAGTTTCGTCATTGGCGATCCCGTGTATAGCGGTGCAAAGCTACAATATCCTGACATTCCCTCTTTCTCTCCTGAACTGTTTGCTTTCCTCAAAAACACCGACCCAACGAAGTACAAGAACTTCAACGAAGGAGTATCGGAGTTGCAAGAAGAAGGTGCGGTGCAAATTCTTAACTCAACGGATGAGAGTAAGCGCGATCCCATTTTGGCAGCGGTCGGACAGCTTCAATTTGAGGTCGTGCAGTTTCGTCTGGCGCAAGAGTATGGCGTTGAAACTCGTCTGGAAGTCTTGCCTTATTCCGTCTGCGCTCAAATCCTAGGATTTTGCCATCTATATTAAAATTGGGAGTGTTACGGAATGTAAAATGTGTCGCTATGGTGAGTCAGCAGGGTTCGTTAGAACGCAAGGCATCTTTAGGACGCAAGATCGTAGTGGTTGGTGCAGGAATAGGTGGACTGACGGCAGGCGCTCTGCTGGCGCACCGGGGCTACAACGTTACCGTGTTTGACCAAGCGATCGTACCGGGCGGATGTGCTTCTACGTTCAAACGCAAGGGCTTTACCTTTGATGTGGGAGCCACGCAGGTAGCAGGATTAGAACCGGGCGGCATTCATCACCGTATTTTTTCAGAACTTGAGATTGATCTGCCTAAAGCGACATTTTGCGATCCGGCGTGTGCGGTGTATCTACCCGGAGAAACCGAGCCGATCAATGTTTGGCGAGATCCGGAGCGGTGGAAGGCAGAGCGACAGCGACAATTTCCTGGAAGCGAACCGTTTTGGCAACTGCTTGCGGATCTGTTTCGTCGTAGTTGGGCGTTTCAGATGCGAGATCCGGTGCTTCCTCCGCGCAGTGGCTGGGATCTGTGGCAACTCACCAAAGCGCTTCGCCCAGACACGCTGTTAACCGTGCCTCATACGTTTTCTACCGTGGGTGATGCGCTGCGAGGCTATGGCTTAGAGCGCGATCGCCGCTTAAAAACTTTTCTCGATTTGCAGCTTAAGCTCTATTCCCAAGTCGATGCCGATGAAACAGCACTCCTGTATGCAGCAACGGCGCTAGGCGTTTCTCAGCAACCCCACGGATTGTTTCACCTGCACGGGAGTATGCAAGTTTTGAGCGATCGCTTAATGGATGCGCTAAAGCGCGACGGCGGCAAATTGGTGATGCGGCATACGGTTGAGCAGATTCATACCCAAGGCAAGCAGACCCTAGGGGTGACGATTCGTGATCAGAGCACCGATGAAACCTGGCTAGAACCGGCTGATCATGTGGTTGCAAACGTCACACTTCAAGATTTGGTGAGGCTGTTGGGTGAGAATGCTCCCCACGGGTATCAGCGCCGAGTTGAGAAACTGCCGCCTGCCTCCGGGGCCTTTGTGCTTTATCTGGGCGTTGATCACTCCGCAATTCCGGAAAATTGTCCGCCGCATCTACAGTTTTTGTATAACTACGACGGCGCGATCGCAGAGAATAATTCGCTCTTTGTATCGGTGAGTCGTGCGGGAGATGGTCGAGCACCGGAGGGCAAAGCAACGATCATTGCGTCTTCGTTTACCGATGTGATGGCATGGGAGCAAGGTAACTATGACGCGATGAAACAGCGCTATGCCGAGGCTGCGATCGCGCGGCTAGGGCAATTCTTCACGCTCAACACAGAGACAATTATTCATCAAGAATCTGCTACGCCCCGCACGTTTCAGCGTTATACGGGTCGCGCCCAAGGCATCGTTGGAGGAATTGGGCAACGGATTCCAACGTTTGGTCCGTTTGGCTTTGCAAATCGCACTCCAGTACATCATCTGTGGCTTGTGGGCGACTCAACCCATCCAGGAGAAGGAACGGCGGGAGTCAGCTATTCTGCGCTAACCGTAGTTCGACAGATCGAGGCAGCAAAGAGATAGTTTGAGTAGAGCTTTGTACGGTTCTGTACCGTGCGAAATTCCTCAAGTTTCGACCCAACTGCTAAACCGCTTGAGGGGACTCTTATGAATAATAAGTCAAAAAAAAACAGCCTTTTGCAAGGCTGCCGAAAAACGCTCCGAAGCAAGTCTTCTACTATAAAAGCAAACTTTTCTAAAAATGAGTATCACTCATTCCGGTGATATTTTTAGGTTTGTAGAATTATTAAGAGTACATTTAGATTGAGTTTTAGCGATCGCACCCAACCCAAAAGCGCAACTTAGCACCAGCATCTTGAGCGTTAGGCTTCAATAGAAGAGTTAGCCTTTGATTCTTCCTCTGCCTTGGCGAAAAATAGCATACTTACACTTACGGAGAGCACTATGCAAAGGCAGAACTAGCTTTAGAAGCATCATGTCTTGATGGAGAAGGACGCTGTAAGCTAGCGATCGCAGGTTTATCCAAAGGGTATGACCTTGCCCAGAGACAGTGACAACAAGGGGTATATTTTGCTCTGAAAATGCCCAAGCGATTTGATAGGTTTCCAAGCGATTTGTTACATCAAATTTGTAGACTGCACCATAAAGTTCTCCTTGGTATCGAATTCCTTTTCTGACTTCATTCTCATAGTAAAAATAGAACATTGAAGTCATTGTTTCTTGCACAATGATAGGCAGTTGAGATGGAAAACATCTATGTTCTCTAAAGCCTAAAATATTAAAAATTCTGCGTTTAATTTCCGAAAAATCTGCTTCATCACTGCCATTTTTTTCGAGATCAGCATAAATTTTAGTTAATGCTTCTAATTCATTAACTTTAATAGAAATTTCGGCATCGTCTAAGTAAATGTGATTAATAATCTTATCTAAATCGACATTAAGAATTTGATAGCTAGCGTCTGTACCAAAAATTTTACTTAAGTCATTGAGGTTTTGACGAACCAGTTTGCGAACAGAATACTTGGCTAAAGGTGATAAAGGCATGGCTTAAAATCCTTAGGGCAAAGCACATATGGTTTAAGCTGTTCTTATTTTTGCAGTTCATTAATGGTGCGGATAGCATTCACATTTAATAACTCTAAATAACTTGTAAGGTGCGCGGCTGTCGCATTTCACTCATTATTTAGGTTTGCTATGTCTGCAATGGAAAACTGGGATTTATAGCTTTCAAGCCTGTGTTGGGCTGGCACTTAGGGTTCCCTATCAGGTTAAGTAATTCTCGCTAAGTTTCATTTTTTGAAGACCTAGGTGAGATTGTGGGCAGCTTTTGCAATGTTTTTGCTAGGAAATATTCTAAACTAGCGCTTGGAATATCTTATCGTCGCTAGATGCTGCGTTTCTCCTGATTTACTGATGGGGTTATGTGTTGGTCAATATTTTATGGTTCCTAAGGTATGCAGACAAACTGCAAATTCAACCCTTTTGAACGGGTAGATCTGCAAATAGATAGACTTTTAGCCAACCGCACAAAAAATTTGTCATATTAAATTCTGGTTTTGCTAAAACGCAGTTTTGAGATCTCGGTTGAACAAGGATTGTTGTGAATGCCCCGTTTAGAGACCCATTTAAAGACAGCATGGCTCGCTTCACAAAGCTCTAAAAAGTCGCGGCGTTTGCCTTGGTTAGAAGGAATTCAGATATTTGCGGCTGTGGTGATCTTGCTTTATCACGCTCAGTTGCTATTTGCCGACTATGGTTACTCCCCGCAACCCACGGGCTTAGTTGATAACATTCAAAAGCTTTTGATTGGATCTAGCACTCTTGGCGACGGTTGGCTACGGCATCCCCCCTTGCTCAGGAGGGACTTTCCGGCTCCCCTCCTGACTCAGGAAGAGTTGGGGGAGGTCGCCCGTCTGGCAGCATTTACAGATTAATTTGGTATTAGTTAGCGAGAATTTAGGAACGGCAACTCTGTATTTTTCTTACCATGACCAATCTTTATGCGCGTTGGCTGTTTCCCCGCCTGATGGATCTTGCCATGTCGGGTGACGAACTTTCGCAGTATCGCCGAGACGTGTTGGCAAATGTGAAGGGAACCATTTTAGAAATTGGGTTTGGGACAGGATTGAATCTGCAACACTATCCCGCATCAGTTCACGCGATTACAACCGTTGATGTGAACCCAGGAATGAGCACGATCGCACAACGCCGAATTCGCGCCTCTGCGATCGCGGTCAATCATCAGGTTGTGAATGGTGAATCGTTGCCCCTGCCCGATCAGTCGTTTGATAGTGTCGTCAGCACATGGACACTGTGCAGCATTGCTAACCTTGACCAAGCTCTGCAAGAAATTTATCGCGTGTTAAAGCCCGATGGAGCCTTTTATTTTATTGAACATGGGCTGAGTCGTGATCCGAACATTCAAGTGTGGCAACATCGCCTTACTCCCGTTCAAAAACTGATTGCCGATGGCTGTCATCTTGATCGCGACATTCAACACCTGGTTGAAAAGCAGTTTGGGCAAGTGACAGTGACTCAATTTCCAGCAAAAGGATTACCAGCGATCGCGGGGTATCTCTATCAAGGAATAGCTCGAAAAACAGATGCGGCGGCTGAAAAATAAAGCAAAAATTAAGCTACGACTTCTGCGTCAGCAAATCCGTCTTCAGTAAGAGATCAGTTCCCTGGAGAACGCCTATAACTTAGCTGGAGTGTGTTTTCTATAGTTCTATATAGTCTGGAGTTCTATATACTCTGATGTTTTGGTGTGGTGTTTATTCAGCGTTTAACTCACAATGGCTAACAATTACCGCATCTTGGTTGTCGATGACGTGCTAGACAATCTGTTCTTATTACAAGCTGTTTTAGAAGATGAAGGATACAGCGTCGATACGGCTTTAGATGGCACGATCGCGTTGCACAAAATTCAATACGCCCCGCCTGACTTAGTGTTGCTCGACATTATGATGCCAGGGTTGACGGGCTACGATGTGACTCGCCAAGTTCGTCAGCAAAAACCGGCTACCGAATTGCCGATCGTGCTGCTCACGGCATATGACGAGTTTTCTCATTTGCCCTATTCCGAAATTGGTGCAAACGATCTGATTCGCAAACCCGTTGATTTTGACGAACTTTTGACCACGGTAGAAACGCACTTGCGGTCTCCGGTCACGGCTCACACCTGAACAATCTGGCTAACGGTATGAGCGATCGCAGTGGCTGAGGCAAGTTGCTTGGCGGTAACCCCTCCCCACGTAACCCCAATGCTACCGAGGGCATTGCCATGGGCGGCAAGCTGAATATCTGCGATCGCATCTCCAATCACGAGAGTGTTTTGGGCAGGGGTTTCTAGCGCCGTGCAAACCGAGTGCAGCAATTGGGCATCGGGTTTGGTGAAGATGTGGTGTGCGCCTGCCAACACTTGAAAATAGGGGGCAAGGTCATATCGCGTCACAAACTCTTCTACGTTGGTTTGGCTGTCACTCGATAGAATGGCGAGTTTTAGGGCGCAAGCACGGAGCGATCGCACCAGATCGATGATGCCCTCGAACGGTGGCGTGAGGTCTGCTTTGGTGAGCATCGAGCCGTTTGCCAACTCCTGGTCGGCTTGCTGAAAGGCAGAACGTGCGATCGCGAGGGCTTCGATCCAATCTCGCCCCGTTTGGGCAATGAGTGCCGCCACGCCAATTTCGTTTTCCAGGCGTGTGCCCACGGCTAATAGCCCTGCCGGGTTGAGCGCCGGTGGGGTGAAGCTTGGCGTTTCCCCTAAAAATCCAAAGCAGCGCAAAACCTCATGCTCTAATCCAGGCAGTTCGGCAGCTACCGCTTGGGCGCGGTTTTGCCCCAACTTATGCAAAAAGCCAAGAGAGTTGGCAAGCGTTCCATCTTTGTCGAAGACGATCGCTTGCACATGTTGAAACTGAATGCCGTTGCAGTAGATGGTGACCAAATTAGGAAGGACTCAGCTAGTGTCGCCAGTAGTTGTAGGCTGCCCACGCCATCGCGATCACACCCGTGACGATCGCTGACTCATCCACCTCAAACTGAGGATGATGGAGGGGATAATTGCGCTTTTCGTGAAAGCCTACCCCCAGGCGGAACATACTCCCCGGAGCGTGCTTGAGATAGCAAGAAAAATCTTCGGCTCCCAGCGATGGCTCTTGAATAATCTGAATGCTCTCGGCTCCTAGCACTTCTTTAACCGACGCTTCTATCAACCCCGTCAGCTTCAAATCATTTTGCACCGACGGCGTTCCACGACGATAGTTTAGCTGATAGGTTGCGCTGTAGGTTTGGCAGACGTGAGAGAGAATGTTTTCGATCCAATCGGGCAGGGCTTCGCTGGTTTCGGGATGCAGCGATCGCACCGTTCCTTGCATCGTCACTCGGTCGGCAATCACGTTTGGCGCTCGTCCGCCGCTAATTTTGCCGATCGTCAGCACCACCGGGCGTAACGGATTTTGGGTGCGGCTGATCGCCTGTTGCAGGGCGGTAATCACCTGAGCCGAAATCCAAATCGCATCGACCGCTTCATGGGGGCGCGCTCCGTGTCCCGATTCTCCTGTAATCGTTATTTCCAGATCATCGGCGGCGGCGGTGAGCGCTCCGTAGCGAATGCCAATTTTGCCAGCAGGAATCGAGGGAAAAACATGCACTCCCAGAATGGCGTTCACATTGGTCATTGCGCCATCTTGCACCATCCATTCTGCCCCTTGAGCAATTTCTTCAGCAGGCTGAAACAAAAAGCGAACGGTGCCGGGGAGGGCTTCTCCGAGTTGAGACAAAACCATTGCGGTTCCCAAGCCTACTGTCGTATGGACATCGTGACCACAGGCGTGCATCACCCCAGGCTGCCGAGAGACAAATTCTAGCTGGGTGCGTTCTTGAATGGGCAACGCATCCATGTCGGTGCGAATTGCCAGCAAGCGCGGATCTTGACCTCGCCCGTCTAATTCTCCTAAGACGCCCACTTTCCCGATCGCTTCTTTGACCCGCAATCCACAAGATGATAGAACGCCCGTGACATACGCTGCTGTTTGATATTCCTGCCCACTTAGCTCTGGATGGCTATGCAGATGGCGACGAATTTCAATCAAACGCGGAGCGAGAGCAAGAGCAAGATCTTTGATGCGGTCTTTCATGAATAGCGCTGATAAAGTGCTTCATTCAATGATAAGACTTGTGAACTTGCGCGCGTTGTTCTCAGGTGACGATTCTCAGGTAGGTTAGGCGATCTAAAGTCCCCGCAATTCTTTGAGGCTCTGGGCAATCAGGGGAACCGCCGAACCGAAAATCAGCAGGGCGATCGCGAGGCTAATTACACTATCTGCCCAGACCCAATGAAACCAGGCAACAGCGATCGCAGCAATGATCACCCCAACGGCTCCGAGGGCATCGGCAACCACATGCAAAAACGCGGCGCGGAGATTCAAATCGCGATCGCTGCCCTGGTGCAAAACAGAGATGTTGATCATGTTGATGATCAGCCCTGCGATCGCGGTGATCAGCATCGGTTGGCTGGCAATGTCTGGCGCGGGCAGGTGAAACCGTGCGATCGCTTCCCAAGCAATCCACAGGGTGACGGCAACTAGCCCACAGCTATTGATTAGGGCTGCCCAGGTTTCTAGAGAGCGGGTTGGCTTGACGGCAATAGCATCCACACCAATCCAGCCCCACTGCAACGATGACTGCGATAGGCGAGTGGCAAGAAAGGCGAGCAGCAGCGCTATGCAGTCAGACACCATGTGCCCAGATTCGGCGAGGAGCGCGAGGCTATGGCTGGCAAGCCCGATGTAGAGTTCGACTCCAGCGAAACTGCTAACCAGGCTCAACGCGATCAAGAGTTGCCTTTGCTTGGTTTTGGGGTCGTGGATCAAACAAGCGCAGTCTGTAGAATGGGGAGCATGCATCGATACTTATCAATTTTGGTATAGCCAATGTACCCTACTCTAGCTTTACCAGAACGCGAATGAGAGTCATTCTAATAAAGGTTGAGGCGTGATAGTAGTGACTGGTGCAGCGTGAGCCAAGTTTCCGATCGCGCTGCTTTTTATGTCTTCTAAGGCGGATGAACGCCCTCCAAGACCCTCACCCTACCCCGCTCCCGCCGAAGAGGAAACGAGAGGTAGAGGTAGAGCGATTTTTGCTCCTCTAAAGTTAAAGTGGTTCAGCTACATTTAATTCAACTGAATGAAGGCACCGCCCCGTTGAACGCCCGATTCGTTGCCATAGTTGCTGATCGTGAGCGATCGCAGGTGGTTAAATAAAGGCTGCCCGGCTAATTCGACCAGTTGAACGAACGGAAATTGGCGTTCCATCACCGGTTGTGCCTTGTCCCAATCAACATAAAAATAGCCGTTGTTTGGCGTTTGGATCGGCGCGATCGCGCGAGCAAATTTTGGGCTATCGGCTAAGGCATCTTTCTCAGCCGTGAGAGCCGCATCCATCGCTTCAAGGGAGGTGGCAAAAATTTCATACTTGCCCACCGACGTGTGAACCCCGGTGACCTGCGCCTCTACCGAAATTTCTTGTTTTGGCAGCGTTTCAGCCGCTAGGCGAGTCCACACGTTAACCGTACGATCGCCCAGAGGTAGAGAACCCGGACTGATGCCTTGCTGTTGCGCGATCGCATCAAGATGGGCGATTACCCCATCGGGGAACTGCGTTGCGATCGCACCTTGAGCCGCCGGGTCAGACGTATCCGCCACAAAGACCCAATCCAAACGGTGCTCGGTTCCGGGTTGGGGCACTAATCCCAGCGCATAGTCTCCGGTTGCCCAGCTAAAAATATCGTCTTCAAGCTTGATGTGCCATTGCTTCTCTAAATCTACCAAGGGTTGCTGCACCAGTTGAGCCACAAAATCGTACTGGCTGGCGGTGTTAGAAAGCCCTGCCCACAGGTGATCTAAATGGCTGCCCGATGCTGACAGGGGGCTAGTCGCGGGAATATACTGCAAGGCTCCAACTGGCTTCGACAAGCTGGCTTGAGTTGCCGGTTCAGACCCATCTAGCAAGGCGGTTTCTGCGATCAGCCCTTGGCGGTTTAACCCCAGAGCAATCGTCAGGCTGCCCTCTTGGGGAAGCTCTTCCCCAGTCAGGGTTTTGAGTTGGGGCAGATTGAGAAAAACAACTCCCACTCTGCCATCTTTGAGGGTAGATATCGCACGCTGATAGTCAGCCGAACTGGCGAGATTTAGCTCGGAAGCCTGCACATTGTTGATCGCGTCTTTCAGCACCTTTGGGCTGTTGGCAAATAAAACGTAGCGGCTGCCGACCACACCCGTCGAAAGCGGGGTTGACTCTGAAGGTTCGGTTGCGGTTTCGTTGCCCTGCGCTACATTGCCGCTAATAATCGTGGTGCCTTTGTAGGATTCAAACGCTAAGTCTGTTCCGGCGAGGGCGCGTTTTTGCCAGAACAATTGCAGAAATTCTCGCGATCGCTGGGGGTCTTTGGTCAGCATCGCCAGCAAATATCCGCGTTCGGCTCCGTTGCTCTCATCGCGATCGAGATCCAAACTGGTAATCGCCGCCGTGACTTCATCTCCCAACCAAGGCTGCACATCTCGCTGATAGTCTAAATCAGTGCTGCCGAGGATGCCTTGTTTAAACTGGTCTAACTCCGCTCGTGCCGCCCTGCGATCGCTCGGTTTAGCGATGACCTGCCGCAGGGTTTGCAAGCGATCAGGATTGACCAGCAGCGATGCCACAAGCGGGGCTTGACGGGGGATAAACATCGCGGCGGTCGGACTTTCGATCGGGCTACCGCGCAAGAGGGCAAGCGGGCTTTGGGCAAAAATCCGGACGAAGCCAAAAGAGCCGATCAGAAAAAGGAGGCTCGCGATCGCGGCTAGAATAGTTAAAAACGAGCGGAACTTCATAACAATTTAGGGATAGGGGGTTTTAGACAGCAGCCACACCTGACAGACATTTCCTGACAGACATTTATTTATAAAGACATACCTTACAGACCTTGAAAGACATACCTCAAAAATAGCCGTCATCGTGAAGCGGGTCGAATCTCTCCCCCAGCGGAAAGCCAAACCTCGCGTTCTCCTCTCCTGCCAGAACGCAGGGCTAAGTGTCAGGGCTTCGGGAAAAATTGCCCTAATAAAAACATTATTCCAGGACGCTGCTTTCTCTGCCATTTCGTGTCCCTGAAAAACGGATGTCCCCTCGATTGTTCCATCAAAACCGAACCTAATCCATGCCTGACCCAACCCACCAACCTTTACCGCACATCACCGTGATAGAACTTGCTCAAAAGTTAGCCGAATCTGCTGCTTCGCTTCAACTCGTAGACGTGCGCGAACCGTGGGAAGTCGAAACCGCCCACCTAGATGGATTCGTTAACCTGCCTTTAAGCAACTACGCAGACTGGTCTAGCGATATTCAAACCCGGCTAAATGCAGAGACAGAAACCCTGGTGTTGTGTCATCATGGCATTCGATCGGCGCAGATGTGCCAATGGCTGATCATGCAAGGCTTTTCCAACGTCAAAAACATCTCAGGCGGCATTGCAGAATATTCTCGCCAGGTCGATTCGTCAGTTCCCCAGTACTAATCCCCGCTTCATCTCTTCTTTGCAACAATCTCAAGGCAAACTTAAGAATCTGTTATGTTAGATTGAAATCCATAATTGAAACCCTTCTAGGGTGCTGGTTTCCTGGCATTGGGGACTTCACTTTGCTCGCTCGATCCATCCCGCTTATGGAGCCATGACTACACACGTTAATCTCACCAATCGTCAGCAACAGGTTCTCTGGGCAACTGTGCGCCACTATATTGCCACAGCAGAGCCGGTTGGCTCGGAGGCATTGGTTAAGGAATATAACCTGAGCGTCAGTTCGGCGACGATTCGCAGCGCCATGGGCAACTTGGAAAAAGCCGGGCTGCTCTACCAACCCCATGTTTCGGCGGGGCGGGTGCCGTCGGATTCGGGCTACCGGATCTATGTCGATCGCTTGATTCAGCCTGCCACCGAGGTGACGATTCAGATCGAGCAGTTGTTTAGCGATCGCTTGAATTGGGACAAGTGGAGTTTTGAAGCCCTGCTTAAGGGGGCGGCGCAAATTTTATCCACCCTGAGTGGCTATATTGTGCTGATGACCATGCCCCTCACCCATACCACTCAGTTACGTCATGTGCAGATCGTTCAGGTGGATGCGCGGCGAGTCATGCTGATTGTGGTGACAGATACCTACGAAACCCAGTCGGCAATGCTAGATCTGCCCAAGGCGGAAGATGGGTCAGAGTGGGATGCCGATTTGCTTGATCGAGAACTGCAAATTTTGTCCAATTTTCTCAACGATCAGCTACGGGGGCGATCGCTAGCGGAGTTAAGGGTACTCGATTGGAGTGAGTTGGGTCGAGAGTTTGATCGCTACAGCACGATTTTGACCTCGCTGCTCAAAGACCTGTCGCAACAGTTTGCCCAGTCTTCATTACCGACGCAATTGCTGATTAGCGGGGTGTCTGAGGTGCTACGGCAACCCGAATTTTCAGAATTAGAACAGGTAAAAACCTTGCTGCATTTGCTAGAAGCAGAACAGCATCAACTGGTGCCTCTGATTTTTGATCAGCTTGGCTCGGATGCCTCTAGACGCCGAGTGTCGATTCGGATCGGGTCTGAGAATCCTCTAGAGCCAATTCGCACCTGCACGCTGATTTCTTCGACCTATCATCGGGGGTCGGTTCCGGTGGGGAGTGTGGGGGTGCTCGGTCCGACGCGGATGCTGTACGAAGATACGATCGCGCTGGTGAAAGCGACAGCAGATTATTTGTCAGAAGCGCTGAGTTAGAGTTGGGGCGCTGCTTTCAATTAAATTCTTCACAGGTTAGCAGGATTGTGCAACGGGTTCTCGTTGCCGATGCCTGAGTGCTGGTCAACGGTGTTGTGCTGCCGTCTAGTGCTGCGATCGCAATTAACATTTCATAATTCTTTCATTTTCTTCTTGCCCTATGGTAGATTTCAGAAAGTGAAACCATTATGAAAATAGGTATGAACTATAAATTTCGCTTTAGCGGAGGATTTCCAAGCTTGAAACGCTATCAGGTTGGTGTACTTGGGCTGTTGATAGGAATTTGGCTCAGTGGGTGTAGCACTCAAGTTGCTCCGACCCAAACCAGACAGGATGAATCCTCTACTCCCGCCCCGGCGGTTGACCCCGCCCAAACCGATAAACCCGCCCAAACCGATAAAAAAGTGATTCTCACCACGTTTACCGTTTTGGCAGACATGGCGCAAAATGTGGTGGGCGATAAAGCGATCGTAGAATCTATCGTGAAGCCTGGGTTTGAAATTCATGGCTACGAACCCACCCCTAGCGACCTCCGCCGAGGGCAACAGGCAGATCTGATCTTAGACAACGGCTTAAACCTAGAACGTTGGGCATCTCGGTTTTACAACAGCTTTCCCAAGGTTTCCCGCATCACCTTGAGCGAGGGAGTGCAACCGGTTTCCATTGCAGAAGATGCCTACCGAGGGTTGCCAAATCCCCATGCGTGGATGTCGCCGCAAAATGCCTTGATCTACGTCGAAAATATTCGTACAGCGCTGGGAAATCTCGACCCAGCGAACGCTTCGACCTATGACGCTAATGCAGCAACCTATAGTCAGCAGATCCGAGCGATCGATAGCCAGCTCAAACAAGCGATCGCAGCGATTCCGCCTGAGCGCCGCTACATCGTCAGTTGTGAAGGCGCATTTTCCTACATTGCCCGCGACTATGGCTTAAAGGAAGTCTATATCTGGGCAGTCAACGCCGAACAGCAAGCTACCCCGAAACAGGTAGAACAGGTGATTAATACGGTGAGGGCAAACCAGATTCCGGCGGTGTTTTGCGAAAGCACGGTCAGCAATGAAGCACAACTTCAGGTTGCCAAAGAAACAGGCGCAACCTTTGCAGGGGTGTTTTATGTCGATTCTCTCTCTCCACCCGATGGAGCCGCACCGACCTATCTCAGGCTATTGGAATATAACATCAACACCTTGATCAAGGGTTTACAAGGCAACTAAGGAAAAAGGGCATGAATGGGATCAGCATCGATATTGAAAATGTTACGGTTTCTTATCACGGCAAAGTAGCGCTGCACAATGCCTCGCTGCAACTCAGACCCGGAACCATTTGCGGCTTAGTTGGGATGAATGGTGCAGGTAAATCGACCCTGTTCAAAGCCATTATGGGGTTTGTGAAGCCAGCCGCAGGGCGAATTTTAATTCAGGGCTTGCCGATTCGCCAAGTTCAGAAACGGAATTTGGTGGCGTATGTGCCTCAGTCGGAGGAGGTAGACTGGAATTTTCCGGTGAGCGTCCATGATGTGGTGATGATGGGGCGCTACGGATACATGAATCTCTTGAGGATTGCCCATTCGACCGATAAGCGCGCTGTCAAAGACAGCCTCGACCGGGTGGAAATGTGGCAGATGCGCGATCGCCAAATTGGGGAGCTATCGGGCGGGCAAAAGAAACGCACCTTCTTTGCACGGGCGCTAGCACAGCAAGGAACCGTGTTGCTGCTAGACGAACCGTTTGCTGGAGTGGATATCAAAACCGAGAAAATGATGATCGATTTGTTGATGGAACTGCGGCAAGCAGGGCATACCATTTTGATTTCTACCCACGACTTATCCTCAATCACAACGTTTTGTGATCAGGTCGTGTTGATTAACCGCAGTATCCTCGCCTATGGCAATACGTCTGAGGTGTTTACAGAAGAGAATCTTTCCCGCACCTTTGGCGGCCCGGTTGGCAATTTATCGTTTACTAAACCCCGGCTTCAGGTTCATCAGGAGGAGCGGTGATGGACGTGATTCAGTGGTTTGCAGCACCGTTGCAGTACGAATTTATGGTGAAGGCAATTTGGGTCAGCGCCTTGGTTGGGGTCGTCTGTTCTGCCCTTTCTTGCTATATGACCTTAAAAGGTTGGGCGTTGATGGGGGATGCGGTTTCCCATGCGGTGATGCCCGGCGTTGTGATTGCCTATGTGCTAAACATTCCGTTTGCGGTGGGTGCGTTTATTTTTGGGGTGGGTTCAGTGATTGCGATCGGCTTTATTAAGGCGAAAACTCGTGTTAAGGAAGATACGATCATTGGCGTGATATTTACCGGCTTTTTTGCGTTGGGTATCGTGCTAGTTTCCAAGATTAGAAGCTCGATCGATCTGACTCATATTCTGTTTGGCAATGTGTTGGGTATTTCAGATGCCGATATTGTTCAAACAATGATCATTAGCGTAATCACACTAGTCACTTTAGCGATTTTACGCAAAGATTTAATTTTATTTTGCTTTGACTCAACTCATGCCCGTTCTATTGGTCTAAACATTAGCTTTCTTTACTATACTCTGTTATCTTTGTTGTCGCTTACCGCCGTTGCTGGGCTTCAGACCGTCGGCATTATCTTAGTTGTGGCGATGTTGGTGACTCCGGGGGCAACTGCTTATTTGTTGAGCGATCGCTTTGATCACCTGATGGGGATTGCGATCGCAACTGGCGTTTTTTCCAGTGTCATTGGCACCTATATCAGCTACCACCTTGATGCCTCAACGGGGGGGTGTATTGTTGTCTTGCAAACGCTGTTATTTTTAACCGCCGTGGTTTTTGCGCCCAAACATGGCTTGCTAGTCAGAGCTAAAACAGTGCGAATAGGGGAGATGGCAGCCTCGGCTGAGCTAGATGCAGGCGCATCAAAACGAGATGAAAGACACTGATGCTCCTAGGATGACCAGAGTTAGCAATGCCTTATTTTTGCGCTGATTTGATCCATCTTGGTTTTGCAAATCTCGGTTGATGGCGGGGATTGAATAACATCAGCCCGATCAAGAATCCTAAGGCGGCTCCCGAAAGGTGCCCCAACAAACTCACCTGGGGTGTCACCAGATCAAACGCAGATTGCAGACCGAGGCACAGCAGCACCCATCGAAACTGCTTGCCTGCAACCTTTGCTTTGTCATAGCGCCAGCCTTGGAGCGAAATTGCGCCGACGCCGCCGATTAAGCCCAAAATTGCTCCTGATGCCCCAACAATCAGTTGATCAGTGGCTCCAGTAAACGTTGCGATCAAAGTCAGCAGCGCCATTGAGCCAATGCCACAGAAAAAGTAGGCGATCAGAAATTTACGACTGCCCAGCACAGTTTCTACAAACGTTCCCAGGTAGTAAAACCCCAGCATGTTGAGCATGAGATGCAGCCAGCCTGCGTGGAGAAACGTTGCACTTACTAACCGCCACCACTCTCCTGCTACGACTACTTCTGGCACCAACCCGCCCAAGTGATAAAGCACGATCGAGTCTTCTGAGCCGCCAGCCCAGAGTTCGATGGCAAATACGATCGCATTAATCGCAATCAAGATCAGCGTGATGGGTGCGTTTCGTCGGGCTAATACGGTTCGGATATCGTAGCGATGCTCGTGAGCGAGATCGGCTTCAATTTGAGCCAAAATTTGTGCAGAAGCAGGGCTGAGGATGGCTTGAGGATCGACAGGAGGCTGCGCTAGACGCCAATCGATCGCCTGCTGGAGTGACCGATCGCACCGTTGCCGCAGCGCCAAGAATTGCCCTTGTGCGATCGCGTCTGCACCTGCTGCTTGGGTAGCCGTTGCCATCCAAAATTCGCGAGTGGGCTGGGGATAAAGCGATAGTACGCCCTCCAATAAACGCTTGACCTGGGCGGGTTGCCCACAAAAGGCAAAGGCATACAATCTGCACAAATTAAGGATTCTCGGATCGCGCGACTTTGAGCGGCGTTGAAATTGGTCTAAGCCTTGGATTAAGCCATTTAGATCGCCGGTTTCACCCAGCGATCGCAGGTAATACCCGATCAAGCTCGGATCGCTCAATGCCATTTTTCCCGGCAGTTGATGGCTGATCCAATCTCGGCATTGATCCCATTGAGCCGTCGATCGATAGAGGAGCGCGGTTGCCATGCGCCCTGTGCCAGATTGGTTAGATTGGTGGCGGCTTAGCCGTGCGATCGCGGCATCCATTTTGCCGTCTTGGGCTAGCTCCAACCCTCGCAAGACGCTTGGAAACTCCACAAAGCCATCCGCAGGATGAAGCCACCGCACCACTTGTGCAACCCGATGTGCCCTGCCATATCGTTCTTGAGTCATCAGCCGATTTACATGAACGATGCCCATCATCGGCAGACCCACCAACGCGATCCACAAACTGCCGCTAATGATCCCCGCAGCAGCAGGAACCCAGCCATAAGCTATGGATAAGACTCCTACCAGGATTGCAGCGATGACTCGCCAACCTTTGGGAGTATGCCGCCAGCGCAGCAGCGTGATGGCGCTCCAAAACGCAACTAGCTGAATAAAAAAGATGTTGAGATTCATAGATGGGTCATAAACAGAAATCGGTCACAGATAAAAATCGGTCACAGACAGAGCAGTTATGAGTGTCTGCGATTGCGAATGTCTGGAGCCTAGCTTTCCCATCCTATGCTGCTCACAGAGATGCCTGACACACTCCACAAACCCTGCCTTATCAACCTTAGCGCAGTCAGCAGCTACGACTCGGCTTCTTGAGTGTTGCCTTGCTTGCGTTCTTGCAGCTTTAGCAAAATTTCTGCATGAATTTCTTTGGTGATCGGATAGAAATAGGCGAGTGCCAAGCCGATCACCAGCACCGCTAGCGGTGCCGGACCAACCAGCAGCCGAATTGCCCAAAGTGCTGAAGCAGGCTGAATCGGGGCGGGTTGACCTGCCCCACTTTCAATAAACCCAGACTGCTGGAGTACCCAGCCAACGATAAATAGCCCGATCGCTAGAGCAACCTTCTGCAACAGCACCATAAACCCGTAAAATACCCCTTCGCGGCGCTGCCCGGTTTGCAGTTCGTCTAGCTCAATCACATCTGGAATCATCGACCATGGAATTAGATAGGCTGTAGACACTCCAAAGCCTGCGAGCACTGCCAAGACATACATCAAGCCGATCTGACCCGGTTGCAACATAAATAGCCCAATTTGGGCAATGATCCAAACCGTCATTCCCATAAAGTAGACTGCTTTTTTACCCACTCGTTTGCTGACGGCACTCCAGACAAACAGCATGACTAACCCTGTCACCTGAACGGCAATGATCACCTGGGTAAACGCAGCATCGCTCAAGCCCATCCAGTTTTTAACAAAATAGGGAATCACAGCAACCGTGTTTTGCACGGCGAGCCAAGAACATAAATAAATCCCGATCACGTATAGAAATGGTTTGTTAGAAAATGCAATTTTGAGTTGCTCACGATAAGGCAATGTATCTTCTCTGCTAACCACGATGCGGTTTCGCTCGGTTTCTTGAACTCGTTTGCGCGTTCCCCATACGCACCAATACAACGGCAGCACAGAAATAACGGCACACACGGCACCCAGCACCCAATATTGCTTGATCGGATCGTTTGGAAACGCGCCCAAAATAACAAGTGCTAACACAAGCGAGAGAATGCTGCCGCTAATCGAGAAGGCAAAGCGGTAGCTGTTGAGACTGGTGCGCTCGTCATAATCTTGCGTGAGTTCGGGGGTCAGTGCGGTGTAGGGCAGGTTTACAGCGGTGTAGAAGGTGTTGAAGATGACAGAAATTGCAATGTAGTACCAGAACAGCCCCCACTGATCAAAATTAGGGACAACCCACTGCAAGAAAAAGAAGATGCCGAAAGGAATTGCCCCAAAAATCATCCACGGATGACGACGACCCCATTTGCTGCGAGTGCGATCGCTCATCATCCCCACGATCGGGTCGTTAATCGCATCCCAAACTTTGCTGATGAGTAAAATGCTGCCTGCGATTCCTGGCTTTAAGTTGGCGACATTGGTAAAGAAGATCAGCAGAAAGACGCCTAAGAGATTTGCTGTGATTGCAGGTCCCAAGTCTCCTGCACCGTACGCCAATTTTGTACTAAAGCTTAATTTTTCGGTCTTTGCACCAGGTAGGTCGGCAGAATTATTCATACAAGAGTCGTAGAAACCGGGTTATCAGTTGTATTATCGTCCTCAGCTTTGGTTCTGATCACACGGTTTGTTCTAAATCTTATTCATCTTTAGCGATCGCAATGTCTGATCTTTTCGTCAGTTGGGCTGATTATTACGAAATCGTTGAAAAACTTGCCGCTGCGATCTATCGCTCTGGTTGGGAGTTTAATCAAATCGTCTGCCTTGCCAAAGGAGGGCTACGAGTTGGCGATACATTGGCGCGTCTTTATGATGTGCCTCTAGCAATTTTGTCTACGTCGTCTTACCGCTCTGGTAGCCATGGGCGGAGTACGCTGGTGTTTTCGCGGGATTTAACGATGACTACGCTAAACCTTGGGTCGCGGGTGCTGCTCGTCGATGATCTTGTTGATTCGGGAGTGACGTTGCAGAAGACAATTCCGTGGATTCATCAGCATTACGGGTTTTACGTCGAAGAAGTGCGAACGGCAGTGCTGTGGTACAAAGCGTGTTCCGTCATTCAACCTGACTACTACGTAGATTATTTGCCAGACAATCCGTGGATTCATCAGCCGTTTGAAAAGTACGAAGCTATGGAACCCAAGGATTTAGCTCAGTCACGCTTTGCCGACCCAGCCCAAGGGTGAGGACGGATACCGTTGAAGGTGCCCTCAGATTTACGGATGAGCCTTCGGATTTTAGGGACACGTTAAAGGCGTTTATGCTTTTCTCTCGCCGGCGATCGAGGAAATACCGAGAAAATTATGCACGTCTCAGTGAGTTCACAGAGCCAATTGAGGCAGAAAACCGATTCAGACAATCTTTAAAATAGGAACATGCGTAATTATACTTGCTATACTGCAAGGCAATAGTATCTTTCTTGCACTCAGTAACTATGTCGCAGCACCAAAGTCCGCTAGGAACGTATTTTGTTGAAGCAGGACTCATTACACCTGCTCAAGTAGCAGTGGCACTGAATGACCAAATCCTGATGAATCACATGCGATTTGGGGAGGTTTTGGTGGCGAGAGGATGGATCAAGCAGCAGACGCTAGACTATGTGATTCGACGGGTGATCGAGCCAGAACGAAAAGCGGTGAAAGCCTCCCACAGCGCTGAACAAAAGCAGGCGCATTTGTTATCTCGCGGCTCACGAGGGGCGTCTCTTGCGAACGATACGTGGGGAAACGATCGTAAGGCACTCCCCTCACTGCCATCTGGAGATGGGGTCAGTTGGGTTGGTTAGGCTGCATTCCTTCAGAGTTCTTACAGCATAAAGCGCGCCGTTGGGGTTCGCAAGCGCACTTTAACCTGCGATCGCAATCACGGTTGCAATAATTTGCTGCGATCGTAAGTTAAATTATTTTTTGTAGAATATTACACTAGGTCTTTCTGCACCCCTCCTCGACTCGTGACTAGCGACACATCTCTTTCTACGAGGTAGATCTATCAATTGGATGATGCTTATCCACTAGCAGGAAAATTACAGTTCTTCTTTGATAGTCATTAGAGCCAAGTGACAATCGACTGAGTCAAGCCTTCGTAACGCTTTGCTTTTACCGCTAGTTGACAGTTATTCGCTGAGCTTCCTGTGGATGCGCTGGACTCTCTAAAGTTTATGTTTTATAGCTTTATAGAGATGTTGCGATTCGTTGCACGTCATCTGGTTGTCGCAGGTTGTTCTGATCCAATTTTTTAAATCACTCGATTGGCAAACTGGCGTTTTTATCACAGCGCCCAAGTTGGCTTGCTCAGCCTTAGTTTAAGGTCTGAGCAGAGGGATAGAGCATTGCCCAGAACTGATTGCTCTGCCCAGCCCTGCTTGGTGGTGCGGTAAAACCCTTCTACCCGTTGCAAGAGGTCATGAAAGTAGCCCTAGTCCATGACTACCTGACACAACGGGGTGGTGCAGAGCGAGTGTTCGAGTTGCTTTGCAAACGCTACCCTGATGCGGATGTCTTTACGTCTCTCTATGATCCTCAATTATCTGTTGACCTAGGCGATCGCATCGTCAACACCACCTATTTGCAGCGACTTCCCAAAGCACCGCATTACTTCAAGCTGCTTGCGCCTTTTTATTACGCGGCATTTCGGGCGCTAGATTTGCGAGACTACGATTTGATCATCAGCAGCACAACCAGTTTCGCCAAAGCCGTCAGAAAGCGCCCCGACGCCAAGCACATCTGCTTTTGCCACAACGTGACTCGGTTTCTGTGGGATACCAAAACGTACCTGCGAGAGTACAGTGCCTACCGTCGCTTTTATCCGCTTCTAGAAAATATTTTTCAGCTAATGCGGCGGGCAGATCTAGCCCATGCTCAAGAGCCAGATTTATATGTCGCCAACTCTTCTACCGTTGCCCAACGGATCGAGAAGATTTACAACCGACCTGCTCTGGTGATCAACTATCCCATCGACAGCCAACAGTTCACCTTTTCCGACCAAAAAGAAAATTTTTATCTCGCCTCAGCCCGCTTGCTCAGCTACAAGCGCATTGATGTAATTGTGGAAGCCTTTAACTGGCTGGGCTGGACGCTGCTAGTGACAGGCGAAGGGCCTGAGCGGGAGGCGCTACAATCGAGGGCAATGAAAAACGTGAAGTTTCTCGGTCATGTGAGTGATAGCGATCGCAAGTGGCTGCTCTCTAGATCTCGCTCGGTGATTGTGACGGCTCTAGAAGATTATGGGCTAGTTCCGATTGAGGCAAATGCCAGCGGCACGCCTGTGATCGCGTTTGGCGAAGGTGGCGTTTTAGACACCCAAATTCCTGGCACAACGGGAGTCTTCTTCAAGTCTCAAACCCCCCATGCGTTGTATCGTGCTCTGCTGCAAGCAGCGTCGATCCCCTGGGATTATCAAACCATTCGTAACCATGCGCTCAGCCACTTTTCTGAAGAGGTCTTTTTTCAGTCGGTCGAGCGGGTGATCGGGGATGCCTGCGGCACTGGATAAACCCCCTTCAGATGAAGGCAGCACGGCACAACAGCGACGAAAACAGACCTGGATCTATCTCCTGGATCTATCTATGGCAGTGGTAAAACCGACAAGATGAGACAGGCAACGGGTGTACATGGCTAATTTATTTTCACTCTTTTTTATTCAGTTTAGGGAGTAAGCAACATGGCTCAAAGCAATTTAACACTCTATAACGGAAATAATTCACCCTTGCCTCAACCGGCAGAAACCGAGCCAGGATATGGTCATTTATTGGGTGTGCTGGTACGACGACGAAACTGGGTGTTGGGCACGCTGATTGCCACGTTGGCAGCAACCGCCGCCGTTACCCTGGTGATGAGACCCACCTACCGCAGTACCATGCAGTTGATGGTGGACTCGAATTACCGCACTCGCAAAGCAACGCCAGAAAGTCCGAGTTTTTCCTATGCCGATCCCAACGTTGAGATTGACAATGCCACGCAACTAAATGTGATGCGAAGTGCTCAGTTGCTGCAACGGGCGATCGATGATCTCAAACCCCGCTACCCAGATTTAACCGTTGAAAAGCTGCGGAAAAAGCTAGCCGTTAGCACGATTCAAGAGCAAAAAGGGAACGAGAAAGTTAACACGAGTATTTTTCAAGTGACCTACACAGAGAGCGATCGCACCAAAACACGGGATGTCTTGAGCGCCCTCGAAAAGGTGTATGAGCAGTACAACGTGGAGCAGCAAAAGCAGCGCTTGACGCGGGGCTTGTCGTTTATTAACGCTCAGATTCCGCAAGCAGAGGCACGAGTAGCTCAAGCAGAAGCGGCGTTAGAGCGGTTTCGCGCGTCTCAAGATTTGATTGATCCAGAGATTCAATCTCAGTCGTTGATTGAGTCGTTGAGCACCTTGCAGAAAGATCAGCTAACTAATCGAGCCACGTTGGCGGCGGCTCAGGCTCAGTATGGAGCGTTGCAGGGACAGCTTGGGCGTGATCCGCGTCAGGCATCGATCGCGGCGCGGCTCAGCCAATCGTCTCGCTATCAGGCACTGCTCGACGAGATCCAAAAAACTGAAGTGGCATTGGTGCAACAACGGCTGCGCTTTACCGAGAAAACGCCGTTTGTGCAGACCTTGCTAGAGCAGCGCCAGCAGCAAAGCTTGTTGCTCAGACAAGAGGCACAGCGAATTTTGGGAGCAGACGCAGGAGCGCTGGCTTCGGCAGGAGGAAACCTGGTCTCGATCGGGCAAATGGGAGAAAACGATCTGAAATTTGCCAGTGGGCTGGTAGAGGCTCAGGTGAACTTTCTGGCAGCACAAGCGCGCGATCGCACCTTGGCTGCCAACGAAGCTCAGCTACAAGGCGACCTCAAGCGCTTTCCAACCCTGCTTGCCGAGTACAACCGGCTCCAACCCAATGTCAAGATCAATCGCGAAACCTTGGAACAGTTACTCACCGCACGGCAAGAGCTTGGCTTAGAAATTGCTCGGGGTGCGTTTGATTGGCAGACCCTAGAGCAACCCAGACTAGGTAGAAAGGTTGGTCCTAGCTGGCTGAGAAACCTGCTAGCAGGCGGCGCTCTAGGGCTAATGCTGGGCAGCGCAGCGGCACTGATGCGCGAGTCGTCGGATGATTCGGTTCGCACGTCTGAAGACCTCACCAAACAGTTGCCCGTGCCACTGTTGGGCATGGTTCCAGAGTTGCCGCTACCTGAGATGGGGGTGTCGTCTCGCAGCTTGCCATTCCAGCGATCGGATGTGCTTGATCCATCGATGATGCAGGTGTTGCACTGGGCACCGTTCCGAGAATCGCTGGATCTGATTTACAAAAACTTGCAGTTGATGACAGATGGTGCGCCCATCAAATCCTTGGTGGTTACGTCTGCGTTGGCAGGGGAAGGAAAATCTACGGTGGCACTAGGGCTGGCGATCAGCGCGGCGCGGCTGCATCAACGGGTGTTGCTGATCGATGCGGATCTGCGTCGCCCAGGGTTGCACAAGCAGTTAGATTTGCCCAACGAACAGGGGCTATCGACGCTGTTGATCAGCGATCGCTTCTTAGGAACCAATGCGGTGCAAAATGCGAATACTTACAGCGATCTGCCTATCTCTGTGCTGACAGCAGGACCGACGCCGACCGATTCTGTGAAACTGCTCAGTTCTAAACGGATGCGCGATTTGATGAGCATGTTTGAGCAGAGCTACGACTTGGTGATTGTGGATGCGCCGCCCACCTTGGGGATTGTCGATGCGATTTTGGCAGCGTCTTTTTGTGATGGGGCGTTGCTAGTCGGGCGAATGGGTCGGGTGACTCGTCACGAGATTGCAGAAGCGGCACACACCCTCAACCGACTGAACCTACTGGGCATTGTGGCGAATGGGGCAAGCAATACCGGAAGCTACTATTACGATCGCATTGCCTAAAATTGCAAGGTAACACCTGCCCTCTGTTGCTCTATGTAACTAGTTGGTGATAGTTTCCCCTCAAACTGAAAAGCTAATCCGTGCAGAGCAAGGTCATACCGTGGTTCTGCACGGTTTCTTTTTAGGATTAGGACAAATCTTGGCTTGTCAAACTAAACGTTAGAGAGACAGTTTAATTGACTGGTTTTAAGAAGAATTGGAGGGGGAGGGATGCCAATCAAAAAACTAGCAGTTCAGCAGCAAGCCTTATTCACGGTCATCAAGCAATATCTAAATATCTAGATAGATGTCTAGTTATAGATATAGCCTTTTAGGCTCATGCCAAAAGACCTAATTTCTACGTTTTGATAGGTTAGATTTAGCGATTTAAGGCTGCTTTTCGAGCCTAATTTTTACCGTTTTAACGATATGAAAAATATCTGTTCTCAGTAGTGATTAATAATACGCCTCAGCCGTCGATACCCAAAAATCATGTAGAGATCAAGCGGAGTTTTGAGCAGGTTAGATTTTATTAATCAGTTACAAAGTCTTAATATGCTCCTACTAAGCCTGAGGTGTGGGGTCTGAAATGCCTATAAGTAGGTACCAAATTATCTTTTCCCTTTTAGTGTGATTTTTTATACATATGATGTTTGTTATTAGTTTACGTAGTTACGATCGCAGCTTTTCTACTAGTAAAAATTTAACCAATTCCAACATTTTGAAATCGAAACATTTGGGCGTAAACTTAAATTTGTGGAAAATTTGTGGATCTAACTTTTAGATGATTTCTTTCTGAATTAGCAACCTATATTGGAGTTACTTAACGTGTTCGTGTAAGTAGACAACTGCTCTAACAGCTTCTTGGGAAGCAAGTGCGTGAGATGGGGCGATCAAGTTCCAGATACAAGCGGCTCAATCCGGTTCGCATACTTGGCTCTGTTTGCGATTTTATAGTCGAGTACCTATGACAACTTCTGATTCCCTTTTTTTGCAAGAAGACAAGCTCGCAGCACGAGAGCAACGGAGTCTTGAACTGTCTGCGTGTAGCCTTTACTGGCGGCACAAGCAGTTGCTAGTCTTGCGATCGCAACCTCGTTACCCATTATATTTTCCAGTGTCTTCAGACACTCATCAGATCGCTGAGCGCCTCCAGCGATCGCCGGTGCACCTGGTGCGCGTTGATGCCGCGTTAAGCGAATCAGACATTTGCACCTGGGCAGATGCCTGTGAAACAGCTAACAAAGCCATCTACCTGCGTGTACCCCCTGCCACCCGGTTGCCTCAGCTTAGCCATCTCTGGTGGCTCAAACGAACCATGGACTGGGGCTTAGCGGTTCTAATGCTGGCTTTGCTTAGCCCGGTGATGCTAGCGATCGTGGTGTTGACGCAGATCTACACACCCGGACCAGTCTTCTTCAAGCAGTGGCGTGTAGGTCAACGCGGTAAACTCTTTAAGGTGCTGAAATTTCGGACGATGGTGGTGAATGCCGAACAGCAACACCATCAGGTGATGGCGAGTCAAGCCAAAGGCTATTTGCACAAACGGGAAGACGATCCCCGTATTACGCCGCTAGGTCGGTGGTTGCGCCGCTATAGCTTAGATGAGTTGCCCCAATTGTTGAATGTGCTGCGGGGTGAAATGAGCCTCGTGGGTCCTCGTCCTTGGGCATTGTATGATGCCGTTCGGATTCGCCCAGAGATGCGATCGCGGCTCAATGCGCTTCCCGGCATTACCGGCGCTTGGCAGGTAGAAGCGCGCTCTACCTTGCTTGACCTCGATAGTGTCAATCATCGCGATTTAGAATATCTCCACAACTGGTCATTTACAGGCGATCTAAAGATCCTGCTTCAGACAGTTCCCAAAGTGCTGTCTGGCTTCGGAGCCTATTAGCTAGCCATCTAGCCTACTCAGTTGGTGTGGTCTCAATATTAGGTTCTCTCCCACACAGCAGACTGGTCAAGTCTAGGCTCTGTGGCTTTTTAGATTGCCCTTGACCCCTTAACCAAAGGTATGACTGCCCATGCGATTGAAGCTTCCCCGTCTGTTGAGGAATGTGTTGAGATCAACGAGTTTTTGGCAAGAAAATCGCTTGATTTTACGAGAGTTTGGGCATTTCCCCTGGGTTGTCGTTGCCGCGATCGCATTTGCTTTGTGCTCAGCCGCCTTTGAAGGATTTGGGTTTGGCTTTCTGTTAGCATTTTTGCAAAGTCTCGTTGGGGGGGCATCTGCGCCGCCGTTTGAAACCGGAATTGCCTGGTTTGATGTCGCCATTCTGGGGATCGATCGCTCCAAAAATGAGCAACTCTATCGCATTTCTGCTCTCATCTTGTCTACTACCTGGGTTCGGGCAGTCTTTAACTATTTAACGCAGGTCTACACCGAGCTATCGCAGCAAAAACTGATCGATCGCCTCCGGAAGCAAACCTTTGAACAACTGCAAGCAGTAAACCTCAGCTACTTTGGGCAGACCAATTCTGGAGAGTTGATCAACACACTCACCGGAGAGATTGGCAAGATTCAGATCGCGTTTGGGCTGATGGCATACATCATCACCAAAAGTCTGACGCTACTCGTATATACCTTTTTGCTGTTTGCAATTTCTTGGCAACTCACGATCGTCTCGGTGGTGCTGTTTGGCATTGTGATTGTCGGGCTAACAAAGCTCAATCGGCGAGTCCGAGAAAGCAGCTTTGCCGTGACGGCAGCGAGCGGAAAATTTGCAACGATCGCCCTAGAGCTAATTAGCGGAATTCGCACGGTTCATGCCTTTGCAACCCAAGATTACGAGCGGAAGCGATTTTATCGAGCCAGTTCTGAGGTGTTGAAAACCGGGATGAAAGCGTCTCGGCGGTGGGCACTGGTTCGACCGATGGCAGAAGGCTTAGCCACTACGGTGCTGATCAGCATGATCATTCTCGCTATTACGGTGTTTGTCGCGAATGGAACCTTGCAAACCGCATCGTTATTAACGTTTCTATTTCTATTGTTCCGACTGGTTCCGGCGCTGCACGAAATTAATGGAAACCGCGCGCAGCTAAGCAACTACACCGGCGCATTTGCCAATATTAGCGAGGTGATCCGTTCAGACAACAAGCCTTATATGCAGGATGGGGAGCGCTGGTACAACGGCTTAGATCGATCGATCGATTTCGTTGCGGTAGAGTTTGGCTATACGCCTGGGCAGCCGGTTCTTAAAGATATCACGCTGACCATTCCCAAAGGCAAAATGACGGCACTCGTCGGCGGATCGGGAGCCGGAAAAACCACCCTGGTGGATCTCATTCCTCGGTTTTACGACCCAACCCATGGACAGGTGCTTTTTGATGGCGTGGATGTGCGATCGCTGGCGATCAAATCGCTGCGGCGTAAAATGGCGATCGTCAGCCAAGACACGTTTGTGTTTAATGCGTCGGTGCGCTACAACATTGCCTACGGGCTAGACGACGTGACCGACGAAATGATCTTTAAAGCGGCGCAACAGGCGAACGCGCTAGACTTTATTTTGGATATGCCAGAACAGTTTGAGACCTCCCTTGGCGATCGCGGGGTGCGGCTGTCTGGGGGTCAGAGACAGCGTTTAGCCATTGCCCGCGCCCTCCTGCGCGACCCCGAAATTTTGATTCTCGACGAAGCAACGAGTGCCCTTGATTCGGTTTCCGAACGACTGATTCAAGCATCCCTAGAGCAACTTGCGGAAGGCAGAACAGTGATTGCGATCGCGCACCGCCTGTCTACCATTGTCCGAGCCGATAAGGTGGTGGTTTTAGAACAAGGTCAAATCGTGGAACAGGGAACCTATCAAGAACTTCTCAATCTCCGGGGGCGGCTCTGGAACTACCATCGGATGCAGCACGAACTGGGAGTGACGGGGTAAAGTTGTGAGGGGTGTTTGGGCATGCCGAGGGATTCTAGCAGATGCATCTGATTGTGCTTGAAAATGAGCTAACGTCGCAGCGGGGTGGACAAGAGCTAAACCTACTTGAGGTCTGTCGCGGGCTAGCCCATCGGGGACACCGCATCAGTTTGCTGTACCTCAAAGCTGGGGATTTGCTGGCGCAGTATTGCCTCTTTTGCGATCGCACGATCCAGATCGGCTCGTTCGGCTTTGATCGGCGCAGCGTTAAAGATATTCTCAAGTTTTTACCAAGCATGGCGCAGGTCTGGCAGGTTCCTGTATCGCCAGATAGCGTTGTGTTTTGCAACGACTATCACTTTTCGTTGTTTGGCTCTGCGCTGTCCTACTTCCGCAACCTTGCGTATGTCTGTTACCTGCAAATTCCGCCCTGCGATTTCAATCGACAGCGCACCTTTGGCTTAAGTCGGGTCGATCGCTTTATTGCCGTTTCCCAGCAAACCAAGCGAGACTGGGTGACGGCAGGCTATGCGCCCGACGCGATTGATGTGGTTTACAACGGCACGAATGTAGAGAAATTTCAGCCCCCTGCTGATCCGGCGGCACTGCGCCCCCTGCGGGGCATCTGCGATCGCGCCACGCTCATTTCGTATGTCGGTCGGATCGATACCGAGAAAGGGTTGGAAACGCTGATCAAGGCGGTTGCTCTGCTGAGCGATCGCGGCGTTGATCTGCACCTCTGCCTCGCGGGTAAACCGGTGGTGCATTACAGCGCCTCAAAAGGGCGGCTGTGCGAGGAGGAAGGCAGGAAGTATCAGCGATCGCTTGAAGCCCTGGCACACCGGTTGGGAGTGCGCGATCGCATCACCTTTTTAGGGCATCTCGCCGATCCGGTTTCTCTCTATCAAGCGAGTGATGTCACGGTATTGCCGAGCGTGTGGGCAGAACCCTTTGGGCGCAGCATCATTGAATCTCTAGCCTGTGGAACGCCAGTGGTGGCAAGCGCGATCGGTGGCATTCCCGAAATTTTGACGGGCGAGTTTGCCGCCTATCTGTTTGCGCCGGGAAATGCGGAAGCGTTGGCAGATCGCCTAGAGCAGGTGATCGGTTGGCGCGATCGCGATCCTCAGTTTTGCGATCGCGCTCGTCGCCATGTGGCAACGCACTTTAGCGACACTCACATGGTCGAGGGGGTAGAGCGATCGCTGGTCGAAACAATTCCGCTCGGTCATACTCGGATGAGTCAGACAAGTTAGCTATGAATGCTCACGTTCTCTCTGTGATCGAAGCCTACATTGGGCATCAGACCTATGGCTACCTGATGCGAGACTATTTTCAACAGGTAGACTCTTGCCCGGTCGATTTCTACTGGTTTAACGAAGACCGAGAACTGCACACGCGGATCTTGAACCGGTTGTTGAGTTACTATTCATCCAACCGATGGATACAGCAACATAATATTGATTTATTTTTGTTTCGCTATCAAATTGGCTTAGCCTACATGGTACGGCGATTAGTAATCCGAAAATTAGCCCAGGGTGACTATTCTGCTTTGCATTTTCACACCCAGCCGTTGGCGTTTCTGTGTCTAGACGTGATGCGAACCGTGCCGACGATCGTAAGCCTCGATCGCACGATCGCTCAAGTTGCTCAAGAACGCACCCGCCCTCCGTTTTCCTGGACGTTTCAACCCAATATTTATTTAGAACAAAAAGTGTTTGCCGCCGCTCAGCAAATTGTTAGTTTTTCAGATGCGGCTCGGCGCTCTGTGATCGATGACTACGGCATCAGACCCGAAAAAGTGATCACCGTATATCCCGGTGTAGATAGCGATCAGATCTTGCCTGCCGAGCAGAACGCCAACCCTGAGCGATCGCTGTGCAATATCTTATTTATCGGCGGCGATTTTGAGCGTAAGGGAGGCTACGACGTTCTCGATGTATTCTTAAAACAGTTTGCCAATCGGGCTAAGCTCCATCTTGTCACTCCAGCCTCTATCCCTGGTTTCTCTAACGGTGCGCTGGGCGATGACTGCACCAATATTCACCCCAGTGCTCACCCCAATGTTCACCTCTATCCCACCATCACAGCCTACACCCCTGACTGGTTAACGCTTTATCAACTGGCAGATCTGTTTGTCATGCCCACCTATTCTGAGCCGTTTGGCTGGGTGTTTATCGAGGCAATGGCGGCAGGGTTGCCCATCATTGCCACCCGCCACAATGCTATTCCCGAAATTGTGATCGAAGGAGAAACCGGATTCTTGATCGAACCTGGCGATCGCACAGCCTTAGCCGATCGGATCGAGCACTTGCTTGAGCATCCTGATCTCAGGCGAGAGATGGGGGCAAAAGGTCGGCGGGTTGCTCAGCAAAAATTCAATCACCGCACCCATTTTGAGCACCTGAAACGGTTATTCACCACCGCCATGGAAGCACCCACATTAAAGCCATCTCCAGCAAAAGCCGCTCCGCCATGAAAACCTTATTTACCTGCCAGTATCCGTTCGATCTCAATTCAGGAGCCGCCGGGGTGACGTGGCGCTTGGGGCGCGAATTTGAGCAGCTAGGGCATGATGTGGAATACTATTTCATCAACGATTTGCCAAAGGTGCATCCCCTGGTCAAGTTTGCGTCGTTTCCAGCGTTTGTCGGGTGTCACCTATCCCAACGGCTTCGGCAAGATGCGATCGATGTGATTGATACCTGCACCGGCGATGCTTGGCTGTGGGCAACGGCGCTGCAACGGTTTCAGCCGCACCGCCCGTTGCTAGTGGTTCGTTCTCACGGGCTTGAACACACTCAGCACCTCGATGAGTTAGAAGAAGCCCAACGCGGCAACCTCACGTTAGGGTGGAAATATTTTATGTACAGAGGCAGCCTTCGCTTGTGGGAAGCCGCAACCTCAATGCGCCATGCCGATCTGGTCTTGCTATTAAATCAGCGCGATCGCAGCTACGCCATCGAACAGTTGGGCATTCATCCCGATCGCGCTCACATCGTTGCCAACGGCATTTCTGCTGCCATGCTCAATCTTCCCTTTGAGCCAACCCCTGCCGCAGGAGAACCGGTGCGGATCGCGCAGGTGAGCAGCTACATTTTTCGCAAAGGCATTCAGTATGGAACGCCGATTCTCAATGCTATTTTGAGGCGCTATCCCCAGGTCGAAGTGAGTCTGCTGGGCACAGAGCGTCCGGCAGACGAGGTGTACGCTGATTTTGCGCCGGAGGTGCGCGATCGCGTCAAGGTGGTTCCTTATTATGTCAACGACACGCTGCCAACCTTGCTGAAAGGACACCACATCAAACTTTTTCCGACGGTTTCAGAAGGGTTTGGCGTTGCCTTGATCGAAGCGATGGCGTGTGGATTGGCTCCCGTCACGACCGACGCCGCCGGTCCTTTAGAAATCGTGCAGGAGGGCTACGATGCATTGGTTGTGCCAAGACGCGATCGCGCGGCATTAGAGCGGGCGTTAGACACCCTGATCTGCGATCGCGCCTTGCTCGATCAGGTGCGACGGAGGGCTTATAAAAGCGCCCAACGGTTTAGCTGGTCGCGCATTGCTCAAGACAATTTACACTACTACGAAAAAGCGGAGTTTAACCGCCTACCCCGATAGAGTCGAGAACCGAATTCATCCCCCACCTTTGCTAGTGATGGCTTATGTCTACAACCCAACCGCGCTCTAACACCCAACTTTTTCAGCCTGCGATCGCATGGCTAGTGATTCTCAGTTTCTCCCTGTTTGTGGCGGCAGGCATTGCCCTCAACCTGGGCAGAATTTTAGTCTTGGCATATCCGATCGCGTGTTTGGTGGTGGGGGCATTTCTCTATTTTCGGTATCCCATTTTATATATTGGGTTTACCTGGTGGATTTGGTTTCTCAGTGCTTTTCTACGGCGCGTGATCGAAATGCCGATTGGGCTGAGTGAGCCAAGTCCTATTCTGCTGGCTCCCTTTTTTGTCACCTTCGTGTCGGTCGTCACGCTAGCGCGCCAACTGCCTGTTGCCCTCTATGGCACTGGTCTCCCGTTTATCCTCTGCCTTGCCAGCGTTTGCTACGGGGGCTTCATCGGGCTGATGTCTCTGTCTATCCCATCGGTGATCGTTGCCCTGTTAAATTGGCTGTCCCCGATTTTGTTTGGGTTTCATTTATTTGCAAACTGGCGGCAATTTCCTGCCTACCGCCAGGTGACGCAGCGGGTGTTTGTCTGGGGCGTTTTGGTAATGGGACTCTACGGCATCGTGCAGTTTCTGATTGCACCGCCCTGGGATCGCTTTTGGTTGGAAAATATCACCGAGCAGGCGTTTGGGACGCCCAACCCGCTCGGAATTCGGGTGTTTAGCACGATGCAGTCACCGCAGCCATTTGCAGCAACGATCGTCGCAGGGTTGTTTCTTTTACTTGCGGCTAAGACTCCCCTCAAATTTCCAGCGTCTGCAGTGGGGTATTTAGCGTTGCTGCTTTCGTTGGCGCGATCGGCGTGGCTGAGTTGGTTTGTTGGCATTGTGGTATTGCTGCCGTCGCTGAAGCCGCGATTGCAAATGCGGTTGCTTGTAACGTTGCTAACCATGATGTTGCTCGTGTTGCCTTTAGCGACTATTGAACCCTTTTCAACGGTGATTGGTTCCCGGCTTCAAACTTTGGGATCAGGCGGGGACGATATCAGTGTGGCAGAGCGGCAACAAGGCTATAACAGGCTGCTGGGGGAAGCGCTGGTGCAGATCAAAGGGCAGGGGTTGGGATATGCGATCGCAGATGACTCGATCGGAAGTAACGATAGTGGCGTATTGACAATCTTGCTCAATCTGGGATGGGTGGGAACCTTACCCTATATGGGTGGATTGCTGCTGTTAATGATTAGCATCCTTCAAAGCCGAGAAGCCGCGTTTGATCCCTTCGTGAGTGCCGCGCGAGCAATCGCGATCGCAACGTTTTCGCAGTTTAGCTTAAACAACGTAATTCTCTCTGTGTTTGGGATGGTGCTGTGGGGTTTCGTTGGGTTATCGCTGGCTGCCCGTCTTTACTACGCCAAGCAACGCCAATCTTCTCACCAGGAGCTATTAGAAAATAGGAATTCATTCAGCAATTAGCTACTCATTAGCCATCAATTGGGCATGAATTAACGATGACGTTAGTTAACGATTGTGATCAGCTAATTTCTGAGAAGTTATAGATCAAACGGCATACAACGGTGCGATCGCAGTTCTGATATTTTTATTACTTAGCTTGCTCAGGAAGGCAGCTAACCTAGTGCTTTCACAGACTGTTCGACAACTGTTAAGTAGTTTTTGCTGAAAAATTATCTAAATTATCTATAGTAAACGTGTAGAATTATATCTTTAAAACTATTTCCTCGGAACTATTTTACAATTCAAAACCTTTGTAGTAAATTATCCAGGGGTTTGTGTAGCGAAAGGCTGAAAGGTAAAGCATAATTTTGTTTGTAAATAACAACATTATGCTTTTTTCAGGTGAGTTACACCAACGCAAGTTAAAAATGTCGAAAATTCTCGTTTTTAGATAAAATAAAGCCAGCATCAAAATTGCTTTTCCACGGAAAAAATTTTGGAGTAAGGGCAACTAAAGCGATCTGTTTCTATAAGAGTTATCTACAACATTGGTTTACAAAAATGGGGTTAGACATTCAACAATTAGACATTCAACAAAAAGAGCAAATTGAGATCCAATTTTGGCAAGATTCTCCCCTTGAAAATCCAGAATCTGAAGCAGTTGAAAACCTGGTTAACAAATTCTGCGAAGCGAGGATTTTGCTAGAAAAGCTTAGCTATCATCGGGCGTTTTTTGAGCAGGCAAGTTCAATTTTAGAGTTGGGGGCGGGTCAAGGTTGGGCGTCGTGCTTGGTGAAGCAAAAGTTTGAAGGAACATCTCTAACGGCGACCGATATTAGCCCTTACGCGATCGCGTCTCTTCCCAAATGGGAGCACGTCTTCAAAACTCAGTTAGATCATGCTATATCCTGCCGTTCGTATGACATTCCGCTTAGCGATGAGACAGTTGATCTAATCTTTTGTTTTGAGGCGGCGCATCACTTTGTGAAACATCGACGCAGCCTTGCAGAAATCTATCGAGTGTTGAAAAAGGGCGGCGTGTGCTTGTACTTGCATGAGCCTGTATGCCGATCGTTTATTTATCCTTTGGCTTACGCACGAGTCAATAAGATCCGCCCCGAAGTGCCAGAAGATGTGCTGATTTATCCCAAGATTAAACAGTTGGCAACGGAGGCAGGCTTTGAGACCAAAATTCGCTTTGATCCGACCGTGACAAATCGAGGCTTAAACCAAACGTTTTATTATGCGGTGCTCAGTGCTGTTCCTGGGCTTCGTTATGTGCTTCCGTGTAGTGCAGATTTTATTTTTATAAAGTAGAATCAACTTTATCAAGTAGAGCTATTAGAAAAGTAGCTGATGAGAATTACGCTGATTGGTTTGTCGCCAAAACTATGAAAGCTCTGGAGTATATTTGGGCTGAAAATCTTTTCTTTTTTGCGATCGCAACTGCTTTCCTAGCGGTTCTTGGTTGGCTTTGGCGGCACACAAAATCGTTTGATATTCCCCTGCCATTGCCGATTTGGTTGAAATTCTGGTTTTTTACGGTTCAAGTTTTTGGGGTTTTAGTGCCGATTGGTGTTGCCATTTGGTTAAGGCTTTCGTCGGCAGATACACTGCCATTTGCTATCCTGCTATCGTATCTATTGATGCTAGCATTACAGATTACTACTGAAGTTGTATTGCTCCGGCAGTTTCACTCAGTCGCCTGGATTGCGATTCCTTATTTATATCTACCCTATCGGGTGTGGCAGCTTTATCAGGGCATTGTCATGACTACGGCGGTCGGGCAGGTAGGCTGGTTTCAGGCTCTTTTAGTTCTCGAAATTGGGCTTTGGATTGTCAACTATAGTTTCAATTTAATTCAGTTGCCTGGGCTGCTGCGTTGGGATCAGCCCGTGATTGGCGAGGAAGAGGGTAAGCTTGGGAGTACGTTGCAAAATTAACCCGGTAAAATTAACAAAAGTTCTGCCTTCTCTTGTGCAGAGGGCAGAACTTTTGCCGATCATAACTGGGCTATCACAGGGCGACGGATGGGTAGAAAACTACAGCGCATTGAAAGATTTTGCCGCCGCCGCAATTCCGGCACCGGGGCTAAAGCTCTCGTAACCCAACTCTTGAAGCGTTGCTTCTAATGCCGCGATCGCACTTAAGATATCGCGATCTGCTACAAATCCTAGATGCCCAATTCGGAAAATCTTGCCTTTGAGGTGGTCTTGTCCGCCAGCTAGAGCAATATCAAACCGCTTTCGCATCACCGAGCGAATTTGCTCAGCGTCTACCCGGTCGGGGGCAACGGCTGTAATTGCTGGGCTAGAGCACTCGTCGGTGGTAAAGAGCGGCAAACCCAACGCCGCGATCGCGCTCCGAGTCGCCCTCGACTGCCGATGATGCCGCGCAAAGATGGTTTCCAATCCTTCTGCTTTCATCATTTGCAAGGCCGTTTGCAAGGCAAAAAACAAGTTAATGGCAGGAGTAAACGGGGTGGTATCTTTGGCGGCAGACTTACGATATTTACCCAAATCTAAATAATAGCGGGGCAGTTTTGCTGTCTTATACGCCTCCCACGCTTTCGCGCTCACAGAGACAAATCCTAGCCCAGGAGGCATCATGTAGCCCTTTTGGGAACCCGAACCGACTACATCCAACCCCCACTCATCCACAGGTACATTCGTTGCGCCTAAACTCGTGACCGTATCCACAATGATCAGCGCCTCACCATGGGCTTTGACGTGGCGATTAATCGTTTCTAAGTCATTAATTACCCCGGCGGATGTTTCGCTGTGGGTGATGATCACCGCTTTGATTTGCTTCTCGCGATCGCGCTCCAATCTCTCGCGAAACTGCTCTGGACCGAGGGGCTGCCCCCACTCGGCGGTAATGCGCTCGGCGTTCACCCCGTAAGCGTCACACACTTCTGCCCAGCGATCGCCAAATTTGCCATTACAGCCCACCAACACGCGATCGCCCGCACTCAGAAAATTAATAATTCCGGCTTCCATTGCCCCCGTGCCGCTTGCTGCCAAAATCAACACATCGTTTTGCGTTTGGTGCAGCCATTTCAGATTTTCAACAATCTCAGCCTGAATTTTGCTAAAGTCGCCGCTTCGGTGCCCGATCGGGTGTTTTGCCATTGCCGACAAGACTTTTTCGGGCACGGGTGTAGGACCCGGAATCATCAGCATTAGCTTGTCGTCCATGAGAATGTGTCCTTTTTTAGGTGCGAAGGTTCAGTTTGTTGTGCATGATCCAGGATTACACAATACCTGAAATTCGCAATTTGTAAATTTCAGATTACGATTGCGGCTCATTGGGGTTAGGACATACACAAGGGTTAGGACATACACATTAGTAGCGGCTTGGGGAGGGCTGGAGATCAAGGCAATTCCTAGCCTGATTTAGCAATGCCGGTTTTCCAGCGATCGCATCCCCTCACAAATTCAGCCCCTCACGAATTCAGCTTCCGATTGCGGCGTCGCGCTAGAAAATCAGGCAGATCAATCTTTAAATCTTCATTAAAGGGGTTTCGGCGCGGCGTTGATTGCGGCTCAGCCGTCGGAATTTCTTCAAACAATGCCAAAAATTCTGTGATTTCTTCTGGCAAGGCTGACCCTTTTTCTTCCAACCGTTTTTTCAGATCCAATGCCTCATCTTGAATCCCATAAAACCGATTTTTCCAATGCTGAATTGCCGTTTCATACTCACTTGCCTGCTGAGCCTGACTCAAAATCTGCTCTTGCATCTCTGCTGCCTGCCGTTCTAATGCCGCCGTGCGCTGCTGGCTTTGCTCGCGATCGCGCTCCGATTCTTGACATGCCTGTTGCAGCATCGCCTGCGTCGTAATCTGTTTGGCAATCTGGGTCTCTAATTCCTGAACCTGGCTTTCCAGTTCAGCCACCCGCTCTTTGGGGGCATGGCGCAACCAGTCCTTCGGCGTCAACCAGTCGTGAGGCTTTGATTTTTGCGATCCCCGCGACGGTGCCTCCTTCGAGGATCGCTCCGGTGAGGTCTCTGCCTCAGGGGGGGCGGGGGAAAATTCGCCAGAGCGCAGTTTTTCCAGTTCAACCTGCTGCGCTTGGGCTAAGGTCTCGGCTGCCGTTAACTGGTCTAGAGTATGGCAAATCTGCGCTTCTAGGTCTACCTTCTGCTGCTCAAACTGAACCCTAAGCTGATGAATCGCCTGTTCTTGAACGTTGGCATATTCTTCGGTTGAGGCAAGCTGCCGTTCTAAGAAGCACTGATCCACACTCTGACGCCGCAACTCATCAAGACTGGCAAGCGACTGATCCAAAGCGTTTTCCAAATCTCGGATGCGTCGCATCTGGCGCTGCACACACTCTTGCATCCCAATGAGATCGGCGATGCCATTTTCTGGGAGCAAAATCGGGTGAGATCGGGCAATCACGCTGTTTTCAGACCCATCTAATTTGAGGTCTTCTGCCTCAAACTCGACTTGCTCAGCATTATCCGGCTCAGCCACTTAAAAAAATCCTCCCAGAAAAGCAATGAATGGGATTGATCGTCATCACGTCGTTTTTAGCTTACCTAGCTCACATTTTTTTTACCTCCGTAGGCACTTTAGCCACGCCTTCTGGGGCATCGACACAATTGAGCGACCAGCGATACTCAACCGGAAGCCGCAAGCGATCGCAGGTCTGTTCTAAATGCTTTTGCTGAGACAGCGCTTTCCGGAGGATGATGATCAGTTGCTGAACCTGTTCGCGTTGGTGAGAATTTTGGCTAACGGCGACCATGGTTTGGCGCTCTAAAAGTTGCAATAGTAGCTCGTAGTGGATGTGCGACGGAAGGGGAATTGGCTCCATGTAACGCTCACCTATCGCGGTAAAGAATAAGACTCTAGACTTTAGTATCTAAAGAGTGAATTAGCAAAAACGCAACCTTTCTTAAAATTGCAGACCTCATCGGGTCTGTCTAGCGTCTTGAGGCTTAACTTCTCTACGTTACTAGCTGAATGAGGGCTTGTCCGGGGTTATCTTGCTTAACCAACGATTCTCCCACCAAAACCGCCGTTGCCCCTGCTGCTCGCACCACCGCAATATCGTCGGGGCGATGGATGCCAGACTCGCTGACTGTGACAATTCCGCGCTCTGCCAGCCGAACGCTCCGCGCGGTCAGAATGTCGTGGGTGGTGCTTAGGTCAACCGAAAAATCTTTGAGATTGCGATTGTTAATCCCGATCGCCGTTACCCCTTCCAAGGCAAGGACGCGATCGATCTCGGCTAGGGTATGCACTTCGATCAGTGCCGTCATGCCTAGCGTTTTGACGATCTTTAAGAAATACTGTAGATCTTTATCGGGCAAGACAGCGGCGATCAAGAGAACGGCATCGGCTCCGTGCAGTTTTGCCCAATACATCTGGTAGGGATAAATGATGAAGTCTTTACACAAAAGCGGTAAGTCAACCGCCGTGCGGATGTTCGCCAAATTCTCAAAGCTGCCTTGAAAAAACTTCTCGTCGGTTAAAACGGAGAGACAGGATGCCCCACCAGCAACGTAAGACTGGGCGATCGCAACGGGGTCAAAATCTTCCCGAATCACGCCTTTGCTGGGAGACGCTTTTTTGACTTCGGCAATCACGGCGGGCGTCGTTTTGCCGTTTTGCAAGGCTGCCAAAAAGTCGCGGGGCTGAGTGGGCTGCTCTGCCATCTGTTTCTGCAATTTGCTCAGGGGCAGTTTCTCTCGCATTTGAGCCACTTCGATTTCTTTGTGCCACACGATTTCTTCAAGAATGTTCTGAGGTTCATTTTCTGGCGCTTTGACCTGGTATCGCAATTGCTCTACCGCGATCGCAGGATTAGGACGACGACGACGAATTTCCATGGTGCACAAGGGTAAGAGGGTAGGGGTGAGGGCATCAACTTAATGAACTGTGGCAGCCCGCTTATACGCTTCGTCTAAAATTTCAGACAGCGTAGGATGGGTATGAACCGAGAATGCCAGCGTTTTGACCGATTGGCGATTGGCGATCGCATTTGCTGCTTCCTGGATCAAATCTGCCGCATGTAGCCCGATGATGTGGGTGCCGAGAATTTCACCCGTGTCTTTGCGATAGACAATCTTGGCGATGCCTTCCGATTCTCCTTCGGCGATCGCTTTGGCGTTTCCCTTAAAATACGTTCGCACCGCCGCCACCTCAAACCCTCCTACCTGTCCTAATTCTTTGGCTTGCGGCTCAGTCAAGCCCACAAAGCTAATTTCGGGATGGGTGAATGCGGCGGCGGGAATGCTGCGGTAGTCCATCGTGCGATCGCGCCCACAAATATTCTCGATCGCCGCGATGCCTTGTGCCGATGCCGCATGAGCTAACATCATTTTTCCGGTGGCATCTCCAATTGCCCACAGATGCGGCACAGGCTCACCGCCGCCTAAAACTTCCATGCGATCGTTGACCGGAATAAAGCCTCGCTGATCTAAATCCACCCCAATCGACTCTAGCCCCAAGTTTTTGGTGTAGGGAATCCGACCTGTCGCAATCAGGCAGGCATCGACTTCGAGGGTATCGAGCGGCTCTTTAGTTTTAGCGTCAATCAGTTCGATCACGACAGGCGATCCCGGCGTCACTTTTGCCGCCAACACTCCTGCTTTGGTCTCAATGTCACGGGGCGTCACGAGAATTCGCTGTGCCAGTTTGGCAATGTCGGGATCAAATCCTGGCATCAGTTGATCGAGCGCTTCGATCATCGTCACTTCGCAACCCAGGGCAGTATAGACATCCGCAAATTCTAAACCGATGTAGCCGCTACCCACGATCGCAATCCAAGGCGGCAACGATTCTAACTTAATCGCATCGTCGCTGGTAAACACGGTTTTGCCATCAATCTCAGCCCCCGGCGGCACAAACGGCACCGATCCCGGAGCCAAAATAATATCCTTTGCCGTAACGGTTTTTTCTCCTTCTGGCGTGGAGATGCTGAGCTTTTGCGAGCCTGAAACCTTTGCCCAACCGTGAATTACATCAACATTGAGCCGCTTTAAACTGTTGGTCAGCCCATCTTGTTGCTTTTGCACAATTCCGGCAGCATGAGCCGCGATCGCTTGTCGATCAAACCCCACCGCCCCGACTTCAATTCCTAGCGACTTGAGATGCTCGGCATTCCGAAGTTCTCGCACCCGTCCCGATGCCGCCAGCAAAGCTTTTGACGGAATGCAGCCCCGGTTGACGCAGGTTCCGCCCATATCTGCCGCTTCTACGATCGCGGTCTTGAGTCCACAATCCACGGCATGGAGTGCTGCACCGTGACCACCAACGCCTGCCCCAACAATCACCAAATCGTAATCAAACTCGTTCGCCACATCGCCCTCCCGTGGATCTTGCCCTATCCATTCTCAACTGCTGAGGGCAGATTCGACAATACACAATCTTTAGGTCAACGGTCTACCGACCCCATGACGATATCAATGCTTGCCAGAATGACAAAGATGTCAGCGACCTTTAGACCTTGAATTAACTGCGGTAAGACTTGCAGATTGTTGAAATCTCCCGGACGAATCTTCCATCGCCACGGGAAAACGTTGTCGTCGCCCATGATGAAAATTCCCAGTTCTCCTCTGCCTGACTCGACTCGGACGTAATGTTCGCCCTTCGGAATCTTGAACGTTGGGGCGATCTTCTTGGCAATGAATTGATACTCTATCCCATTCCATTCTGATTTAGGACCCGACGCCATCCGCTTGGCTTCCAGATTCTCGTAAGCGCCTCCTGGCAATCCTTGAAGAGCCTGCCGAATAATCTTGATCGACTCTCGCATTTCGTTTAATCGGATCTTATAACGAGCGAGACTATCGCCTGCGGTTTCCCACTGCACGTCCCAATCAAACTCGTCATAACATTCGTAATGATCGACCTTTCGCAGATCCCACTTGACGCCAGATGCCCGCAACATTGGTCCCGAAATGCCCCAGTTAATCGCATCTTCACGACTCAAAACTCCGACTCCCTCAAGCCGCCGCCGAAAAATGGGGTTGTTTGTCATCAATCGCTCGTATTCATCTAGGGTAGACGGAAAATAGTTGCAGAAGTCTGCACACTTATCAACCCAACCGTAGGGTAAGTCTGCCGCCACGCCTCCGACTCGAAAATAGTTGTGATTGATCATGCGGTAGCCTGAAACGGCTTCAAACAAATCGAGAATGTACTCGCGATCGCGCATCGTCGGAAAGAACATTGCCTGAGTGCCTACATCCGTGACAAACGGACCGAGCCACAACAAATGATTCACAATCCGCGTCAGTTCTAACAGGATCACGCGAATGTAGCTGGCACGTTTGGGCACAGAAATGTTTGCCAACTGCTCGACCGCGTTCACGGTGACTGCCTCGTTGAACATGCCGCCGTAATAATCCCACCGACTCGTATACGGAATGAACATCGTATTCGTGCGGTTTTCGGCAATTTTTTCCATGCCGCGATGTAAATACCCGATCACAGGTTCACAATCTACAACATCTTCTCCATCTAAGGTGACAATGATCCGAAAGCATCCGTGCATCGCTGGATGATGCGGACCCATGTTAATCACCATCGGGTCAGTTTTGGTTTCAATGCGTGGCATAACTGATCCTCGCACTCGTGACTACTACCAAAAGTAGATCAATTAGCGTCTAGTCGATTCACCCTATTTAGGGATTTTTGAGATTCTAAATCGAACCCTTGAGTCGCCTCTCATCGTTATGACATTTTCAAATGAAACGATTCTGTTAGGGTTGGGCATCCTGATCAGAGCGGAGAACCCGTGAAAACCTGATGAGTGTAAGTTCAAATTTGGGTGTAGCCAGTAACCTGTTTTTTGGGGGCTACAGACCAGAGCGATCGTATGGTTCAGTCCATCCAGTAAGAGTTAGGCATTATGGAACAGCGAGAACTGCGACGTGCAGCAGCTAAAGCATTTATGGAGTCCCTCGATAAGCTGCAAGAAACGCTATCTGAGTCTGAAACCAAAACGGAGGCTCAGCCAATGACTGCACCAGCGATGCCAAAACAGCTTGAGGAATTTGAGCAAGCGGTGGCGGATATTGAGCAGTTCATGCAGTCTAAGGGCGAATCAGCGTGATCGCTGTCGTTTGGCTTCGTAGAGCATGAGTGCCGCCGCGATCGCAACATTGAGCGATTCCACCCCTGGGCTTACAGGAATAGTGACATGAGCATCGGCAAGGGCGTTTAATTGAGGAGATAGTCCGGCTCCTTCGTTCCCCATCAAAATCAAGCTCGGTTTTTTGAAATCCACTTCCCAGTAGGTTTGCGTTGCAGTCGGAACGGTCGCAATGATCTGCATTCCTTGTTTTTTGGCATCGAGAATATCGGTCTTCAAGCTAGAACTAATACCCATCGGCAACCGAAACCATTGCCCCGCCGATGCTCTCAGCACTTTTGGATTGTCTAAATCCACGCTGTCCGCGCTCAGTAGAATTCCTTCTGCTCCTGCCGCCGCCGCCGTCCGAATCATGGTGCCAAGATTTCCAGGGTCTTGAATCGTTTCGAGAACAAGTCCGAAGTTGTTGAGTGCCAATGGCTCAGAATAAATGCGTTCTGCGCTAGCAACAATGCCATCAGGTTCGACAGTGGTTGCGATCGCTCTCACCACTTCAGGGCTGACGAGTTCGAGACGCTGCGATCGCGCTTGAAGTTGCTGCCACAACTGAGCATGTTGAGCCTGCCACGCTTCGGTGCAGCAAACGGTGAGCAGAGGCAATCCGACGGCACATGCCTCTTCAACGAGATGGGTTCCTTCCAATAAAAAAAGCTGCTGTTCGCGCCGTTCTTTAGCGCGGTGCAACTTGCGGAGTTGTTTAACAAGCGGGTTCTGAAGACTCGTGAGCATGATGGCAGCAGATTAGGTAGCAGAGGGAACGGATGGATGCTTTGTCAGCCTAGATCAATCATCCGTTCCCCTCGTTTTCTAAGCCGTTGCTTGCTTACGCTTCGTCTAGAGCCGCAATTCCAGGCAGTTCTTTGCCTTCGAGCAGTTCTAAACTTGCGCCGCCCCCGGTGGAAATGTGGCTCATCTGCTCTGCCACACCGACTTTTTCAACAGCGGCAACAGAATCACCCCCACCAATAATGGTGATCGTCCCTTGGGGGGTCAGTTCGGCGAGGGTGCGTGCGATCGCTTCTGTGCCCGCCGCAAACTTATCAAACTCAAACACGCCCATCGGGCCATTCCAGATCACCGACTTACATTCAGATAGCGCTTGCTGAAAGGCTTTCACCGAGTCAGGACCAATATCCAACCCCATCCATCCGTCCGGAATATTCTCGACGCTGACGGTCTGAGCATTGGCATCGGGCGAAAAGTTATCGGCAACGACAACATCCGTTGGCAACAATAAATCGACGCCTTTTTCTTTAGCTTTGGCTTCGAGTGCCCGTGCCAAGTCGAGTTTGTCTTCTTCGACTAGAGACTTACCGACATTTAAGCCGCGTGCTTTGTAGAAGGTGAACACCATACCACCGCCAATGAGCAGCTTATCGACTTTATCCAGAAGGGTTTCGATCACGGTGATCTTGCTCGACACTTTAGAACCGCCCACGATCGCAGCCAACGGACGCTGAGGGTTCTCGATCGCGCTTTGCAAATATTCCAGTTCTTTCTCGATCAGCAATCCTGCGACAGAAGGCTTGAGAAACTTGGTGACTCCTTCTGTAGAAGCGTGGGCGCGGTGAGCCGTTCCAAAGGCATCGTTCACATAGAGATCCGCGACTGATGCAAGTTTCTCAGCAAATCCGGGGTCGTTTTGTTCTTCTTCTTTGTAAAAGCGAACGTTCTCTAGCAACACCACATCACCGGGCTGCATGGCGCTAACAGCAGCGTTTACCTCATCACCGATACAGTCGTTACACTTGGTAACGGGCTTGCCCAACACCTCAGACAACCGATTGCCCACTGGGGTGAGGCGATATTTCTCTTCAGGACCATTTTTCGGACGCCCAAAGTGACTGCACAAGATCACCTTTGCCCCTTTCGAGGTCAACGCTTGGATGGTGGGCAACGCTGCCCGGATGCGTGTATCGTCGGTGATAGCGCCTTGATCGTCTAGCGGCACATTAAAGTCAGCCCGCACGAGAACGCGCTTTCCTTGTAAATCAGAGGACGATAGAGTGTTAACAGTCTTCTTGGGCACGATTCTTCTCCTAGAATGAGTCTTTTTACCTACGTCTTAAATTTTCTCATTAATTGCCCCTCTGCGATCGCTCAATCCACTCATCCTGTTGTAAGTTCAGAAAGATAAGACCCTCCTGAAATCTATCTGTCCCATTTCACCCAAATCCATGTTTAAGACAGTCTTGTTTCCCATCGATCAAAGCCGTGAATCTCGCCAAGCGGCTGAAAAAGTTGCAGAAATTGTGCAGTTTCACAAGAGTCGTCTGATCATCGTGTCTGTGGTTGAGGCTGCGGCAGTCGAAGACATTCCGACCGATACGATGGCGTCACCCGATGCGGTCGCCAAACTCTTACAGAATGCGAAATCGTTATTTTCTCAACAAGGCATTGAAGCGGAAACGGTTGAACGCGAAGGAAATCCCGCGTTCACGATTTGCGATGTTGCCGATGAAATCGACGCCGATCTGATCGTCATGGGCTGTCGTGGACTCGGACTCACCGAAGAAGTCTCTGAAAGCGTCACGAATCGAGTGATTAGTTTGTCGCCGTGCCCAGTGCTAGTCGTTCCGTAAGCTGCTAGATTATGCTTTGCGAGTGCAGAGGAGTTGCACGAAGGTATCGCTGACGGTGTGATCTCTGGTGTCGGCAGCGTATTGAATTAAGGCTTCTCGCAAGGTTTGAGCGGCATTGAGTGGGAGCAATGTTGCGAGGAGAAAGTAAACGCCGCGAAAACGCGAGTCGCCCAAATAGTCATACCAGCGAGTTTGGGCGGTTTCGCTGTCACCGAGAAAGGTTTGCACGATGAAAAATTCGGCGATTTTGTCGTGGCGGAAGTACCATTCCTTCTGGGTTTCGCCTTTGGTGTCTTTCAATTACACCTCAACGCTCTTTCATCTGCCGCAAAATCTCATCCAGCGTCAAATCCTTGAAAAGCGCCTCACGTTCCTCGGTATAGTTTCCATAGCCAGATGAAAATTGATTGAGAAATCTCAGCGTGTTCGCAATGCCGATCTCTTTCGAGAGGATCGCGATCGCTTCTTGAGTAATTTCATTCAAAGATTTCGGTTGAAGACTCATTCGGTTATCTCCGTGATCAATTCCAGAGGTGAAACAACTTTGGTCGGTTCTGTATCTGCTGCATTTGCTCGTCTTAGAAAACGGTCATCGCATGTACAAAAATAATCCGCTTCTGCCTCGATTGAAGACGCTAAGTGCAGCGCGTCCAACGGTTTAATTCCCAAACCCACAAATCTCTGCGCTCGTTCCTCAACCAATTTACTACGAGAGATAAATAGATTTGCTTTTGCTAATGTCTCTAAAATATACGTTCTTCTTTGGGAAAGCGGAATCTGCTCAGCCTCAAATACCAACGCTGATGATGAAATAAGTTCAAGCTGTCCAGACTCCCATAGCGTGATGATATTCAAAATTGCCTCAGCCTCAACTGCGATCCGAACCTGTGTCTTGGTATCAAGCGGACGTTGCAAGCTGCACATGTCTAGATAAATCCTCATGAGCAGCAGTTTACCTACTTTATGCAAAAGCTAGCGATCGTATCCCTCTCACTCGATCAATAACCTCATCAGTGACAATCATTGAGAAGCAATAACCATTTTATCGAACTCACACTGAGTTACAAGCAATCCCTTTCAGCCTTCAAACGACAGCGAACACGGAGTGAAGCGAAGCTACCGTGCAACGAAGCGAAGCGATCGTATATCTTGAATCAACGATCGCTCACAAATTTAATGTGTGTTTCAGAGCAATATCAATTTCTGTTATCGGAAGCAATCCAATCACGCGATTAATTGCAGATTCAGCGATCGTGGCGAGATTATCCGTCATGACAACTGAATCTGTGAGTAATCCTGATTAACTTCCTTCGGGCGTCGCGAGACTCACAAACACTCGACTCGGATGATTTGCCCGAAAGACACGGCTCGTGATCATGGCAACAATCACCTGCGAGATTCCAGTCTGCAAATTATTGGCTTGAACCACAATTGCGGGACGAGTTTTCGCAGTACGGAGATCTGAATTTGGAAACATGACTAAAACAATGTCACCACGCCTATAGCTGCTTCCGGTGATTGTCGTAGTCATCATAAATGTCCATTTCCGGGCTATTCCATTCTTCAGCAAACGAACTTAGACGAGATTGCAACTCGGCTGCTTGCTGTTCATCAATGCTATGCGCTTGCAAATCGATTGATGTTTCTTCCTGAGTTAGCGATCGCGCGAGTTTTAGCAGCGATCGCAATTGACCATCGGGTAACTGTTCAATAACCGCTAATAATTCTTGGCGCGTACTCATCGGGAATTCACCATCATTGCTTCAATTGTATAGCGCGATCGTAAATCAACGGACGATCGTATCCCTCGTAGTCGATCGACAAGCCCATCGGAAGAGTAACGATCAACCCCCTTGCACCTTTAAACAGGAACGAACACGTCGGGAAGCGAAGCTATCCTCTTTCAATCTGCATCATTTTAGTCCAAACCTCGAAGCTTCAAGTTCAAAGGTCAATCATTGCCCTTTCAAGTTGAAAACTTCCTGGTTGAAGTGCGATCGTTCGTGTTTAGAACAGCAATGATGCCCTTTCAAGTTAGAGATTTCCTGGTTGAAGCGCGATCGTTCGTGTTTAGAACAGCAATGATGCCCTTTCAAGTTAGAGATTTCCTGGTTGAAGCGCGATCGCTTCGATTCTCAGCACGATTGTTCTTATCTAAAACAGCAAGCGAGGCACTTCCACAAGGGTGCACGCTGAAAATGGCGTGATCGCTTCGCCTTGTCAACCTACAATAAAAGCTAAAACAGTTTTCTTGCCCGTGACAACGATATGCGATCGTCAACACCATCGGAATCGGACAGTGGCTAATTACAATCACTCCGCTACCAAATTCGTCATCCACAAATCCTATTTGCGACCATCGCGCCTTCCTCAACGGTTACGCTCCAGAAGACGAAGGGCGTTACGATGACTATTCAACCCGGTGAACTGTGGATTGCCGAGATTCCATTCACAGACGGTACAGCAGCCAAGAAACGTCCGATCCTAATTCTCTGGTTAGACAGTAGAGATGCAATCGTTGCTGTAGTGACTTCTGCTTATGGCTGAAACGCGACGCCACATTGATAGAATGAAGTGCGATCGTAAAGCTCTAAATGTACACCGACCCGTGGAAGTTGACCCGTTCAGATAAACTTTATTGCTGTAACTTTATTGCTGTAAAGCGCGGTAGCTTCGCTCCGCCCAGTGTTCGCTTCCCTTTTTGCCATCGTCCCTATGTCTTCTCCCCCCATCCAGTGGTATCCCGGTCACATCGCCAAAGCAGAAAAATCTCTGCTTGAGCAGCTAAAGCGCGTCGATGTGGTCTTAGAAGTTCGCGATGCCCGTATTCCTAGCGCCACCCATCATCCTCAGATTGAGCAGTGGTTGGGCAACAAAGGGCGCGTTTTAGTCCTCAATCGGATGGATATGATCTCGTCGTCGGCGAAAGAGCGGTGGACAGAATGGTTTCAGCAGCAGGGACAAGAGCCATACTTCACCGATGCTCAGCACGGAAAAGCGATCGATGCGGTTTCTAAAGCAGTTCAAGTTGCAGGCGCTCAAGTGAACGAACGACGGCGCGATCGCGGTATGCTGCCTCGCCCTATCCGTGCCGTTGTGATCGGCTTTCCCAACGTTGGCAAATCGGCGCTGATCAATCGCTTGCTCAAACGTAGAGTGGTAGAAAGTGCCCGCCGAGCGGGGGTAACTCGTCAATTACGCTGGGTCAGAATTTCCGATCAAATCGACCTGTTAGATGCCCCCGGAGTCCTTCCCAACAAACTTACCAACCAAGATGCCGCGATTAAACTAGCGATTTGCGATGACATTGGCGAAGCCGGTTACGACAATCAACGAGTCGCAGCAGCTTTTGTCGATTTGTTAAACACATTGCAGATCGAGCAGGTGTTGCACGAGCGGTATGCCCTAGCACTAGAGGATCTGAGCGGAGAAAGTTACCTGCGATCGCTCGCTAACCAAAACTATCAAGGTGACATCGAACGGACAGCCCGGCAGATTTTGACGGATTTTCGCAAAGGCAACTTGGGCGCGATCGCGCTAGAACTTCCGCCAACACCGTGAGGGCTGGTGGGGCAGCCTAATCAATCCATCTTCACTCTGACTCTGGTTTGATGAAATACTCTAGCCGCAATTTTAACGGGTAGCATAATACACAACCAGATCGCACTGTTTGTCACTAAATGCAGTTAGGTCAGTTTCGCCTCGCGTTGCTAATAGCCAAAAGCGCTATATTAAGCATCTGAAATTAAATAATATTAAGTTTTTTATTGCTGATTTCAAAGTATTAAATATGACTTATTCACGAATAATTTACTTAGAATTTTTTAGGGTAGACTCCTCCATATGTCACGCCTTCCTCTGTTAGGTTCCTATTAAGTTCTATAGCGTCAAATACTAATTTTTCGAGTTAAGGAACTTCCCCAATTCCCCTACGTCGCTTGCATCTAGCGGCTAACACGCCTATCGTAAACTGTTTGGAGGAATACCGTTTTTTTGACAAAATCCCTCTAATATTTTCAAACAGTTATATGACTCTTTACCTTCTATAAATCAATTCTGCAAAGCCACAAAAGAATATTGGCAATCTGGTTTGTGGTTTGCTTAATATGACGTGTTGAGATGGCGACCTGCTCGGCAAACACTTGTTTTTCCTGATGCACGTTGGGGTGTGAGTATGGCTCTAATTCGGGATGTAGTCCAGCAAGCTCTTGTAACCGGAGTACTAACGGTGGAAGCAGAAAACTTGCTTCGGCAATTGCTGAGTATGAAATATGACCAAGAAGACCTCCGTGCCTTCATGACGCTACAAAATGCAGCGATGTCTGGGGTGGTCAAGCAAGAGTCTCGATTGTGCAAAGGCTAGAGGTGCAAAGGCTAGAGGTGAGACGGGTGTAACGGTTTCTGTAGGCTACGTGGGGGAACGCTGGCAGCAACGTCTCGTCAGCAGCAAACAGTTGATGTTGCCTTAGCAGACAGAGCTAACGCAAAGCGAGTCCGTTCCACAAAACCATCTTCGTTGCTTGTTCTCCAGAAAACCGCCAAAAAACCACTTTCTGTGGCAATCTGAAAGACAGTGAATAGCAACTTGTCATTCCTGACAACCCTAGGAAAACTTGACCCTTCCTGCGTTATTTGCTGTCGAAGATTTAATTAGCCACCATGCAAACTCTGCCCAGTCCTCCTACTATCATCGCTTCAAACCAGTATTCTACTGATCCCGCTATACAGCGCCGCAAAACCCGTCCTGTGCCGGTTGGCAGCATCACGATCGGTGGTGGGCATCCGGTAGCGGTGCAGTCTATGATCAATGAAGACACGCTAGATATTGATGGATCGGTGGCGGCGATTCGTCGGTTACATGAAATTGGCTGTGAAATTGTCCGGGTGACGGTGCCTAGCATGGCGCACGCCAAGGCAATGGAGGAGATCCGCGATCGCTTGCACAAATCCTATCAACCCGTTCCCCTGGTTGCCGACGTGCATCACAACGGCATGAAGATTGCCCTTGAGGTGGCACACCATGTGGATAACGTGCGAATTAATCCAGGGCTGTATGTGTTTGAAAAGCCGAAGAGCGATCGCACAGACTATACCTCGGCAGAATTTGACGAGATCGGCAGCAAAATCCGTGAAACCCTCGAACCGCTCGTGATTTCGCTGCGAGATCAAAACAAGTCCATGCGGATTGGCGTCAATCATGGCTCTCTCTCCGAACGGATGCTCTTTACCTACGGCGACACGCCCGAAGGCATGGTGGAATCGGCGCTAGAGTTTATTCGCATTTGCGAAGCTCTCAACTTCTACCACATCGAACTATCGCTCAAAGCCTCCAGAGTGCCCGTGATGATTGCTGCTAACCGTCTCATGGTCAAGCGCATGGATGAACTCGGCATGGACTACCCGATTCATTTGGGCGTCACCGAAGCGGGAGATGGCGAGTATGGACGCATCAAATCCACCGCAGGCATCGGGACACTGCTAGCAGAAGGAATTGGGGATACTCTGCGCGTTTCCCTAACCGAAGCCCCAGAAAAAGAAATTCCCGTGTGCTATGGCATTCTGCAAGCCCTCGGACTCCGCAAAACCATGGTGGAGTATGTTGCCTGTCCGTCTTGCGGGCGCACGTTGTTTAACCTAGAAGAAGTGTTGCATCAAGTGAGAACGGCTACTCAACACCTGACAGGCTTAGATATCGCCGTGATGGGATGTATTGTCAACGGTCCAGGAGAAATGGCGGATGCTGATTACGGCTACGTCGGCAAGCAAGCAGGTTACATTTCTTTATACCGAGGTCGAAATGAGATCAAGAAAGTGCCCGAAGCTCAAGGGGTTGAAGAACTCATTAACCTGATTAAATCTGACGGCAAATGGATTGATCCTTAAAACTTAGACGTATTTATTACGGATTGCCCTAAGATTGCTGTGTTAGATTGAGCATAATCTTTTTCAGTCATTTTCTACGGTTTGAGCAATATGACCATGACGAAACGAGCGCTTGTCTTAGGTGCAACGGCAGCCGCCGTTACTGCTGTAACTATTACCGGGGCTGGAATTCATCTCAACAAGGGGCAAGCGTTCTTTCGGGAAAGTCCGAAGGAGATTGTCGATGAGGTCTGGCAAGTTATCGATCGCAACTATGTCGATGGCACGTTTAACCAAGTCGACTGGAAGGCGGCGCGCAGCCAATATCTCGCCCGCAACTATGCCAACAAAGAAGAGGCATACAAAGCGATCCGAGAAATGCTGAAGCCGTTGGGCGACCAGTACACCCGGTTTATGGACCCGACCGAGTTCAAAAACATGCAGATCGATACGTCTGGTGAGCTAACCGGCGTTGGCATTCAGCTTGCTGCCGATGAGAAAACGAAAAAGCTGACCGTGGTCGCACCGATCGAGGGCAGCCCTGCATCGTCTGCCGGAATTTTGGCAAAAGATATCATTGCCCAAATTGACGGCAAAAGCACCGAAGGAATGGACGTTAACCAAGCCGTCAACCTGATTCGGGGAGCGGCTGGAACCCAGGTCAAGCTCACCGTCGTACGAGGCAACCAACAGCTAGATTTTCCGCTCAAGCGCGCCAAAATCGAAATTCACCCTGTCCGCTACAGCGTCAAGCCCTCTCCGACCGGAAATGTGGGTTACATCCGCCTGGTGCAGTTTAGTGCTAACGCCGCCCCTGAGATGCGAAATGCAATTCAAAACCTAGAAAAGCAGGGCGTTTCGGGTTACATTCTGGATCTGCGCTCTAACCCTGGTGGGTTGCTCTATGCCAGCGTCGATATCGCCCGGATGTGGCTTCAAAGCGGGGGGATCGTGTCAACCGTTGACCGTAAAGGCATCTCTGAAAAAGAAAGTGCCAACAACCGCGCCCTGACGACCAAGCCGCTGGTTGTTTTAGTAGATGGCGGGTCTGCTAGTGCTAGCGAAATTCTGTCTGGAGCCTTGCAAGACAACCGCCGCGCGACGATCGTAGGAACCAAGACGTTTGGCAAAGGGCTGGTTCAATCGGTGCGAGGATTGGGGGACGGATCGGGTCTGGCGGTGACGATCGCAAAATACCTCACGCCCAATGGTCGAGATATCAACAAGAACGGCATTGCTCCAGATGTGGTGTTTGATCTCAATGATCAGCAGCGCCAGGTGTTGGTGCAAGATCGCGACAAAATTGGCACAACTGAAGATCCTCAGTATGCTAAAGCGCTACAAGTGCTCAACCAGCGAATCTCTGGCAAGGACACCACTCGTGCAGAATCAAAGTAATTTAAAGTAGCAAAGCGTTAGTGTAACGTCAACTAAACAAGCTGGCGCTCAAACAGGTCGGCACTTTCCAGCCCGAATCAAGCCAACGCGACGTGCGATCGCATCTCCCTCTGAGCCAAACGGGCCCCACTTCTCCGTTTCCTCAGGGGGTTTTGCATGGCTACTCTCCCAGTCCTGCGCTGAGACAGAAACAATTTGGCAATGTCCTTCTGGTTGTTTCACGACATACCACCCTTCTATCTGGCTCATGGGCTTAGTTCTCCTGATTCCTATGCGTTGCTTGATACGGATACTCGCCTTTCGGGAAAGCTGATTAAAAGCTAAAAGTCTGCTGCAATTCTGTCAAGCCTATGCTCCCAGAAACCGAGTTTAGACTTTATGCCGTCCTACATTCTTTAACTCTGGGCAACCGATGGTGCAAAGCCCGAAGCAAGATCAGCACATACAGCATCTGCACCCAGCCTCCCGTGGATTAACCGTCAATAACCAACGCCTGCACTCTTGCTCCCAAACTGAGATCTAGCAAACTCCCATAGGATACTTTCCCCTTAGAGTTCTTTATCACCGATAGGATATGACACCAGATACCCAGCGTCCGTCCATTACGCCGCCTCCCGCTCCTCGCGTTCCGCCTGCGCCGCCACCACCCCTACGGCATTCTGGTAGTGCAATGCTCGAAGCGATGAGTACTTCACGCCCCGCTGAAGGAGCCGCTTCACAGCCGTCTACTGGACTTGCCGATCCTATCACTGAGGTCAATACTGCTACGCAGACGCTCGCCATGCCTAGCCCAGCAGCAAACTCGCCTTTACCCGGAGTTGCCCCGCCCATGGCACAGGCAGATGCAATTAATGGCTTGAACAACTCCGGAGGAACCGCAGCCACCAGAGCAAATTCAACCTCTGCTCCTGCTACAGCAATACTTTCGGCATTGCCCACCTCAGACCCCCCCAACGGATCAGTGCCGCCGCCCACTATCGGACATCGCCCCACTGCACCCCCAACCGTTCCCGGCGTAGCTCGCCGCTCGCCCAATGGCTCTCCAACGTTGGCACAGTTGATCAAGCTTGCGTTTGACAAAGGCTTTTCAGATGTGCATGTGGGAGTGGGTGAAGTGCCGCGCTTCCGCAACCGAGGGGAAATCGAAGCGACCGAGTTTCCCGTAACCGACCAAGATACGTTCATGGGTTGGCTGCGGGAAGTGCTGAGCGAAGCAGACATTAGCCAATACGAAGAAACCCTCGACTTCGATGGAGCAACTCAATACGACTTTGCGCGGGTTCGGATCAATATTTTTGGCTCGTTGCACGGTCCTGCCATGGTTATGCGATTGATTCCGCTCAAGATTTTGACCATGGAGCAGCTAAATCTGCCCCCAGTATTTAAAGATGTTTGTCACTATCACAAAGGCTTGATTTTGGTCACAGGCCCTACGGGGTCAGGTAAATCGACTACGATGGCGGCGATGTTGGACTACATCAATAAGGAGATGCCAAAAAACATCATCACGATCGAAGACCCGATTGAATTTATTCACAAAAGTCAGAAATCGTTGATCAAGCACCGTGAAGTCGGCATTCACACTCGCAAGTTTGACAATGCCCTGAAAGCAGCCTTGCGGGAAGATCCAGATATTATTCTAATTGGTGAAATGCGCGACAAGGAGACGGTCAACACTGCCCTAAAAGCGGCTCAGACAGGACACTTGGTGATGGGAACGCTGCACACCAACAGCGCAGTGAAAACGATCGAGCGTGTCTTGAGCCTGTATAAACCCGAAGAGCAACCTCCGATGCGGATAGCGCTGGCAGAATCGTTGGTGACTGTGATAGCCCAGGGCTTGTGCCGCACCACTGATGGTAAACGAGCCGCTTTTCACGATATTCTCATCAACACAGATGCTATTAGAGACTACATCCGTAAAGGCGAACTCGACGAGATCGAAGCAATCTTGCCAAAATGCGGCTTTGACGGCATGTGTACGATGAACCAGTCGCTCTACAAACTGTATGAGGAAGGTCGCATTACGGAGGAAGTAGCGCTAGAAATGTCGCCGAAGCAAAATGAGATGGCTCAAATGCTGCGTGGACGAGTGTAATCCTTTTCTCGTTTGCGCGATTTGATCCTTCGGGAGCCAGTTGTGCAGAGCGTCTCGACTCAAGCATCCTGCGGTTGGCTTGTTCCAAAACAAAAGGGAGAACACTGATCGTTCTCCCTTTTTGCTTGCTCAAAACTGCTGAAAAGGTACAGTCAGGCTAGCGACCCTCTTAAACCGTTCCCCCTGAAGCTTGCAGTCGCGCCCGCGCCCTTTTTAGAGCTTGGGTGGCTTGCAGTTGTTCTTGCTTGGGACTTCCTTGCTCGGCTTTTGCTAACGCAGCTTCTGCCTCAGTGTAGGCTATTTTAGCCGCCTCACGATCGATCGTATCTCCGCGCTCAGCCCCGTTTACGAGGATCGTCACTTCGTTGCTTTCAACTTCAGCAAATCCGCCAGTCAGCGCGATCGGCACCCAAGTTTTATCTGCTCGAACCCGCATCACGCCAGTATCAAGCGCCGTCAGCAAGGGTGCGTGTCCTGCCAAAATCCCCAGTTGCCCAGTGGTGCTTGGCAAAATCACTTCATCAGCAGTAGAATCCCAGACGGTTTTGTCTGGAGCAATAACGCGAACAGTTAACGGCATAATCTTCTGTAAAAAATAACGAGTAACCGATCAAACTCCGCGATTGAGAACAAGAAGAAAGACTAAATTTTGCGATCGTCCCTCTTCCTGTCTTAAAGGTTGCGGCGGCTCTTACTTGGTATCTGCTTTGATCTTTTCGGCTTTCGCGATCGCTTCGTCAATATCGCCGACTAGATAGAATGCCTGCTCTGGCAACTCATCTAATTCCCCTGCCAAAATGCGCTTGAAGCCTTTGATGGTCTTTTCAAGCGTGACATATTTACCTGGAGATCCGGTAAAGACTTCTGCCACAAAGAAGGGCTGAGACAAAAAGCGCTCGATCTTGCGGGCGCGAGACACAATTAAGCGATCTTCCTCAGACAACTCATCAAGACCCAAGATGGCGATAATGTCTTGAAGCTCTTTGTAGCGCTGGAGGGTGGACTGTACATTACGAGCGGTGTCGTAGTGATCGTCTCCTACGATCGCAGGCTGCAACATAGTCGAACTCGAATCGAGCGGATCGACCGCCGGATAAATCCCTTTAGAAGCAAGACCTCTAGACAACACTGTAGTTCCGTCTAGGTGAGCAAAGGTGGTGGCAGGGGCAGGATCAGTCAAGTCATCTGCCGGAACGTAGACGGCTTGAATCGACGTAATCGAACCCTCAGTCGTCGAGGTGATCCGCTCTTGCAAGTCCCCCACGTCTGTACCGAGTGTTGGCTGGTATCCTACTGCCGAGGGCATCCGTCCGAGCAGCGCAGATACTTCAGACCCCGCTTGCACAAACCGGAAGATGTTATCAACAAACAGCAAAACGTCTTGCTTGTTAACATCACGGAAGTATTCGGCCATCGTCAGACCCGACAAACCAACGCGCATTCTCGCCCCTGGTGGCTCATTCATCTGACCGTAAACCAAGGCAATCTTGGAGTCGTTGAGGTTATCTTTTTTGATAACGCCAGATTCGATCATTTCGTTGTAGAGGTCATTTCCTTCGCGGGTGCGCTCTCCTACCCCTGCAAAAACGGACACACCACCATGATTGGTTGCGATGTTGTTAATCAATTCCATCATAATGACGGTCTTGCCCACACCTGCACCACCAAACAGACCAATTTTTCCACCCCGACGATAGGGCGTTAGCAAATCAATCACCTTGATTCCGGTCTCAAACACGGAAGGTTTGGTTTCTAGCTCGGTCAGCTTGGGAGCATCACGGTGGATCGGCATGGTCTCTGTGTTGTTGACAGGACCGCGCTCATCGACAGGCTCACCCAGTACGTTGAAGATTCGACCTAAGGTGGCGGTTCCGACGGGAACGCTGATCGGAGCGCCTGTGTCTGCAACTTCCATGCCGCGTACGAGACCGTCTGTGGTGCTCATTGCCACGGCGCGAACTTGGTTATCACCGAGAAGCTGCTGCACCTCGCAGGTCACGGAAACGTCTTGACCCGCGTCAGTTTTACCTGTGATTTTCAAGGCGTTGTAAATCTGCGGCATTTTGCCGTTGGAAAATCGAACGTCCAGAACTGGACCGATGATTTGCGTGATGTAACCAATACTTGTTTTTTCTGCGGTGGTGACCATGCTTACGCCCTACTGTGGTTCAGCTATTTCAAATACTTTTTGCGCTTTTATCGCCAGTTCTCAGAGTATCACTGAAGGGTTACGGTTGATTAAGCAATTTTTTCTACTGCGATCGCGGCTAAGTGCGGCTAAGTGTCGAAAAGGGCAGCGGTTTTAACTAGGAAAAATGAGAGACCGAAGTCACAAGCCCAAAGTTGAATCAAAGACAGTTGACCATTGGCAAAACTGCATCAGCCAGCTTTTTTCTCTCATCTCTGACTTTAATTGCATCGTTTGAGGTAAGGTTGAGGCTACTTGACATAATTGCCTATCTAAAAGTTATGGCTCACTTTGGCATCCTCTGTCCCGCCGCTAGTGGTCACCTTAATCCCATGACTGCTCTAGGATATGAATTGCATCAGCGAGGGCATCGCGTTACTGTCGTTGGCATGCCGGATGCAAAACCAAAAGTGTTGGCAGCAGGATTAGAATTTCGGGCGATCGGCGAAGTAGCCTTTCCACTTGGTGCAGTTCCAGACGCTTTCACAAAATTGGGTCAACTCGAAGGATTTACTGCATTTCGGTACACCATCGAGTTGTTTAAACAACTCACGCTCACCCTGCTACAAGAAGCCCCTGCCGCTCTCCAAAGTGCTGGTATAGAAGTCCTACTCATCGATCAAACGTCCTTCGGAGGCTCCACAGTTGCCCAATTCTTAGATCTTCCTTTCATCAGCGTTTGTTGTGCTCTGATGTTAAACCAAGATCCCAAGGTTCCTCCTTTCAATACCGCTTGGAGATACCATTCGACCCGGTGGGCACAGATTCGGAATCAACTGGGTCACGAGTTTATGACTCGTATTGCTCGACCGATTACAGATCTAGTGGTTGAATATCGACAACACTGGAATTTACCCGCTTACACTCACCCCGATGATGCCTACTCTAACCTGGCTCAACTCTGCCAACAGCCTGCTGAATTTGAGTTCCCACGGCAACACTTGCCTGCCTGCTTTCATTTCACAGGACCTTATTCAAATTCGGCTAGTCGGGCACCCTCATCCTTTCCGTTTGAGCAGTTGACAGGGCAACCACTAATTTATGCCTCCCTTGGTACAGTGCAAAACCAGTTGCTCGGAACGTTCCAAATCATTGCAGAAGCCTGCCGGGAACTGGATGCTCAGTTAGTCATTGCTCTGGGCGGTGGCAGCACGCCAGAGGCGCTCCTTCCACTCCCTGGGTCTCCTTTGGTGGTTGAGTATGCTCCTCAACTAGATCTATTACAACGGACTACGCTCACTATTACTCATGCAGGCATGAATACTACGTTGGAATCATTAAGTAATGGAGTGCCAATGGTTGCCATTCCGATTGCCAATGACCAACCGGGGGTCGCTGCTCGTATCGCTTGGACAGGAACTGGAGAGGTGATCCCTCTGAAGCGTTTAAGTGTTTCTAAGCTGCGGAGTGCGATTCAACACGTTTTGACTAAGGAGACTTATAAAGATAACGCTCTCCGATTGCAAGCGATGATTCAACGCTCTGGGGGAGTCAAGAAAGCGATCGATATTGTTGAACAGGTTGCAGCGACAGGGAAGCCAGTCTTACATCAACAGAAATGAGACAACTATCGGGTGTGCTTCCTGCATCGCCTCAGTCTGCGCCATCCATTCTGTCACCGTTGTTGCGGCTTTCGGTCGAGATTGAATCCGGGAAATCGTCGGCTCTGCTGCTGTTGCATCTATTCAGCCAAAAACTTAACGATGGCACCAATTATCTACAGCGATCGCATATTTGTTTAGCAACTGCAATCACATCTCCCTCAAAGCGATCGCGGATTGTCTTGGGAGTGCGATCGCTATCCTCACTTTACTTTGAGCGGCGGAGTGCTGAAACTGGGCTTGGAGATGCTGATACAATTTCGGCTGATTGCCTTTGACTGTGATAACGAAATCGTTGCCACTGTTTACAATATAGGCTCTCTCGATTTTGGGGCAACCACATAGATGCTTAGAAATTGGGTGGAGAGGTCGTGACCGAAACAGTCTGTCGTACTCTCAAGCAGGGGCGTCGTCCTGATGTTGCTTATATGTCACCAGAACTGGTAGCTCAGTTTGGGCAGGAAGCAGGCTTGCCTCAGAGCTTTCCGCTCATTGCAGAAATTGCTTCTCCAGATGACAGTGTAGAAGGGTTGTTTGCGAAAGCGATCGAGTATCTAGCGAGTATCTAGAGTCAGGTTGCCAAGAAGTCTGGCTGGTGTTTCCAGAGGCGAGAATTGTTCTGGTAAAAACGGCGGAGACTTCTTGGCAACTGTTTAATCCTGGAGATACAATTTCAACCCAAACAACGCTTCAAGGCTTTGGCATTTCCCTAGCTGAATTGCTGACATGACCCTTAACACTTACGCAGCCGTGCCATCGAAATGACAGCTTCATCAACCGCACTCCGAACGGTAGAAGCAGACGCTCCAGAATTGACAAGAACACTGAATACTAAGGGTGAATAGTTACGGGGGGAAACATAGCCCGAAAGGGAAACAACTCCTGAAATGGTTCCGGTTTTAGCCGCAACGATGCCTTGAGCCGGCGTATTACGGAAGCGATTGGAGAGTGTGCCACTTACCCCTGCCACCGGCAGCGATCGCCGATAAATTTGGGCTTCTGGCATGAGTGCGATCGCTTGCAACGTTTGGACAAACGCTTCCGCACTAGCAAGGTTACGATCTGCCAAGCCCGACCCGTCTACCATGGTATATCGATTGGGATTTACCCCCATCTCCGTCAAAATCGATTTTACCGTCGCGACACCGCTCGTGTTGGTGTCAAGACTGTTCGGATTTTGCAGCCGACCTAACGTTTTGAGCAGCGTCTCCGCATAAACATTATTGCTGGCTTGATTGGTTTCAAAAATCAAGCTCGATAGCGGCGGCGAGGTCACAGACGCGAGGGCAACTTCTCCCGCCGGAGCGGGCGTCCGTTTCACTAAAGTTGAAGCTGCTATTTTAATGCCAGCTTTGGTCAACGCTTTGCGAAACTCTCCCACAAAATAGTTTCCAGCATTGGGAACTGCCCCATTATAAATAATGTTTTCATTCAGCATTAAGCTGTTGACCGGAGGGGCATAGCCCAACCCACGATGCCGATTGCTCCAAAACGGGTTGTACGGTTCACCCTGAAAAACGGTGTCGTCTCCGATCAAGAGATTGGTCTGACGAATGCCCCGCTGACGCAACTGCTGAGCCAAAGCATTGAGTTGCGCTGTCTTGAGGCTTGGATCGCCTTGCCCAATCACTCTTAGAGTTGCCAAATCTGGACCCGCACTATTACCAAATACAGGGGTTGTGATGCGGTGCTGTGCGCCTAACTTTTTGAGGGCGGCAGCCGTGGTAAGAATTTTGTTGTTTGACGCTGGAACGAGCAACGTCGAGAAGTTTCGCCTGTAGACATTGCTGCGAGCGCCTGTCGCCCCTTGGGTTTGCACCAAAACGCTCCACTTTGCGCCAGGAACGCGGGCGATCGCTCGATCAATGGCTCCTCCAAGTTGGGCGGGGCAAATTGTGCCGGCTGTAGATTGGGCCCGCACCGGGCCGAGGGAGGAGACTACAGCCGTTACCGCGAGAATAGTAATGAATGCAGGACGAAATAGAGAAGTAGGGCAAGTAGGGTTCATACGATCGCTCATCGCCTTTATAAATACAACACCTGTGACTGATGACAGGTCAAATTTGTTGCAGACTTGATATTACGCGATCAAAGCAATTCTAGAACCCTAGCATTCTGGTCGTTCACCGACTCATGTCTAACATGCGTTGTATCGGGCGAAGCGCCGCTAACCGAGTAGATTCGGGCAGCGTGATTTCCGGCTCTCGATTTTTCATCGCGAGATAGAGTTTCTCCAACGTGTTGAGTCGCATGTGAGGACATTCATTACAGGCGCAGGTGTTGAGCGGCGGTGCAGGAATAAACTGCTTGTCAGGCGCGGCTTTCTCCATCTGGTGAATGATTCCAGGTTCCGTCACCACGATGATTGACTGACTCGCGCTGTGCTGACAATACTTGAGTAATGCCGTGGTAGACCCGATGTAATCGGCGTGGCGCAAAATAGCCTCTTCGCATTCTGGGTGGGCAATCACCTCGGCGGTGGGATGCTGAATTTTTAGTTGCACCATTTTCTTTTCGGAAAACGTTTCATGCACCATGCAGCTTCCTTGCCACAGCACCATGTCTCGCCCGGTTTGCTGCATCACGTATCTGCCTAGGTTGCGATCGGGGGCAAAAATAATCGGCTGGTCTTGGGGAATTTGCTGTACAATCTTTACCGCGTTGGCACTGGTGCAAATAATGTCACTCATCGCTTTGATGTCTGCGGTGCAATTTATGTAGGAAATTACCAAATGATCTGGGTGTTTTTCCCTAAACTTAGCAAACTCGCTCGGTGGGCAACTATCTGCAAGAGAGCAACCCGCATCTAAATCGGGCAGCAGCACTAACTTATCTGGATTGAGAATTTTTGCAGTTTCTGCCATGAAGTGAACGCCCGCAAACACAATCACATCTGCATCGGTTTGGGCGGCTTGACGAGACAATCCGAGGGAGTCTCCGAGGAAATCAGCGACATCTTGAATATCTGGATCTTGGTAGTAGTGCGCCAAAATGACCGCATTGAGATCGCGTTTGAGAGTTGCGATCGCGCCTACCAAATCGGTCGGCAGGAGTGGCTTAGACAGAGCAAAGGGTGCTGTAAACACAAGCTTAACGAATCGTAAGAGTACTAATAATTATAGTTTAATTCACCAAAATAAGAAAGAGGGATTTTATTTAGGGTTACCAACTAGGCAGCATTTATACCTTAAGTTGTGGTTTTGTTAAGTTGTGGTTTTGTGGAGTGCGATCGCACCTCCAACTCTAGTGAATAGATAGTGAATAGATTCTAGTCAATTACAACGTCTTTCTTCCCAAGTTCAACACCTTGTCAACGAATCTCTTGCCTGCCAGTTCGGTTTTTCCCAAATTTGAGACGAGTCCTTGGGCAGACAACCTTTTAGAATGGATGAAATGGACAGCATTCTGTCCCCGTCGTCTCGTGCAACAGACTGTATTGCAACAGAACCTATGTTTGATGCTCTCGCCGATCGCTTAGAAAACGCCTGGAAAAAAGTTCGGGGTCAAGACAAAATCTCTGAATCTAACGTTAAGGATGCCCTGCGGGAAGTCCGGCGCGCCTTGCTAGAAGCAGATGCAAACCTCCAAGTTGTCAAAGATTTTGTCGCTGAGGTCGAGCAGAAAGCCTTGGGGGCAGAAGTCATTTCCGGGGTGCGCCCAGACCAGCAGTTCATTGAAATTATTCACAACGAATTAGTTTCGGTGATGGGAGATGCCAATGTGCCGCTTGCCCACGCTGAGAGTGCACCCACGATCGTGCTGATGGCAGGCTTGCAGGGGACGGGTAAAACTACAGCAACTGCAAAATTAGCGCTCCATCTCCGCAAAGAAGAACGCAGCGTGCTCATGGTGGCAACAGATGTGTATCGCCCTGCCGCGATCGACCAGTTGATCGCCCTCGGTAAACAAGTCGATATTCCCGTTTTCGACTTGGGCAAAGATGCCGATCCGGTTGAGATTGCCCGCCAAGGCGTCGAACGAGCCAGAGCAGAAGGCTTTGATACCGTGATTATCGATACGGCAGGTCGTCTGCAAATCGATGAGTCGATGATGGGAGAACTGAAGCGGATCAAAGACACGATTCAACCGCACGAAGTTCTCCTCGTTGTGGACGCGATGACCGGACAAGAAGCCGCGAATCTGACTCGAACGTTTCATGAGCAGATCGGTGTGACGGGCGCAATTCTGACCAAAATGGATGGCGACACGCGCGGGGGGGCAGCGCTTTCGGTGCGGCGAATTTCGGGACAACCGATCAAATTCATCGGCGTGGGTGAAAAGGTGGATGCCTTGCAGCCGTTTTACCCCGATCGCATGGCATCGCGCATTCTGGGCATGGGCGACGTCCTGACGCTGGTTGAGAAAGCCCGCGAAGAGATCGATTTAGCCGACGCTGAGAAGATGCAGGAAAAAATCCTGTCGGCAAAATTTGATTTTACAGACTTCATCAAACAAACTCGCCTGCTCAAAAATATGGGGTCGCTGGGCGGCGTCCTCAAGCTGATTCCTGGCATGGGCAAGATGGTGAATGAGGAACAGTTGCAAAAAGGGGAAGAGCAACTGAAAAAAGCCGAAGCGATGATCGGCTCGATGACGGCAGATGAGCGCCGTGATCCAGATCTGCTTTCCAACTCTCCTTCTCGCCGCCGCCGCATTGCCCGGGGTTCAGGACATGCTGACAAAGAAGTTACAGAGCTAATCAGTAACTTCCAAAAGATGCGATCGATGATGCAGCAAATGGGGTCGGGTCAGATGGGTCTTCCGGGCATGGGCGGCGGCTTTCCGGGCATGGGTGGAATGCCAGGGATGGGGGGCGGCAATCCTTACGCTCGTCCGCCGATGCCAGGGCAACGCGGCTACGCTGGCGGCAACATCAACAAGAAAAAGAAAGCCAAAGACAAAAAGAAGAAAGGCTTTGGCACGTTGTGATGGGCGCTGTGATGGGCGCTCTGCGAAGGGATGGCAATTTAGAACGGCAGTTGGCTCAGCGAGGGATGCCCTTTGGATGGCAGCGCCTTGAGGTAGTGTAAGAATTCTAGCAACTCGTCTTCGGTAAGTTCGGCGCGAGTTTTTTTGCTGTAAGTTTGCTGAAGATAGGTGCTGCCTTGCTTTTTCGTCCAGCCGATGCGCTCGATCTCGGTACCGATTTGCGCGATCGCATCCGATAAATCAATCGGCTCATTAGAAAGATCGGGCACGATCGCTTTCATTGGCTCCTCTGCCTCTTCAAACAACGATTCTCCTTCAGAATATTCCACTTCAACTGGCTCTGGGGATGCATTAGCTGAGTCAAGGTCAGAGAACGAAAGTAAGGTGTCTTCAGAAGGCGCTTCTTCCTGCTTTCGGCTGGTTTTTTTGGCAGGTTCCACTTGCTCAACCTGCTGTACAGTCTGCTGTTCCACCCGTTCTTGATCTGGCTCAGGCAGCATTGAGGGAGTTAGGGGTGCTGGTGCGCCCTGTTCTTTGAGCGGGTCTGATGGTAAGGAGTCGGGCATCAACGAATGCGCCTCAAACGAAGGGGACATCAGCGGCATAGGCATCGCCCCCCCAACCAGAGAAATTCCTAAAACCGCCATTGCTCTGACTCTGGCGCGATCTTCCGCATCCTCAACTCGGCTCGCGGCTGCGATCGCACTGGCAAGGGTCGCGGTTCCATCCTGCACAAGGACGCGCACCACAAATTGCCCCTCGTGCACCTGAAGTAGCTCAGAAACCAAAGCCCCAGCAGGATAGTGCTTTCTCAACTGGGCAAAGAGACTGAGATTTTCTGGGGGCGACGTTAGGGCTAGAGAGGGCGACTCTGCCACCGTAAACGAAGAATTAGCAGAATACATAGCAGAAGGTGGCGTAGAAGGTCTTGCGATCATGTTCATTTTAGGCATGGGTAGAGGGATATGGCAGGCTTGAGGTGAGCGTGCGTGGAGCAACCTCATCGGCTCGATGAAAACGAATTTAGCGCTATGATGAAGAAAAATAAATAATCCGGATTATTCTACCTTTTGTACTAGGCTCAACAGAGATCCAGCTTGCTATGGGTATAACACATATAGCGGGTATTAGAACGCTTTTAGCTATCTAACCCCTATATATTGTAATAATCTCTATTGTAAAGCAATGGCAAACTTTAGGTGCTTGTTGGTTTGCTGCCTTCAGGTCAAGCCTTTGTCTAAGAGATGAGTCAGAGTACCTGCCTTTAATCCAAACTTTCTAGTCAAAGTCTTGCCTAATACCAGACTTTCTTGGGCGCAGTTGTTATAGTTAAGCGTTAATGAGACGAACGCAGCCTAGCTTCATGGTGTTCACTCAAGTCTGAAGGCAAACATGATTAATAAAAGCGTTTTCCCAGACGGTCGAGAGCCGATGCGGATTCATTTTGATCGCCAAATCAAACGCATTCAACGGGATGTGCTAAGAATGGGAGCACTGGTTGAAAACTCCTGTTTCTTGGCGCGTCAGGCGTTGTTTGACCAAGACCTCGAAGCGGCTGACAAGATTGCTCGACAAGATAAGCAAATCGATCGCCTTTATAAACAGATCGAGCTTGACTGCGTTAACTTAATTGCGCTGCAATCTCCGGTGGCTCAGGATCTGCGACTTTTGAGTGCAATGATGCAGCTAGTTCGAGATTTAGAGCGCATCGGAGATTATGCCAAAAATCTTGGCGATATTGCGATGCGGCTGTTTTCTTACCCCGCTTCTCCTTACATGGGGCAGATCAAGCAGATGTTTGATCGCTGCCAAGCTATGTTAGCGATTAGCCTGGCGTCACTGTCGGATCTAGATGCCCAGTCGGGGCTTGATATGCGCGATCGCGATGATGCCGTCGATTCTGACTACGATACGCTCTACGCCTTGCTTGCCCACCAGCAAAACGTTCCGGGGGCTGTAGAGCCGATTATCCTGCAAGTTTTGATCATCCGCCATCTAGAGCGGATGGCAGACCACTCGACCAACATTGGCAAACGGGTTGCCTACATTGTGACGGGGCAGCGTTGAGGATCAGAACCGATCAACCCTTGACAAAATTTGACAGTTGGGAGATCAATGCGGAACTATAGATAGAGGTGAAAGTCGCAGATGCCTGAGACTCCCATGGTTACCTGCTCAATTGAGGTTACAGTCGATTGAGGTTAGGTAGAGTAAGGTTAGACAGAGCCGTCGCTCATCACGCCGTGATTTTCATCCAAGCCTGTTGCACTCTGCTCCTGGTTTCACCACCCAAATTTTGAAGTCAGAGCATCAGTTTGACAAACTTGAGCGAGAATGAGTGAAGCAATTCTCTAGCTTTGGGACTTAGCTTTGGGACTTAAACCGTTCAAGAAGGCTACCCAGGTTCGAGGGTTTCCGCGACTGGTATCAGCTATCAAGGGCTGGGTTTGGGGGTTTTCTAGCACCGTGACTAGCGCGCATAGCGCCAACTCCGCAAGGGAGATGCCGAGTGAAGACCCGTTGGCTGGTCTCTAATATTCGGTTGATCTTGAGCAACGAAGTAAGCCTCGCAATCACGCCTTGAGCAGAACCCGAACTGCAAAAATTGGGAACTTGCAGACCAGAACTGGCTGATCTAGCGATCGCTACTTCTCAGATTTCAGACTATAAACTCTAAGCGTTCTATTGAAGGGTAACGGAGAGAGTGTTGGGTCGTGGGTCGTTTGAGATAGGAATGATGCTGAATCAGGGACTGCCTCTGAAGTCTGCGTCTACACTGCCCACTTAAGAACGAACACGAGGACAAATCGCTTCATGGAATTCTCGATCGCTGAACTACTGGCAAACTTCACAGATGACAAACTGGTTGCACCCAAGGCGCTAGAGAAGAAGTTAGAGTGCCAAGAGGAACCGAGCTTACACAAACTCCAAATTGCTCTAGAGGTGCTGGAGAAGGTCGGTATCTTGGTCAAAGAGCGCGGAAAATATCGTCGCGTTACAGAAGATGGGGTGGTAGAAGGAAAACTGCGCTGTTCGAGTAAGGGTTTTTGCTTCGCGATTCAAGATATCGAAGGCTCAGAGGATATTTATATTCGAGAGAGCCAGTTGAATCATGCGTGGAACGGCGATCGCGTCTTGGTGCGCGTTACCAAAGAAGGCAGCCGCCGGCGCAGCCCAGAAGGGGAGGTGCGCCTGATTCTAGAGCGGGCAAATCCGTCGGTTTTGGCGCGCATCAAAAAAACGGACAGTGGCGACTTTCATGCCGTGCCGTTAGATGATCGGCTGCTGTTTGAACTCGATTTATCTCACCATGAGGCAGATTTGTCCAATGCGATCGATAACCTGGTTCACGTCGAAGTCCAGCGCTATCCGATCGGGCAAAAGCCCCCGATTGGCAACATCGCTAAGCTGCTAGGCAGCGATGAGGACGCTTCAGATGTCGATATTGTTTGTTGTAAGCACGATTTACCCCGCGACTTTTCAGAGTCCGTTTTGGCATCTGCCAAAGCGCTTTCTCATAAAATCCCAAAAGCAGAACTTAAAAAGCGCCTCGACCTGCGAGATGTCCCGACTATCACGATCAAGGCAAGTCATGACGATAGCGCCGATGATGCCATTACCCTAGAGGAAATGGACGACGGGCACTGGCGGCTGGGCATTCACATTGCCGACGTTGCCCATTATGTAGATGCTAATTCTGCCCTCGATCGCGAGGCTCAACGGCGAGGTGTATCTGTCTACCTGGGCGAGTTGGTGCTGCCGATGCTGCCAGAGCAAATTAGCGGCAACCTTTGCTCGCTTCAACCCGACAAAGAGCGCTTGGCAATTTCAGTATTAATCACCCTCGATGGGCAGGGGCAGGTGATTGAATTTGAGATTCAGCCGACAGTGATTCAGGTAGACTACAAGCTAAGCTATGCCCAAGCTGAAGCCATCTTGGCAGATCAGCCCACCCAGGATGTCAGCCAGTTTGCCGCCATTTTTGGGATGCTGGCACACCTGGATAAGCTCAGCCATGCGATCAAAGAGCAACGGCGGCAACGCGGCGCGTTTGAGTTGAACCTGCCAGAAAAAATTTATGCCCGGGCTGATGGCTCCGAATCTCCCGAAGAGGCAGGCAAATATACGTTTAGCAAGTTTCACTACGATGATGAAGGCACCCTAGGCGCTGTGGTGGTGTCTTCGACCTTGCCCATCCACTCGATGGTAGTGGAACTGATGCTGCTGGCAAATCAGACTGTCGCCGCCCACCTGCAAGCGCTAGGCGTTCCGGGAGTGTATCGGGTTCATCCGACGCCCGACCCAGACGATGTCCAAGAACTGGTGAAACTGGCGGTCAGCATGGGGTTAGAACTGAGCTTAGAGCAAGAAGATGAAGTCCATGCTCAAGACTATCAGCATTTCACCAAGAAGTTTGCTGAGGGCGACTCTGAGCGCGTGTTAACGTATTTGTTGCTGTCTACGCTCAAACCTGCGTTTTACAGCACCCAACCCAAAGCGCATTTTGGGCTTGCCCTAGAGCAAGGGTACACGCACTTTACCTCCCCGGTGCGGCGCTATCCGGATCTGCTGGTTCACCGATCGCTCCATGCTGTGTTTGAAGAGGGGCGCGATCGCAGATCCAGCCGCGTGAAAGAAAGCGTTGATTTGCGCCATAGCTCGTGCCACGGTCAGATCAACTGGAACGTGCTGCCCACGGACTTGCACCAAGAGCTTGAAACCCACTTTACGGCGGTTGTGATCCACCTCACCGAGCGGGAAAAACTCGCCCAAGATGCCGAAAATGATTTAGAAGGCTTGAAAAAAGCTGAACTGATGAAGGAGCGGACGGGCGAAATCTTTCACGGCTTGATCACAGGTGTCCAATCTTACGGCTTGTTTGTGGAAATCGAAGAACTGCTGGTGGAAGGCTTGGTGCACGTCAGTTCCCTTAAAGATGATTGGTACGAGTTTCGCTCGCGTCAGCAAACTCTGGTTGGGCGAAAGAACCGCAAGCAATATCGCCTCGGCGATCGCATCGAAGTTCAGGTGAAAAGTGTTGATTATTACCGTCAGCAAATTGACCTGATTGCCGTTGGCGGAGGCAGCGAAGCCGGAGAAGACTACTCAGAATCGGATGAGGCTGGCTCTGACGAAGAGGAGTTTGATGAAGAACAATAGGGAAGCCGCCAGACAACGCCACTGCCCAACCACCCCCGACGACCCAACCTTCACCCCCTAGATTCTCTGTGTCGCTCATTTCCCGCCCTCTGATCATCGGCGTCTCTGGCGCTTCTGGACTGATTTACGCAGTTCGTACGCTAAAGTTTCTTTTAGAGGCAGACTATGCGATCGAACTGGTTGCCTCTAAAGCTACGTACATGGTTTGGCAGGCAGAACATGCCCTGCGAATGCCTGCCGAACCGTTGCTGCAAGAAGCCTTTTGGCGTGACCAGTGCGGCGTGGAGCACCGCGGAAAGCTAACGTGCCACCCTTGGGCAGACGTGGGTGCAAACATTGCCAGTGGTTCATTTCGGACTGTGGGAATGCTGGTGATTCCGTGCAGCATGAGTACGGCAGCCAAACTAGCAGCCGGTCTGAGTTCAGATTTGCTAGAACGAGCGGCAGATGTGCAGCTTAAAGAAAATCGTAAGCTCGTGGTTGTTCCCCGCGAAACGCCGTTGAGTCTGATTCACCTGAAAAATTTAACGGCTCTAGCCGAGGCAGGCGCTCGGATTGTTCCTGCAATTCCTGCCTGGTATCACAAGCCCCAAACCATCGAAGATTTGGTCGATTTTGTGGTAGCTCGCGCGCTTGACCAGTTTGAGATTGATTGTGTCAAGGTTGAACGCTGGAAAGAAGCCCAATCCTGTGATTAAAGCGAGTTTTCTAGCCGTAGCCCCTTTCGCTGGGGTCGGCGCGGAACTTAATACCCGTCTGCAACGCCATGCGATAAGCTGATAACGAGCCTAGTAATCGGCGATTTCTAATGTCTCTTTTGCGTTCAGTTGTCTTGCTCATGGTGCTGGGGTCGCTGGCTCTGCTAACAGTGCAGAATTGGTCGGCTCCGATGCAGCTAGTATTTTTAGGGATGCGATCGCTGGCATTGCCTCTACCGATTTGGATCGTGGGCGCGCTCGTAGCAGGCATCCTCACAACAATCGTGATTTCTATCTTGTTTCGGCTCACAGGTTTTACCGCAGGGCGCTCTGCCCGTCGCCCGTCGCCCAGCTATGTCGCCCCCACCGAACCGCCCCCTAGCAGCAGCTATTCCTACACTCCCCCGTCTTACACTCAGTCTGTCGAATCTCCCCGAACCACATGGAGAACGGCTACCCCGCCCTCTACGCCTAGCGATCCGTCGTCTGGCGATCGAGAAGAGTGGGGCAGTGAAGATGCGTCTGACTGGTTTGATGACTCGTCTGACTGGGCGGATGAGCCTCGCGACTCGCGATCGTCGTCTCGTCGCACCGATTACGAAGTCCGGCAAGAACCCAAGTCTGGCTCTCGTTCGGGTTCCAATTATTCTTACAGCTACCGCGATCCAGATCCTCCCACCAACCCAGCAGATGTTGTTGATGCAGATTACCGGGTGATCATTCCCCCAAATCGCAATCTAGAGGACGATGATTTTGATGATTCTACGGAGTCTGACAACCATCGTTAATCATCGTTCTGCTAAGGTTTGACGCTCTCGATTCCTGGTTTTTTAGTCGGCACGTGTCTATGTTAAACGGGGTCAATCTTTATCTCATCGGCATGATGGGAGTTGGCAAAACGACGATCGGGCAACCCCTTGCTCGTCACTTCGGCTATCAATTTGTTGACACCGATCACTTTATTGAACGCGCCACAGGACAATCGATTTCGACCATTTTTGCCCAGTCTGGAGAAGCGATTTTCCGCCAGCTAGAAACGGCGACCTTGGCTGAAGTCTCTGCCCGAACTTGTAAGGTGATCGCGACTGGTGGTGGCATTGTTCTCAAGCGCGAGAATTGGAGCTTTCTGCGGCACGGCGTGATCATTTGGCTCGATGTCCCGGTAGAAGTGCTGCAAAACCGCCTCCGGCATGATGCCAATCGCCCACTTTTACACCACGACGATCTGCGGGAGAACCTCATCGAGCTTTTGAATGAACGGCAAGCCCTGTATGCTCAGGCGGATATTAGAATCAGGGTTGCCCAAACCGATACCGCAGAGCAAGTCGTACAACGGACGATCGCCGCGATCGCGGATGCCTGCGAACAAAAACGCCAACTCGACCAGCACCTCGAACGCCTGAATGCAGAAGTGCCTTTCCAGCTTCACGACCCTAATAAGAACTAGGTTTCTTCTCTAGAGCTTTATGGAGCAGCATTCGGGGCGGCTGCCCAAACAGATATGAACCCCACCCCCTATGGGTTTCTTCGAGACAATACCCCGTTTTTAGATAAAGCTGTCGCGCTGAGTTGTTCGTCTCTAGCACATGAAGATAAAGGTCTTGAAATCCCCACCCCGTCACAACCCGCTCACAGGTTGCCAATAGCTTTTTGCCAATGCCACGGCATCGGTACTCTTGCCGCACCGCTAGATTGGATAAGTAGGGATAGGGATGCGATCGCATCTGCCAGGAGTTCTCATGGCGCAATCCTACCTCTACCGTGCCGATCAGGCAATCTTCCGGAGCCGACGAGCCGTCAGAGTGCCCCGCACATCGCGACACATCCACAGCCACCAAACAGGCATAGTGAGGCGAGGCACTCCACAACCGACCCCGCAAATCTTCATGAATACCGACGCGCATGATCGGAATCAGCCAACTTAGAAATTCTGGATTGAGCGGAAAACTATCCGCCAAAATTCCTGCCGCCTCAAATAAATCTTGCTGTCGGATCGCCCGCACCAAATAGTGCGCCTCCGAAAACGATGATAAATCTTGTTGATCAGAAATATTCACGACCGATACTACAGAGAACTCAACGTCTCAGGTTCAAGTTTAGACCCTCAACTCAAAATCCGCTCAAAAAATAACCTGCCTAGCTAAAAGTGTCGAGCGCTAGACAGGTGTTAAAGATGAGGCGTCTTTGCCTTATTTGCCAATCCGAGGGGGTTCCCGGAAGGCGATCGCAAAGAAAAGCACCCCCAGTGCTAAGGCAAGAATCAGAATGTAAGCAACGCTTTCCATATCAGAGTGTCCTAATGACTTCAGTTCAGTCTATCGCAGAATCTAAGAAGGTCTAGTCTCAAGACCATGCCACCCGACTAGACCTTCTAGAGCAGACCTATACAGGCTCTTTTCGACGAGTAGATTTGTCTCCCAACTTCTGGAAGAAACCCCACTCGACCTGCTCTTCCGACATATCCGGGTCGATCCCCGCAAACACATCCCGGAAGATCGTCCGAGACCCATGCCAAATATGACCAAAGAAGAACAGCAGAGCAAACACCGCGTGCCCAAACGTGAACCACCCTCTAGGGCTAGTGCGGAACACACCATCCGACGTGAGGGTTTCACGATCAAACTCAAACGGCTCGCCTAACTGGGCTGCACGGGCATAGCGCTTGACAACCGCCGGATCAGTGACGGTTTGCCCGTCGAGCTTGCCGCCATAGAAGTTAGCTGTGACGCCCGCTTGCTCAAAGCTATACTTCGACTCTGCCTTCCGGAACGGAATGTCGGCACGAACGATACCCTGTTCGTCGGTCAAGACGACGGGGAAGTTCTCAAAGAAGTTTGGCAGACGACGAACCGATAGAACGCGCCCTTCGCTATCTTTGAACTCAGGATGTCCTAACCAGCTTTGGGCAATACCATCACCCTTATTCATCTGACCGGTGCGGAACAAGCCACCTTTGGCAGGGCTGTTGCCCACATAGTCATAAAACGCCAGTTTCTCAGGAATCCGCTCATACGCCTGCTGGATGCTAGCCCCATCGGCAATGTCGTTCTGTACCCGCCGCTCAATTTCCTGCTGGAAGTAGCTGCCATCCCACTGATAGCGAGTCGGACCAAACAACTCAATCGGGGTGGTGGCGCTGCCATACCACATGGTTCCTGCCACAATAAAGGCGGCAAAAAACACGGCGGCAATACTACTTGCCAAAACGGTTTCAATGTTACCCATGCGGAGCGCACGGTATAACCGCTCTGGCGGACGTACGCTGAGATGAAACAGCCCGGCAATAATCCCTACAACACCTGCCGCGATGTGGTGAGCCACCACGCCGCCTGGGTTAAAGGGGTTAAAGCCGGCTGGACCCCATTCGGGCGCGACCGCCTGAACGTGCCCCGTTAGACCGTAGGCATCAGAGACCCACATTCCTGGACCAAACAGCCCGGTTAGGTGAAATGCCCCAAAGCCGAAGCAAAGAAGACCCGACAGAAACAAGTGAATCCCAAACATTTTTGGCAAGTCTAAAGCAGGCTCACCCGTACGGGAATCTCTAAACAGTTCTAGATCCCAGTAAACCCAGTGCCAGCAAGCTGCTAAGAACAGCAGACCCGACAGCACGATGTGCGCGATCGCAACGCCTTCAAACGACCAAAAACCAGGATCTGTAAAACTCTCACCGGTGATGCTCCAGCCGCCCCAAGAAGAGGTCACACCCAACCGCGACATAAACGGCAGCACAAACATGCCTTGCCGCCACATCGGGTTAAGTACTGGATCGCTTGGGTCAAAAATCGCTAGCTCGTAAAGCGCCATTGATCCTGCCCAACCCGCCACGAGGGCGGTGTGCATCAAGTGAGTCGCAATCAACCGCCCCGGATCATTAATCAGGACGGTGTGAACTCTATACCAGGGTAGTCCCATTGACTACGCTCCTCCTAATAAATTACGTCTACTGCAACGCTTCTTTCAGCATTTTGTTAAAAGTGCCGGATATTGGTAAATTTACCAGACTAGAGCCGACTTCTAACCGTGCGATCGCTGCCTTATTCACTCTTCCGTTGGAAGTCTATCGACAGATGACCGTGTACAGTTGAAAAATGAAAGTGTATAAAGAAGTGTAACCAGTGTTAGAGGCGATTGCAAGCAAATCTAATTTGCCTGGACGATTGATAAGCGTTACACTTAAACTGTTAATAATTCTTCATTTATAAACATATTAAGTTACATCCAAACCCTTCGGTTGGCATGTCCCGACGAGTCTATTTCATCAGAGTAAATCTTATGCAGCCAGCAAACCCCGATCTTCAATCCACCGACAATTTCCAAGATGACCTCCTCTCTGCTGATCCTGAAGCGCGGCAAGAGCCTTCGGCAGGCAAGTTCCAATCTGCCAGCATCACATTTGTGAAAGAAGACAAGGTGGTGTTCGCAACTCAAGGCGCAAATCTACGCATCAAAGCGATCGAAAACAACATCGACTTGTACACGTTTAAGGGCAAGATGATGAACTGCGGAGGCTACGGGCAATGCGGAACCTGCGTTGTCGAGATTGTAGAAGGGATGGACAATCTTTCGCCCCGAACCGATGTTGAGAATCGTAAACTTAAGAAAAAGCCAGATACCTATCGGTTAGCGTGTCAGGCGTTAGTCAACGGAGCGGTCAGCGTCAAGACAAAACCTTAGTGGTATTCTGTTAAGTGTTGATGCAGAGATTAGAAGGGATTGGGTTTTATGGAAGTTAATGATTTAGGATTTGTTGCAACCATCCTGTTTGTGTTGGTTCCCAGCGTTTTCTTGTTGATCCTTTACATTCAAACTGCAAGCCGTCAAGCAGATAAATAGACATTATCGCGATTTTGCTGAATTTATCTTTCAAGCGCTGTCGATCGTCTCGCGATCGCAGCGCTTTGTCATGTTAAACAGGGTATTGAGAACTGATGTGTAGCCAATTGCTTACCCACTCACAGCCCTACCTTGCTGCTCAACAAAACCGGCTCCCCAGCTACTGATGATCAGTTCCTCCGTCTGTCGTATTCCCGCCAGGACTACCATAGGCAGACCTATCTTCCTCCAAATACTGCAAAAAGGCTAAGAGGCGCATTCTGGGAATGTAAGGCCACCCTCCATTTGCCTCAATATCTTTCAACAAGGCATACAACGCTTGGCGATTGTTTGGCATCGAATCTTGAAACAGTCCTTCACTGATCTCACGATGCAGACTTTCCAAGAACCTGAGCAACGCTAGTAGCTCTAAGGTGTCTCCTCGCGATTCCTCTGCAAGCTGCTTTACCAAGGTTTTAACGTCCTCTAGCTTAGGCACTTCTTTGATGGCTCTAACCTCTGCATCGTGGCTCATAAATCTTCATCCTCTGAAACATTGACCATGGCTTTAGTTGTTAGGGCAACAATGACCAAACTGATTTAGAGTACCTTATTTCGATTTGTAAAGTATTCTTGACGCCCATAGCGTTTATCAACCCACTAACGTTGCTAAAACTGGGCAATCTCGTTACAAATCCGTTTCACAAAATTGGATTCTTAAAAAGTTTACTAATATCTGTAAAATGCTTATGAGAGGTTCGATTTGAATCATCTTCAGAATTTATAGAAATTCCATCGTACCTGACAGCCGCTTAGGGGCTTTCTCTGACACTTCTTTTCCTGACACTTATGGCACGAAATCTGAGATGTCATGTTTCAAGAAGTAACCGTCTTCACAAGACGGTGATTAAGGTCATCCCTTTCCTTAATGTCGGATCAACCCAAATGCACTGACAGGCTTTTTACATTGACTTGGCTTTTTACATTGACTTTGAGGTTGACCATGAGGTATCGCGCTTTAATCGTTACATTTTTGGCATTTTGCCTAAGTGTTCTAACCGCTTGTAGTGAAGCTCCTGCCGCTAGTACGGAAGGGTTGACCTATGAGCAAATCCGAAACACAGGATTAGCTAACTCCTGCCCCCAGCTTGAAGAAACATCTCGCGGTTCATTCCCGCTTGATCGCAGCAAAGCCTATTCCATCTCTAGTTTGTGCTTGCAGCCCACCACTTTCTTTGTGAAAGAGGAAAGCGCCAACAAGCGTAAGGAAGCCGAGTTTGTTCCTGCGAAGGTAATGACTCGCTACACATCGTCTATTGATGCTGTATCGGGCAAGTTGAAAATCAATTCTGACGGCAGTTTGACCTTTATCGAAGAAGATGGAATGGATTTCCAACCCATTACCGTACAGATGCCGGGTGGAGAGCGGGTTCCCTTCTTGTTCACCATTAAAGGTTTAGTGGCAACTAGTGCCCCAGGTTCAGGGGCGATTAACACGTCTACCGATCTAACTGGTGAGTTTCGCGTTCCGTCTTACCGGACGTCTAACTTCCTCGATCCGAAAGGTCGCGGTTTGACGACTGGATACGATAATGCGGTAGCCCTGCCTGCCAGTGCTGACAGCGAAGAACTGCTCAAAGAAAACGTGAAACAGTTCCAGTTGGACAAAGGAACGATCTCTTTGCAAGTTGCCAAGATTGACAGCACCACTGGCGAAATTGCCGGGACGTTTGAGAGCATTCAGCCGTCTGAAACTGACATGGGATCTCATGCGGCGAGTGACGTAAAGATTCGCGGTCTCTTTTATGCGCGAGTTGCTCCTGAAGTTTAACAATCTAGCTCGGTGATAGAGTGTACGCTTTATCGCTCAATCATTACTCTGGTTTTTGGGGCTTTTATAGCCCCTTTTTTATTTTATGACTCAATTTTTATAAAGCGATCGCACGGTTCAGAGAACTCACGTTTTAGAGAACCTGGACTTTCCAAAATCAGAGAACAGATTACGCTGACGGCAAGCGACGGCTCGATAAATATCTCAGTGGAAATGCAGTTGTAAGTGTTTAGGTGAAGGAAATAAGTTTGTTTTATTACAGCACACGCCTCAGTACGCCCTCAACTGTGCAGCCCCTAAGTGCCAACCATAGAACCTTTTTGATCGCGATTGACTCAACCTCCGCCCGATCGCGTCAACCTTCCTCTGATGTCACCTCTTCATGCAAAACCTCACCTAAATTGGATGTTTCACATCCCTAGTGCAGGCATTTGCATGAGTTGACACACCGTTAGCGACTGCTCTACCCACTGAAATTTCGTCATGCCGAAGCTTGTTGTAGATGACTTGAGGAGTGAAACTCTACAGCGATTGCGAGACTATCAAGTTTCTCCCTCATCGGAGATTCGCAATCAGCTTGTAGAACTCAATTTTGGTTTAGTTAGGAAAGAGGCTCACCATTGGATTCATCAATGTGCAGAAAGTTATGAAGACCTGCTTCAGGTCGGATGCATTGGGCTAATTCGAGCGATCGAGCGATTCGATATTGCCAAAGGGCATGCCTTTAGTTCATTTGCGATTCCCTATATCCGAGGTGAGATTCAGCACTACCTTCGCGATAAAAGTCCATCTGTGCGTATTCCTCGGCGTTGGCAAGCCCTGCAACGACAAGCAGTATGGATGGTTCGGGAGTTTCAGGCAGAGCAGCATCGCCATCCTAGCGATCTAGAGATTGCAGAAGCGTTAGAGATTCCCCTAGGTGAATGGCAAGAGATCAAGCTTGCCTCCCAAAATCGATCGTTATTAAGTTTGGATGCACCCATCGGAGACGAAAACGAAGGAACGGCGTCTTTGGGCGATCTAGTGCCAGATTCCCAATATCGTAGTTTTCAGCTTGCTCAAGAAGATCAACTGCGGCTTCAGCAGGCGCTTGTGCAGCTAGAACTGCGGACTCGGCAGGTGATTGAATTTGTCTTTTTGTACGATTTGACGCAAAAAGAAACGGCTGAACGGCTGGGAATTAGCGCAGTGACAGTTTCTCGGCAGGTAAAGAAAGGCTTAAGCTTGCTTCATAACCTGATGGTGGTGACCGAGGAGAGCTAGCCAAGGATCAAGTCAAGTTTTGGACACCTCATTCCGCACGTTCGACAGTGCGGATTTTTTTGTTAAAAATTTATTGTGTAGTCATAGAAACTTTAAGTTTGGGCACACTGAACCTGGTAAAAGACTTTCTCTCGTGATCAAAAACTGAGCAGCAAGTCATGAACCTTTGCCCAATCTACGATGTAACCGCTGTTCTCTACAACGCTAGGTTGTCTTTATAAGGCAGAGAACCCCTCTGGATCGGCTAGATAAACTGCGGTTAATACGTAGATGGCGCGGAATAAAAATTACTGCGTTTTCTAGATTCTGCGTAGTATGGGGACAGCAAGATAACTTGGAGTGGAGTTTTTGGGGACGGGAAATGTATAAGCGATCTCTAGTGGTATGTGCGGGAGTGGTAGCCCTCGCGATGAGTGGATGTGGCACAGGCGAAGATGTGAGTAATTCACCAAGTCCTTCCCCAGTCGTTGCTTTGAGCCAGACGGCAACTCAGTCATTCTCTAAGCCGCTTGTGGCAGAGAAGAAGGCGACCCAGAAAAACGGCAGCGCGGCTTTAAAGCTTGGCACACCCAATCGGGTTGCGGGTTTACTGCAATCGACCGACCCGTTAGAACGGGCGCGGCAAGTGCAGGCGGGAATCAACAAAAAAGGGCAAAATGATCCATTTTCTGGACTACCCCCTGTATTGTCGTTTAATCTTCCAGTGAGCAATAACTCTTCGCCTCAGACAAACAGCGATGGCTTGCCATCATTACCCAAGTTTCCTGTGGCTCCGGAGGTGCTGCCGCCCATGCCAACCGTGGCTACAGTGGGTTCTACGGCTAGTCCATCGTCAAGTTTATCTTCTGGTAAATCCGGATCTACAAAGCCTGCGATCGCAGCCCTGCCACCTCTGCCCCAACCTACGTTGGCGGAAGCTGTAGAAGTGTCGGGCATCATCGTGGTTCGTGGGATGCCGCAAGCGATCGTCAAAGCGCCCAACGAGTCCACCAGTCGCTATGTTGGGGCAGGGCAACGCCTCTCCAACGGGCAAATTTTAGTGAAACGCATTGAAATGAATGGCGGCTCTGATCCGATTGTGGTTTTAGAGCAAAATGGCATTGAGGTCTCAAGAGGAGTCGGTGAAAAAGCTACGCCAGTTCAGGCGGCGAGCGCACCTACCGCGATGATCAACCCCTATTCGATCGCCATTTAAGATTGCGTCTGGACTACAATTTGCAACGGTTTATAGCTAACTCCGAGAAAGATTAGGTAGAGTGAAAGGAGTCTCTACGTCATCTTTCCCGGAGTTGTGCTGTTATGACCGCGACAAGCCAGCCAACCGATTTTTGGAGTTCTTTCCTTCCAGAACCCTTGCCTAATCAGGATACAGACCTGCTGAGACAGGTCGGGTTCATTCCTGGCTTGAAAGAACTGTTAATGGTCAGACAAGTTCATGCCTTAGAACATGCGACGGTCTGGATTTTGAGTGGTTCGGCGGGCGCGGCAATTCCTGACATCAATTTTGATCAAAACGAGACTGATACAGGCAACTTGGGCGGTTTATCAACAGAACAAGGATTTTATCTCTACGGTCAGGTTGATGCTTCTGATGTGCGGCGCGCGGCTCAAGAAGCATTAACGCGCATGGTTGGAGGAGAATGGAATTTGGCGGTTCATCCGAGATGTGGAACAAATCTTTCTGTGGGAATGCTTCTCACTGTGTCTCTAGCGTTTGGGATGCATTTACTGCTGCCGCGAGGTCCGATCGAGCAACTCCTTGGATTGGGATTTGCCGCCTCTACTGCAACCCAACTCACACCAGAACTCGGACGCTTAGTGCAGCAACATCTCACCACTGCCGTCCCGTTTAATTTGACCATTCAGAACGTTGCGATCGCGCCCGATGTCTGGGGTCGCCCAACCCATTTTGTTCAGACAGTATGGATTGATCCCCACTAAAAAAGTAGCCCTTGAGAGGCTACTTGGCTTAGACCGAGGGCTAAATGCAAAGGGGTTCATCTAGCCGATTTCAACCTGGTTGGTGTCTACAGCAGAAGCTCCGTTAATATTGTTTGCAATCTGGGTGAGCCGATTGAGGGTATCTTGACTCGGAGCTTTGCCTTTGAGCACAACGGTGCTTCCCGTCTGAGCAACCCAAACTGTGTCACAGTCTGCAACTTGAGGATCTTGATCAAACGCTAGGGCAACGCGCTTTGCCAATCCACTTTGATCGTACTCTCCATTTAGACCAATTCGTTCTGGTGCGATCGTTTCTCCTGCCGGAGCATTTGCCGCCGCTTGGGGTGCCGCCTGACCACTCATTGCCTGTTCGGGGTTTTGGGGCTTCTCCATGCCAAACATTCTCTTTAGCCAACTCATAATTTTTACTCCAAAACAGCTTCCTAGAACTGAAGTAGACAGTAAGCGATCGCACGGTTCTACTAAATCTGTCTTAAGAGAGAATAATCTTTGCAGGAGCGGATTTTAAGGTAGTAGGTTTCAAGCGATGGCAAATCCAAACTCCAAACCGTGAGGTTGATAAATGTCAAGGTTTCTCTAGAAAGCTTGGCGGCGAGGCAGAAAAGACTTGGGGATAACAGTCGTGCACGATAGAATAGACTGGACTTTCATGGGAATGGATACCCGCCTAAGTTGACGGGGTTCCTTTCTCATTCATCCCCTTTTCATGAAGACCACTGTGATGAAGCACACCCTCTCTGTTCTAGTTGAAGACGAAGCCGGGGTTCTCTCTCGGATTGCCGGACTGTTTGCCCGTCGGGGGTTTAACATCGAAAGCCTGGCGGTTGGCCCCGCAGAGCAGATGGGTGTCTCTAGAATTACAATGGTCGTGCCGGGCGACGATCGCAGCATTGAACAGTTGACAAAGCAACTCTACAAGTTAATCAATGTCATCAAGGTTCAGGATATTACTGAAGTGCCCTGTGTTGAGCGAGAATTGATGCTGCTCAAGGTAAACGCAGGCAGCACCCATCGCTCTGAAATTGTGGAACTTGCGCAAATCTTTCGAGCCAGGGTTGTAGACGTGGCAGAAGACTCTCTAACTCTGGAGGTTGTGGGCGATCCGGGCAAGATGGTGGCGATCGTGCAGGTGTTGAATAAGTTCGGCATTCGAGAAATTGCCCGAACCGGAAAAATTGCCCTAACTCGCGAGTCGGGCGTGAATACAGAGTTTCTCAAGTCGTTGGAAGCAAAGGTATAACCGCTCTCAGGGCTGATCTGAACGCGCGATCGCACCCCCTTGAGCGAACTCGTGAGTATGAGTGTGGGTGATGGGTTGGGCAGTTTGCCTCCTCAAGGCATATAGGGTGACCCTTTGCGAACTTCGCCCGAAAACTTGCGACCATCGGCAAAGATCAGCGTCCCGCGACCATCGGGAATGCCCTGGCGCAGTTCCCCTGTGTAGCTGGTGTAGGGAAACCCAGATGGGAAAGAACAACTTCCCTTGCCTTGAAGCGAACTGTTGTAAAACGTTCCTTGGCAGCGAATCCCGTTTCTGAAGGTGATAGAACCGTTGCCTTTGGCTTGACCGAGTAAGAACCCCCCTGCGTAGATGTTGCCGCTGTTGTAAACAAACTTTCCCTGTCCACTAGGGTGCCCGTTTCGGACATCTCCGGTGTAGCGATCGCCAGTTGCAAAGATGAAACTGCCCGATCCGTGAGGCTGCCCGTTTTTCATGTCGCCCTCATAGCGATCGTTGTTGACAAACAAAAACATGCCTTTTCCACTGGGCACCCCGTTGCGGACTGTGCCCTCGTAGCGATCGCCGTTGGCATAGACCAGAACCCCCGACCCGTTGGGCAATTTGTTTCGCACTTCGCCTGTGAAATACTTGTAGGGAGCGGGGGCGGTGTCTTTCTCTTCGATGTAGACGCAGGTAATATTTGAGCCAGAGGAGGCTGAACAGACTGGGGCAAGGAGATCGGTTGGGCTAGCTGCCATTGCCCCCAAGGGGAATTGCAATGCGATCGCGGACAAGCCATAAACTGCAAGGGCAAACCCTGGAGGCGAAGCGACAAGGCTTCTAAATTGATAGTGACGAACCATAGGTAAGGCGCTCTCTTTAGATTGGCAAAACGGAAGGATTGACAAAATAGACGTTGATTGTGATGCCGAATTCGACTGGCAATTACTACAACCCCGCCACTTTCTGCCCCTCCTTGGCAAGGGGAGAGGTAGGAGGGAGTTAGATAGACCGCCTTCACAACCTAACTTGGGATAACGATGGCTTTTGAATACAGAGTGCCCGAAGAATTTTTGGAGCTAACGGAGAGGGAGGCAAGGAATGGAAAAAGCAGATTAGCATTCCGTCTACAAGGGTGCTGATCGAGAATGTTTAGCCTGAGAGAATCTGATTTCGCTAAATCTTAACCGAGCCAAAACAACCCATCAGTAAGGGTACGCGATCGTTACCCCTGTTCCTCCGTCTGTGCGATCGGCAAGTTCAAACCGCTCAATGCGAGGATGCTGCCTCAAAAACTCGTGAACACCTTGACGCAGCTTTCCGGTTCCATGACCGTGAATGATCCACATCTGACCCTGAATCTCAGAGATTGCCCGCTCTAGTGCAATTTCGGCATCTGCGACCCGACTCCCACGAATATCAACTGTGTTTCGCTCAGTTCGGATCGTTGGAGCAGCAGGCGGCGGCGAGGCAGGCGGTTTTTTAACCTCTTGAGCTTTGGGCATTTTTTTGACGGGTTTTTCACCGTCTAACGATTCTACGTCATCGAGCGGTACGGTCATTTTCATCACGCCAAAGCGCACGCTGAGTTCTTCCTCATCTAAAACGCTCAGCACTTCAGCAGTCTGCCCCAACCGGGGAATGCGGACGCGATCGCCCACTGTGGGACGATATCCAGGCTTGGGTTTTGGGTCTTGGTTAGACGGTAAGCGTTGCGCGGCAATGTGGTTGAGAGCATCGGTTGCCTGCTGGGCATCTTGAGCCGTGACCTTACCTTGCTGAAGCTGGCGAATGACTTTGGCAATTTCAGATTTTGCTTGTGCGATCGCATCTTGCACAGCGAGTTCTTGCTGCTGCTGAAGCTGGCGCTCGCGATCGCGCAAATTTGCCGCTTTTTCAGAAACTTCCCGATAAAAGCGTTCGGCTTGCTGCAAAAGTTGTGCGGCTTCGGTTGCCTTGGTCTCTTGCTGGCGGCGTTGGGCTTCGAGTCCGGCGATGACGTGGTTAACGTCTTCGGTCGCGCCCCCGACTTGAGTTTGGGCTTGCGTAATCACGGCTTCATCGAGTCCGAGCCGCCGGGCGATCGCGAGGGCGTTAGAGCGCCCAGGAATGCCCCACAGCAGGCGATAGGTCGGAGAAAGGGACACGTCGTCAAATTCGACCGAGGCATTCTCAAAGCGATCGTCCTCGTATTTAAGGGCTTTAAGTTCACCGAAGTGAGTAGTCGCGATCGTCAGGGAGGCGTGATCTGCCAGATGCTTGAGGAGAGCGATCGCCAGAGCAGAGCCTTCTGTGGGGTCAGTCCCTGCGCCTACTTCGTCGAGTAAAACCAGCGAATTTGCAACAAAAACTGGGGCGGCTGGAGAGGCAACGGGGATTGGCTGATCGGGGCGATCGACAATGACTAATGCATTAAGGATGCGGCTAATTCGGCGAATGTGACCAGAGAACGTGGATAAACTTTGCTCTAGGGATTGTTCGTCTCCGATATCTGCCAGGACTTGATCAAACCACGGCAATTCCACCGGTTCACGGGCAGCAACAAATAGCCCCACCTTCGCCATCAGCACTGCCAATCCAAACGTTTTGAGGGTAACGGTCTTGCCGCCTGTGTTTGGACCTGTAATCGCCACAACCCGAATATGGGGCTGAATTCTCAGGTCAGTGGGGACAACCGCATTTCCTTGTTCATGGTGTTGCTGCCACACCAGAAGCGGATGACGCAATTCGCGCATCACAATTGTTTCAGCGCGTTGACCAGCGCGTTGCTCAACAAACCGGGGCGGATTTGCACCGAGCCAATAGCTGTAGCGCGATCGCGCCGTTGCCAAATCTACTGTGGTGCAAATCGCCAGCAGCCGTTCTAAATCTTCCTTAACGATCGCAACTTGCTCGGTCAATGCCCGCCGCACCAGTTCTTCTTCGGCTTGTTCTTGTCGCTGAAGTTGTCGGAGTTGGTTGTTGAGTTGCACGGTTTGGTGAGGCTCAACATACAGCGTTGCCCCACTCATAGACGTATCGTGCACGATGCCAGAAATGACCTCTTTATGCGTCGCTTTGACAGGCACGACAAATCGCCCTTCGCGTTGGGTAATTAGTTGCTCTTGGACGGCACTGGCTTGCCGTTGCATCAGTTTTTGCAGCATATCGTAAATGCGATCGCGCACCTGACGTTGCTTATCTCGTATCTCGGCTAACTTGGGGCTTGCCCGTTCACTCACCTTCCCATCATCATTAATGCAGCGATAAATGTCTTGCTCGATTTCGGGATAGGTTCGTAGTTCTGATACCAAGGCGTTTAACACAGCCATCTCAGGATGATGATCAATGGTGCGTCTTAGCGTTCTTGCGCCTGATAGCGTTGTTGCGATCGCAAGCAATTCATAACCAGATAAAATTCCTTGCAGCGCTGCCCGCTCTAACCCATCGCCAATGTCACTGATTCCATCAAAACTCAGCGCCGTTGATAACCCATTTTCTAACTGATAGACATCTTGCGTTTGTGCCAGCAGCACTTGTGTTTCTGCCTGAGTTGCCGGAATTTTAAGCTGGCGCGCAGCCACTGCACCCAGTTTAGTTGAAGTAAACGTCGCTAAATGATGGCAAAGCCGCGACCACTCCAGCAATTCTAAAGTTTCATGTTGAATCAAGGCTCAACCAATCTAAATAAAGGCTATCTCCTAAATTTAGAAGGTTTTGGGAAACTTTGCACCGTCGCGCGGCTGATTTCAACTCGTGGATTTTAACTCGCGGATTTTGGCGATCACTAAAGAGGGGCAAGTAGCTCATTTCACCCAAAACAAAACGACCCAGCATTTCTACTAAGTCGTTTTTTAGTGGAGCGTCGTTTTTTAGTGGAGCTGACGGGAGTCGAACCCGTGTCCAAACTAGGTATTAGTACACCACTCATTCACAGGTTTAGCTTCTCTAATCCTCGAAGCGGGAATCGTTCTTTATCCCGAACGATGGGATGCTCTGGTATTGTCTTAACTAGCCGACCGACCAGAGGCGAGCGTCTAGAGCAGCCGTTGGGGTTTGCTCACAATCTTTAACGGCGTCAAACCGTGAGCGCTCGAACCTAGAAGAGGTTTTTAATTAAGCAACTACTGCTGCTTCACGAGCAAAAGGAACGATGTTGTTTGCATCTATTCTTTTGAGCCTGGATTTACGAGAGTAGACTCCCTCTCGACCTGCATAGTATAGCGTTCGCTAGCCCGTCGAAACCGTTACAGCCCCGTGCATCCTTTAATTATACGTGAGATTTTGAGATCTGGTTTGGCTTTATTTGTGTAGCACAACACTTTAGTTTGTCAGCGTTATCAGGCTGATAAAAACGACGTTCTGGCTTACTCAAAACGCCCGACTTGAACCTGCCCATCTACAACACGAACTGGAAACGTAGGCACGCTGATCTCTGGGTTGTCGAAGCATTCTCCCGTTGCAAGATTAAAGGTTTGCTTGTAAATCGGAGAGGCAACCTTGGGAATGCCGCCCCGATCGCCGACAATGCCCCGCGACAAAACGTAGGCGTTGCTAAACGGATCGTAGTTAGCGATCGCGTACAGGGTGGCTTCGTGCCCAACTCGAAAGATCGCAACTTGCTGATGGTTGACCCAGGCACAAACGCCTGTATTTGGCAGAATGTCATTTACTGCACACACGGTAATCCAATCGGTTGCAGTGGATTGATGGGTGATGGCTTGCATAATTTAAGCACGATAAAGGGTCGGCAAACGGAACCAGAGTCGGCGATGCGAGATTGGTAAATGCGGACACGTATCTTAGGGCTGCGTGCCGATGGTTAAGAGTTGTCGCTCATGCTCGTAGGCGGGGCGCAACTGTCCCCGTTCCTCGACTCGAATCACATTTGGATCAGGGTGATCGGCATTGACGAAGTGGCGAAAGCGCTTTAGCTTGGCTGGATCGTCGATCGCGTCTTTCCATTCACACTCGTAAGTCGCAACTTGGTGCGCCATTTCGGCTTCCAGGTCTGCACAAATGCCGAGCGCATCATGAATCACCACTCGCTGCAAATAGTCCATGCCGCCCTCTAATTTGTTAAACCAAGTGGCAGTTCGTTCGAGCCGATTGGCCGTGCGAATGTAGAACATCAAGAAGCGATCGATGTAGCGAATTAGGGTTTCGGTATCTAAATCGGCTGCCAGCAATTGAGCATGTTGCGGTTTCATGCCCCCGTTGCCGCAGACGTAAAGATTCCAGCCTTTCTCGGTGGCGATGATGCCGAAATCTTTGCTCTGGGCTTCGGCACATTCGCGAGTGCAGCCCGACACCGCACTCTTGAGTTTGTGGGGAGCGCGCAAGCCTCGGTAGCGTAACTCAAGCGCGATCGCTAGGGAGGTTGAATCTTGAACCCCAAACCGGCACCACGTACTGCCCACACAGGATTTCACCGTCCGTAGCGCCTTTCCGTAAGCGTGTCCCGACTCAAAGCCTGCCTCGATCAACCGTCGCCAAATCTGAGGCAGTTGATCGACTCGTGCGCCAAACAAATCGATGCGCTGTCCGCCTGTAATTTTGGAGTATAAGTTAAACTCTTTCGCCACTTCGCCTAAAACAATCAGTTGGTCGGGGGTAATTTCGCCGCCCGGAACCCGAGGCACAATGGAATAGGTGCCATCGCGCTGAATGTTAGCCAGAAAGGCGTCGTTGGTGTCTTGTAGCCCAGCGTGGGACGGGTTCAAAATCAAGTCATTCCAGACCGATGCCAAAATAGACGCGATCGCAGGTTTACAAATCTCGCATCCTGCCCCGCGCCCGTGGCGGTGGAGGAGGTAATCGAAGGTTTGGATCGGTGGTGCGGCATCGGTAGAGGAAACCGACGATCGCACGAGGTGATACAACTCCTGGCGCGAATAGGCAAAGTGTTCGCAGAGATGATTATTCACCTCGATTCCGGCTTGCTTAAGTTCTGCCTTGAGCAAATCGGTTACTAACGGAACGCAGCCCCCGCACCCGGTTCCGGCGGTTGTGCACTGCTTAACGCTGGCAATATCGGTTAGCTGCTGGTCTCGAATTGCCGCGCAGAGATCGCCCTTACTCACATTGTTACATGAGCAGATTTGCGCCGTATCGGGGAAGTTTTCAACCCGCATCAGGGCAGTTTCGCCGCCAGAGCGGGGCGGCAACAGCAAGTCTTCTAGATGCGGCGGCAAGGTCGTTTTGGTCTGCATCAGTTGCATCAAGCTGCCGTAGATAGAAGCGTCACCGACGAGAATGCCCCCGAGGAGCGTTGTGGCGGTGGCATCAACCACCAATTTTTTGTAGGTACCTTGGATCGCATCGCTAATCACGAGTTCTCTAGACCCGGTTGTTTTGGCAAAGGCATCGCCAAAGCTCGCAACATCTACGCCCAGCAGTTTGAGTTTTGTAGACATGTCGGCTCCAGCAAAGCTGCTGCTGCCTGGGCTACAGAGGTTGTCTGCCGCTACGCCTGCCATCAGATAGCCAGGGCTAACTAACCCATAAATTTGATTGTCGTAGAGGGCGCATTCCCCGATCGCAAAGATATTGGGATCAGAGGTTTGACAGGCTTGATTGATCACGATGCCGCCCCGCTCCCCAACTTGCAAATCGCACTCTCGTGCCAAGTCGTCGCGAGGGCGAATCCCCGCCGAAAACACAATCAAGTCGGTGTGCAATTCTGTGCCATCGGCAAAGACCATTTTGTAGACTCGACCGTTTTCGTTGACAATTTCGGTGGTCGATTTTTGCGTGTGCACGCGAACGCCGATCGCTTCAATTTCCCGTTTGAGCAGTTGTCCGCCTGCCTCATCGACCTGAACGGGCATCAACCGTGACATAAATTCGACGACGTGGGTTTCGAGTCCTAAATTTTTGAGGGCGTTGGCGCATTCGAGACCGAGTAGCCCGCCGCCGATCACTACTCCGACCCGGCAATGTTTGGCATAGGCGGCGATCGCTTCGAGATCAGCAATGGTGCGATAGACAAATGTTCCGTCAGCGTCTTTGCCTTGAATGGGCGGCACAAAGGGGTAAGAGCCAGTGGCGAACACCAGCTTGTCGTAGGGAATTGTTGAGCCATGGGCAGAACTCACACACTTGCGATCGCGATCAATCTTCGTTGCCCGCTCCCCGATGTGCATCTGAATCTGATGGTTTTGATAAAACCCTGGCTCTACTAAGGTTAAATCGGCTTCTGTTTTTCCATCAAAAAAGCCGCTTAAATTCACGCGATCGTAAGCCACTCGTGGTTCTTCGCAAAACGCGATCAGGTTCCAGTTTTGCGCGGCTCCTTTAGCAATCATCCGCTCTAAAAACTTGTGACCCACCATGCCATTGCCAATCACAATTAAATTTTTCTTAGCCAAATGCTGCTTAGCCATAGTAGAACCAGTTCCGCTAGATTGCTTTCCTGGCTTCAGATTAGAGGCTTACCTAATTTGGTTTGTAGCATTCACTACGAATTCTTCTCAACGATGAAAAAGGTGCATGATCCCGATTCAATTTGTGCATCAACGCTGATCGCTCATACCAAATTGATTTTTCACGGCGACAGATCCTCGCCCCCCCTGTCTACGGTATCCCCCCTGGGTCAGAAAGGACTTTCCGGCTCCTCTCCTTGCTAAGGAGGGGTTGGGGGAAGTCACACATCTGTAACATTTACAGCCTAATTTGGTATTTGGCAGGGTTCGAGAATTCAGTCACCCCTGCTTTTACCCCTGACAGTGCTGAGGTTGAGGATAAATCTTGGACTTGCCCTACCAGTTATCATCTTCTTCAGCTTCGGCGGCGCGGGGAACCGCAGGCGGTGGAATCGGATAGGTCGATCGCGACGGGACTAACTCCAACTGTCGAGGAGCTTTCTTGGCAGTGTTGCCCTGCCGACGGCGAGAAACGCCTTCTTCGTTCGTATCTTCGGCAATCACTTCATACATCAGCGCGCGTTTGGCTGGGTCTTTGCCTTTGCGTAAAATCCGTCCTAGCCGCTGGATGTATTCGCGAGTTGAACCTGTGCCCGAAAGAACGATCGCAACGCTGGCATCAGGCACATCTACCCCCTCGTTTAAAACCCGTGAGGCAACCAGGGTTTTGTAATCGCCTTGCTTGAATTTGGTCAAAATCTCATGGCGTTCTTTGACCGGGGTTTGGTGGGTGATGGCAGGAATGAGGAAGTCTTGAGACACGCGGTAAACCGTGGCGTTATCGTCGGTAAAAATCAGCGTACGGGCAGGATAATGACGGGCTAATAACTCCCCCAAAACCCGCAGTTTGCCTTCTGTGCCAAACGCGATCGCTTTGGCTTCTCGGTGGGCTAACATCGCCTTTCGTCCTGCTTTCGACCGTGCACTTGCCCCGACAAATCGCTGCCACCCTTGAGCACTGCTGAGGTAAATATTGGCTTCTTTCAAGAAGGCATTTCTGATGTGGATGAGTCGATCGTAGCGTTCTCGCTCTGCTGCCGAGAGGGTGACTTTGATCTGTTCTATATCATGTTTTGCCAGTGCCGAGCCAGAGAGTTCTGCGGCGGTTTTGCGATAGACTTCTTCACCGATTAATAGTTTGAGGTCGTCGTGTTTGCCATCGGTTCGTTCTGGTGTGGCGCTCAATCCCAACCGATAAGGCGCGATCGCATACTCGGCAATCACTCGATTAAAGCTGCTCGGTAGGTGGTGACATTCATCAAACACGAGCAGCCCATACTGATTGCCCAACGTTTCAGCATGGATGGCGGCACTATCGTAGGTTGCCACCAAGATGGGGGTGCGATCGCGTGATCCGCCGCCCAACAACCCAATTGCTACATCGGGAAACGTTGTTACTAACTGCGCGTACCATTGGTGCATCAGATCCAGCGTTGGAACCATAATCAGAGTGCTGCGCTGCGTTGCCTGCATCGCCAGTTGCGCCAGATAGGTTTTTCCGGCGGCGGTTGGCAGCACTACAACCCCCGACTGTCCGGCATTTTTCCACGCTTCTAGCGCTTCTTGCTGATGCAGATATGGCTCCATCACCCGCGTGGGCACTAGCTCGATTTCTTGAAACTCCTTAGCTTTGTCGGTTAATTCTGTTCCTTCTGCTCGCAGTGCCAGCACCAAACGGCGATATTGATGAGCCGGAACGCGAAATTTTTCAATCCGATCGTCCCATGTGGCAAAATCGACCCACACTTTCCCTTTTGGGGGCGGGTGGAGAATCAACGTACCGCGATCGTAGGTAATCGTTGGCGTTCGCGCCATTTAGCCCTCCGCGTTAGGTCTTGACCCTGACATGCTCAAGCGCTCTGCCGGTCGAGGGATCACCCTCTGAGACATCCTCTGGGGCATAAGTACACCTGTGGGGCATCAGTACACCTGTCCTGAAACTCTCTCTGTCATCGTAACGGCTAGAGAGAACGAACGGTGAAAAAAATTAGAAATCGACGCCCCGTTTTAGGTCTATGCCTTTCTCTGCATAGTGCTTGTGGCAGACCATTTCTGAGTGAACAGTTGCTAAGTCGAAATAAGCTGGTGGATTTTTACAGCGACCTGTGATCACAATTTCTGTATCTTTTGGTTTCCGCAGTAGGGCTTGCACGATGGGTTCTTCCGGCAGAAGTTCTAAATCAACTGTGGGATTGAGTTCGTCTAGAATGATGGTTTTATAAAGACCCGACGCGATCGCGGCTCTGGCAATTTCCCACGCCCGCTCTGCTTCGACATAATCAAGCTCTTGCTGCTGACCGCGCCATACGATCGCATCTCGCCCCGATCGCTGATGATCCACCAAGTTGGGGTAACTTTGCCGCAGAGCTTGAATTGCCGCATCTTCGGTATAGCCTGCACCGCCTTTGAGCCATTGCATCACCAAAACCCGATGAGATTTATCTTGGCTGATGCCTTTACCGATTGCCTGCAATGCCTTTCCCAAGGCGCTGGTAGATTTTCCTTTACCTGCCCCGGTGTAAATCTCGATGCCTGCCACACCGGGTTCGTTCACAATCGAGGGATTGTGAGGCTTCATTTCAGAGTGCAGATCGGCGATGTCGATCAGGGCATGAGGCGCGCCCCGACCGGTGACAATGATCTCCATTGGGTCAGGTTTACGTTTTAGCGTCTTCACCACCTCATCCACCGGCAGCAGCCCCAAATCGAGCACCGGATTGAGTTCATCCATCACGACCACCGAGTAGAGACCCGATGCGATCGCGCCTTTTGCCACATCCCACCCACGCTGGGCTTCTTGGCGATCAAAGGGCGTTACCTCGTCTGCCCCAAAATAGTCTGCTCGCCCCGTGCGAACTTGATCAATTAAGTGGGGAAACGCCCGTTGCAGCGCCTCAATGGAGGCATCCTCGTCATAAATTCGCCCCGGTCCTTTGAGAAATCGCAGCAGCAGCACCCGAGTTTGAGAGAAGGTCTGAATTCCTAGCCCAATCGAGCGCAACACTACCCCTAGCGCTGCCTGAGACTTGCCTTTACCCGCGCCATCATAGACGTGAATTTGTCCAGTCAGGCGTTCCGATCGCGTTTGCGCTGTCCGAATCCCCACTCCGGTTCTCGTCATGGCTGTTTGGGTTCCTATCTGCAAGTTCATTGTAGTCGCTTATAGTGGATACTTTACGAGGCTCATTTCTGCCCGTTCAGTATCGCATAAGCGCTATATATAGCGTAGTTCAAATATACTCTATTTTCTTTCCCTAGGCTAGCGTTTTGTCTCCTCTTCCCAAACTCGCGTTAAACCGCCCGGCTCACCGTAAAATCTTGTTGTCTAGCATGGAACACGCTGCCAATGTTTACCGATGTGTTGCCCTTACGAGCGATTTTGTTTCAGCTATTGTTTATTGTGCTGGCGATCGCAATTGAGGCGATGGTGCTTCAGAACTATTTAGGAATCGGTCAAAAAATCTGTATTCAGTACGCCGCTACTGCAAATCTGGTCGTCACGATTGTGGGCTGGCTGATCTTTTTCCTCGTAGAACCTTTGCTTCCTGTGGTTTTGAAGGTGCAACTCATTGGATACGTATTCTACGATCGCATCAGTAGTCCCGTTCTTTTGATCATCCTGGCATTCATCATTTTTATCAGTGCATTTCTGCTCAAGCTAGTCACGATCGAGGGGCTTGATCGGATCTTAGACATCAACCAACCGACCCGTGAAACGCCAGACAAAATTACCCCAAACAAACCCCGGTTTAAGGGACGGGCGCAGCGTCAGCCCTTTAGCGAACTCCCCAACCGCTCTCTAGCTATCCTTTGGGCAAATGCCGCCAGTTTTAGCGCCGTTACCTTTGTTCTCGCTGTCCGTACCTACGCTTGACGCGGCTCATCACGATAGGAATGGGATGCCGAACTTGCGATCGCTCGGCAAGTTAGCCCTTCCCTAAACCGACCGACTGTTCTACGGTCTGACCTGATTGCTAACCTGCCCTCCTATCCCTCCCTACAGACCTTACGTTGCTCCCTCTCCCCATGAAAGCCATCTTCGACCAAATTCGTAAGCTGATGCAGCCTGCCCAATGGGCATCTTGGCAAACCTTAATCTTTCTAAGTATTTTCTCAGCGCTAACTGCTGCTCTCACCTCCCCAGCGCCACCCCAAATTGCAGAGCGCATTATTTCATCGTTTGGGTGGGTCTTCCTGATTTTGGGAACCTGGTGGTTTGTGTACGAACCTGAAGTGAAGAAAAAACTGAAGCTCTACGAACTTTTTGTCGGGCCTTGGATTGTCGGAGCGCTGATTTGCGTTTACCTCTTTGGCACCTGGGAAGGACGCGCGGTTCCTACCCCAACAGCGTTTGTTAGCTGGCCGCCGATTTCTACGATCGTGTGGTCGGTTCCCAAATTCATCACAACCAACCCCAAAACCAAAAGCCCGCTCTATACAACACCCACACCTGCCAATCGGCAAAATATCATTTTGGTCTTACTCGCCAATTTGGTAATTAGCTGTTGGTTTCAATTTTACTTTGTGGTGCAAAACTGGTTGGTCGAATATCCCAGCTTTCGGGCACAAGGGTTTGAGCAGAGCGCTTTTGTGCGAGAACTGCAACCTTCTGGACAACGGGTTGAGTTTTCTCGCGGGGTCGATTTGTTAGATGCTGCCGAAAAGTCAGTGAAGCAGAGGTTAGAGGGTAAACCGTGGGCACAGGTTGAGCGGTGGCTGTCAGAGTTGGATCAAGAGTTTCCGGCGGTGCGAAACGAGGCATTTGCTCAACTGCCCCAAATTGCTGAGAATCAGTTATGGAATCTCGATGGGCGGGTTGTGTCGGATGCCTACGACTTGGAATTGCACGGAATCTGGCAAGGCCCAAGCGCCCGCACCGATGCTTATTTTCTCACCAAGACCTGCCGCATTGCTCAATCTCAAAAAGCCGCTCCGCCCCAACAGTTGCAATTTAGTTCTCCGGCTCCGCCTGCGGTCTCTCTTCCCCAAACGCAGGCATTTGGCACCGTTCAATGTGGGGCAGCCAGTTCTCCCGATTTTCTGTCAACCCCAGAGACGGATGGTTGATCCTTTCCTTTCTACACAGACAAATGACACATGTTATAAGCAGGACTTACGCACTGAGTGATACCAAATTAATCTGTAAATGCTATAGATGTGCGACCTCCCCCAACCTCTCTTTAGTCAGGAGGGGAGCCGGAAAGTCCATCCTGACCCAGGGGGGATGCCGTAGGCAGGGGGGTCGAGGATCTGTCGCCGTGAAAAATCAATTGGGTATGACATCACGACATTGACCTTAAACGACACGAACCCAATCTGTCGCGATACTGAACCGAGACTTAACTACACAAACAAGATTCGTCACGACACAAACAAGATTCGTCACGACATAAACAAGATTCGTTACCCCCGGAACCTTGTTCGTAACGACCTACGGATGCACTGCAACATCTGCAACGCTTTTCGTACGTCCTGTTGAAATAAATACCTCAGGAAAATTGGCTGAACTGGGAAAATTGGCTAAGCCAGAAAAATGTGAAGCGCTTTTTAAAAATCCCGGTATCGTGTTGGTGTGATGCCCTTTGGCGTATCTCCCCACGACAGAATTGGAACCCGCCATGAATAAAAGTGCAGTAACTGGTGTTGGTAGCACCGTCGGACGAATTGGCGCGATCGCCACAAACGTTTTTCGAGAGGTGATCCGCGATCGCATTCTCTATCTGGTTGGCTTTTATGCGTTGGCAATGCTTCTCGCCTACCGATTGTTGCCCGAAATTGCTGCCGCTACCGAGAAGAAGATTTTGCTGGATCTCGGACTCGCTGCCATGGCGGTATTGGGTCTGATCGTGGCAATTTTTGTGGGCACAAATCTGATCAACAAAGAAATCGAGAAGCGCACCGTGTTTGTTTTAATAGCAAAACCCGTGAGCCGCGTTGAATTTATCATCGGCAAACACTGGGGCTTGTCTGGCGTGCTTGCCGTTTTAGTCACCGCCATGACGGCGATCAACCTGGCGATTTTGTATGTTGCCAAGGTTCCGTTTTCCGTGCGGGATCTGTTAATTTCGTCGAGTTTCCTGTTTTTGCAACTGTCGCTGATCACTGCGATCGCGCTTGGCTTTGGCGTTTGCACCAGTTCTCTCTTAGCCACGCTTTTCACCTTCGGTGTTTTCTTGATGGGGCAGTTTAGCCAAGATCTTGTCAAATTTGGCAAACTCGCTAAAAATCCTTCAATCGAAGCGGCAACCCAAGGTTTATATCTCGTGTTGCCCGATCTCTCGCGCCTCGATCTTAAAAATCAGGCGGTTTACAATCTAATTCCGACCGCAGATGTGCTGGTTGCCAACGCGAGTTATGCAGTGTTGTATATTGTCTTTGTTCTCGCGATCGCAGCGCTGCTGTTCTCAACGCGCGAGTTTTAACTTCAGAATTTTCTTCACACAGGGCGTTTATTAATAAGGGTTTATGAAGCCACTCTCTAGACTGTCCTAAGGCATCGGTAGATCTCGGTAGGATGGGTCAATAGTTGGTCTTGTCTTGAATGTGTCCATGCCTTAAGCCGTCCGTGATTATGAATTTGCATCGCCATCATGCAATTCGCGAACCTGCAATTGAGTCGTCTTTGCAGCAAGTCATGCTTAGAATCAACGCAAAGACTGACCCGCTCGCCGCCGACCTTTGGATCGAGCGCTATCTCAATAAGCTTCGCCTCCGGCTAGATGATGTCCTTAGTGGTGCCGACGAGATCCCTGAACCCCCCGTGTCATCCCTTGAGGAGGAAGTGTTGCAGGTGTTTGTCGAGGAATTGAGCCTGGGGTTAGATGGAACTACGATCGCCATTGCCAAACCAACCCCAGAGCCAGATCAATGGGCGATTTGTCACCTCTCAACTGCCCCTGTGCCCCACCGCCCTCTAAGCGACCTGGCTAGCCAATCGCTCTCCCTCGAAGGCGGTTGCCGTTTCACCAGTGCAGAGTTGGCGCTTTTAGAGCAAACCCAAGGGCAAACTCGGTGGCATCTAGGAGATCGATGGGGCGACATCGGGTGGCTGATCGCGGCTTCGGCGACAGGCAGCGCAGACCCCAACCCGACCGAACCGTTATTTCTGCACCTGCGATCGCATCTCATTGATCGAGCAATCGAGCAGGTCTTGCCAGTGGTGCGTCAGGCAGCGCGATCGCACCGCCTAGCTCAACGCTGCCTCTCGCTTCAAGCCCACAACCGAGAACTCATCCAAACCAGCAAACTTAAAAGTGAATTTCTAGCAAACACCAGCCACGAGATCCGCACGCCGCTCAGTTCTATCCTAGGGTTCACCCACTTGCTGCGAGAGCAGGGCTACGAGGTCACTAATCTTCGTCACCAAGACTATCTCAAAATTATTCTCAGTAGCGGTCAGCATCTCCTGGCGCTCATTAATGACATTCTGGATCTCTCTAAAATTGAAGCCAATCAGCTAGATTTGCAGAAAGAAGTCACCGAGGTGAAGCCCGTTTGCCAAATTGCGCTTAAGCTTGTTCACGAAAAAGCCAGCGATAAAGGGCTTGCCCTCAAGCTAGAGATTTCGCCCGACGTGACAAGCATCGTTGCTGACCCGTTGCGCCTCAAGCAGATGCTTTTTAATCTGCTCTCCAATGCGCTAAAGTTTACAACTCGCGGCTCTGTCGGTCTCACTGTGCAACTGATCAGCGGCTATGTCCAGTTCACCGTTTGGGATACCGGCATCGGAATTTCTGAAGAGCAGCAGCAGCTTTTATTTCGTCCCTACATGCAGCTAACCAATGCGAGTCGCGGCGAAGGGACAGGGCTAGGGTTGGCACTGACCCAGAAACTAGCCGAGTTGCACGGTGGATGGGTCAGGGTAGAATCGATGATCGAGCAAGGATCACGCTTTACGATCGCACTGCCCCTCACCGATCTAGCTCATCTTTCCGACGCTCTAGAGCCTTCTCCAGCCTTTGCCCCATCGTCGCGGCTCCCGGTTGCGCCTGTTTTGTTGGCATCGCCGCCCAGGGTCAAGCCACTGTCTAACCCGTCTAACCCGTCTAACCCGTCTAACCCCGCCCACTCGTATCATATTCTTCTAGTCGAAGATAATCTTCACAATGCTCGACTGATGATGGCTTACCTGGGCAAGCTGGGCTACGAAGTTACGTGGGCGAAAGACAGCCGCGAAATGTGGCAATTTCTTCAGCGATCGCTGCCTACCCTGATTTTGATGGATATTAATCTCCCAGGAGTAGACGGTCTGACGCTCACCCGAGAGCTTCAAGCTCAAAAACGCTATCAGTCTATTCCGGTAATTGTGCAAACGGCGATGGCAATGAAGGGCGATCGCGAACGATGCCTAGAGGCTGGAGCCAGCGATTATGTCTCAAAACCGATCGATTTAGCTGGGTTGGCAGCTACGATCGCGCAATTTGTCCAATAAAATCACAATATAACTACAGGCTTGATGAGTCTAGTCTTAAGATTGAAGTCTTGCATATCAGAGTCTCAAACCTTGAAAACAACAACCAAGCCGATTTCTTTGTCTCCCACCTCGGTTTGCACTTCAGATCAGCAAAGGCTCCATTTTCAACCTTTCCTTTATACTGAATAGGCTGAACTGCCAACTCTGCTTTTCATGCCCTGCCCCTCATCCCTCGATTTCTATGCAGACCGCCCCTTTTTGGTTATCTTCCCTCGCCTGGACTGACTACCGCCTAGCCATCTTATTCACGGTCGCTGTCCCGTTGGTCTTGCTGATTTGGGCATTCACGCAGCGATCTGAGGCAATCCAGCGCTTGCTGATCATCTACTGGCGGGTATCAAGCTTGCTTGCGATCGCGGTCTATCTGCTAATTGGGGCATTTCCCATCGGGTTTGCAGCGGGGTGGCTCGCTCGAATTTTGATGCCAATTTCCCTCTGGTTTTGGGCAGACCTCAACGAAGAAATTCGAGACCAGCCATCTAGCCCGTTGCGGCTCTCGCTCACCTCATGGCGATGGGCAGTCTCAATTTACTGTGTTTTAGGGGTTTTAATTCAAATCCCGACGTATTTGCGGTGCGCTCTGCTCTCAAGTCAACAACTCGTTTCAGATGCGTCGTGTAGTGTGTGGCTGGCTCCGCCGTGGCTGTTTCGCGAATACGTTCATGCCGGAGCTAGACCTTACTTTTTAGGATTTTTAGGACTGATTGGTTTAGGAATTTATGTGCTGTATTTGGGATATTTTGTGTTTTTCCGCTTAGGCAAACGTAAGCGATCGGCGATGGGAAACTAAACCTAATCGTTTGACTCTAGTGATTTGACCTTTTTGCTTAACCTTTTCAATCTTCTAGCTTTTATCCTCTGTTTAAAGCTTACTTTAGTTTGAAATTGACCTCCTCGTAGCCAGTTCATGCCTCTCATGAATACTCCCATTGGCGATCGCTTAGAGCGATACACAATCAAGCGCCCAAATGAAGTTTTGCTGGCGTCTGTTCGAGTAAACGGACAACCAGATCAAGTGGCAATCTTTAAAGGATTTTCAAGTTCGTTAATGAATCCAACCTCGTTCGATCCAGATGTTCCTGTGTTACCAGATCATGCTGAGATAGAAGCAGTAGATCGGTTGGAAAGCCCCTACAATCCGAATGCTCCTCGATATATCGAGCAGGGGTTGAGTTGGGATGCGTTTGAGCCGTTGTTAACCGCAGCAGGGGTGTAGCGTCGGGCACTCTTAGGCAAAAATTGCGTCGCGGTACACTGCTGCTACGGGCTGCATACAGCGAACGTTTGATGGCAGGACTTACGCACTCGCCCCCTAAATCCCCCAAACTTGGAGACTTTGATCTCTTGCTCCCCAAAGTTGGGGGTTGGGGGGCAAAATTGCGTTTGAGTGCGTAAGTTCTAGATGGTTGATTTAACGTGTTGTGTGATTTGACGTGTTGTGTGATTTGACGTGTTGTGTGAGGAAGACAATTTTCTATGGTTTCATTGCCCCAACAGACTGAGGCAACCAGTCCTTCAGCTTCCCGCTTGAGCTTGGGAATGCACTGGGAAACGCTCAACTTACCCACTTCTGCGCTGTTTGGCACCGATGGCATTCGAGGAAAGGCAGGGGAGTTGTTAACCGCCCCTTTAGCGATGCAGGTTGGCTATTGGGCAGGGCATGTCTTGCCTCTCTGCGGCGCGCACCTCACAGCACCTTGTTCTGCTGTCATCCTGGGTCAAGATTCGCGCAACTCTAGCAATATGCTGACGATGGCACTGTCCGCAGGGTTGACGGCATCGGGGCTAGAGGTGTGGGATGTGGGCTTGTGCCCAACTCCGGTCGTTGCCCATTTAGCCGCAACTACCGCCGCGATCGGGGGGGTAATGGTGTCTGCTAGCCACAACCCGCCCGAAGATAACGGTATCAAATTTTTTAGTGCCACTGGCGCGAAACTTGAGCCAGAGCTTCAGCAGCACATTGAAGCGTGTTTGCGGGGAGATCTAGAAACGGTCTCTGTGGCGCTAGGCGGTGCGCTGGGTGCGGCTGATCGCCCGTGGGGCAAATATTTTCACCGTCCTGAACTTGTGAATGACTATTTAGATGCCCTTCAATCACCGCTCAAAACGCAAACCGAGTGCCCTCTTGCAGGGTTAAAAGTTGTGTTAGATCTGGCGTGGGGAGCCGCTACCCGCCATGCCGAGCAGGTCTTTCGAGGGCTGGGGGCAGAGGTGGTTTGTCTGCATGAAACACCCGATGGCGATCGCATCAATGTCAACTGCGGCTCTACCCATCTCAACCTGCTCAAGGCTGCCGTTGATCAATATTCCGCCGATCTAGGATTTGCCTTTGACGGCGATGCTGACCGGGTTTTAGCCGTAGATAGCCACGGAAGAACGGTTGATGGGGACTATATTCTTTACCTGTGGGGGCAAGACCTGCTCAAGACTGGCAAATTACCCGGAAATACGATCGTGGCTACGGTCATGTCTAACCTGGGATTTGAGCGAGCTTGGGGAAAACTTGGCGGTCATTTGGTTCGTGCGGCGGTGGGCGATCAGTATGTCTATGCCGAAATGGTGCGCCGGGGCGCAAAGCTGGGCGGCGAGCAGTCGGGGCATATTCTCTGCCCTCACTACACGGTGAGCGGCGATGGGTTGTTGACTGCGCTGCACCTCGCGCACTTGGTGCAGCAATCTGACGCGACGCTGGCAGAACTCGTCGATCGCAGTTTCAAAACCTATCCGCAAGTGCTGAAGAATGTACGGGTGGACGATCGGGTACGGCGGTTAGGGTGGCAAGCGTGCGATCCGGTGATGAATGCGATCGCGCAAGCTGAAGCCGCGATGGGTGATCAAGGTCGCATTCTCGTGCGGGCGTCTGGAACCGAACCGGTCATTCGAGTTATGGTCGAAGCCGAGAGTATGGAACTCGTTACCTACTGGACAGACCACTTAGCGACCTTGGTAGAACAGCACTTGGCTTGACCTCATAGCAAGCCCAGATAACTCTAGTAAATTGTCAACGTTGAGTCGATGGGGAGATGGGTGGATGAGTCGATGGGCTAACTTCCTTCCCGACCCATCCACCAGCTACTCCTACCGATTTCAAGGAGCGTTTGCTCAGAGTTTATAAAGTGCTAGTTCTCGACCTTGATCAAACGCCAGCGATCGCTAACGTCCGTTTTTCGCGAATTGGAATTAAAACGTTTTGTTACACTGCTTATTTCTTCTAAACCAAAAATCTATCCCAAGGTATACTTTTCAAAATTCCAATATTTTTGATGAAACGTTACAACCCTTTGGGAGAAAGAGCCTGTGCAAGAAACAACCCCTCTGCACCTAGAAACTGAGATTAGTAGACTGACCTGCGCTCTAGCAACCCGCAACGCTGACATCGGTAAATCTATCATTGTTGGGCTTAGATGCCGACTCACGTTGCGAGATGTTGCAGGCATTGTGGTCATCAGCTTAGAGCGCCTTGTGTGGTCAGATCCTGTCGCGTTTTGCTGGGCAGTCGAACAGGTCATTCCAGGATATGTGATGAGAGAAATTCGCCGCATTACAACAATGACGCTTTATCAGCAGCTTATTCATCAAGGTCTAACCCCTGGAGAAGATTTTAGTATGGATGCAAAAGGGTTGGTGTTGCTAGGCAATCAGGACGCTAAACCCGATCTCTGCGCCTAGTTGAGGCTTAAATCAATTCTTAGAGACACTTGGATGACTCTTTGTGTCTCACTTTTGGCAACTCGCCAGAGTTGTGTAAACCAAATCGTGCTCAGAAAGCCGCAAACCCTTCTCTTAAATTGGGCAACATAAAGGTGCAGAATTTGTACCAATGCTATGTCTTGCTCAACAGATAGGTTAGATTTTACTGTTGCAATTCGGAGCTATAACAGCGCAGATAAACTTCTAGCAATCCTTGAGCAGTTGCGGCTACAAAGCCATGTTGAAAGCATCTGCTGGGAAATTGTCATTGTAGATAACAACAGCACAGACAATACTGCCGAGATTGTCAAGCAATACCAAAGCGATTGGCATCAGCCATGGGAACTGCGATACATTTTTGAGCCAAAGCAGGGAGCCGCGATCGCGCGTCGTCGGGCGATCGAAGAAGCAAAAGGCACGCTGATTGGCTTTCTGGATGACGACAACATCCCTACCCTGACGTGGGTTGCGGCTGCCTATACCTTCGGGCAACAGCACCCCAAAGCAGGCGCATACGGCAGCCGCATTTTACCCCAATACGAAGTCGAGCCACCTCAAAATTTTGATCGTATTGCTCACTACTTGCCCACCATGGAACGCAAAGACAGCTTTCGCTATGATTCTCACAAGCGAGGGCTGCCGGTTGGTGCAGGGTTAGTCATTCGCAGGCAGGTTTGGCTAGATCAGGTGTCACCTCATCAAATTGTTCAAGGTCCCGTCGGCAACGGTTTTGCGCTCAAAGGTGAAGAAACGGAAGCCCTATCTCACATTAAGCTGGCAAACTGGGAGATTTGGTATGCCCCAGATATGACAATCGTGCATCAGATCCCTCGGTGGCGGCTTGAGCGATCGTATCTGCTCAATTTCTTTCGCACGATTGGTCTTAGTCAGCACCGTTTTAGAATGCTGCGATTTCAGCCTTGGCAACGCCCGATCGCATTCCCTTTACTCCTAGTCAATGATCTCCGTAAAATCTCTCTCTATTTCCTCAAACATCGCACAATTCTCTCAACCGATCTCGTTACTGCGTGCGAAATGCAATTTTTTCTCGGAAGGCTATTTAGCCCCTTCTACATTTGGGCGCATCTCATCACTAAATCTAAATAAACACTTTTTGGGCTGAAGCTATTCTCTTCATTCAAAAAAGATAGTAATTGAGATGTCTTATTGCGCTTTATTAGCTGATGCTCAAGCGGCTAATAACTGAATAGATCTCAAACAACCTGAGTTCGGGTTAAGCCGGGAGCAAGAGATTGTCGTTGATCGCAATCGACGGCTTCTTCGGTTGGTGGCAGTA